>CAYWGQ010000227.1:0-4899 GCA_964457725.1 uncultured Gammaproteobacteria bacterium
CGCCGCGCGCGACGTCCTCGAGCGACAGCACCGGGAACGTGAGCCGATAGATCTCGCCGGTGCGGGGATCGACCGACGCCGGGCCGGTCGAGCCGAAGCAGCTGCCGAGCGAGTTCACGCAGACGACGAAATAGCGGCGCGTGTCGATCGGCCGGCCCGGGCCGATCATCTCTTCCCACCAGCCGGGCGACGGGTCCTCGGGCGAGGACGCCGCGTGCGCGGGCGGCGACATGCCGGTGAAGATCAGCACGGCGTTGTCGCGGGACGCGTTCAGCGTGCCCCACGTCTCGTACGCGATCGTCGGGTTCAGGAGCGTGCCCCCGCGGTGCATCGGGAACTCGCCGTCGATCGTGATGTGCCGCCGCGCCCGGGCCAACTCGTTCCGCCTGCTCGCTCAGAGACCGGGCAGTGTAAAACCGGCCCGCGGCAGGCTACCTAACTTATCGTTATGACATTAGTGCCCTACGGCACGACGGCGCACGCCCCACACTGTTGTATGAGCGGCTGTCCAGCCGCGACTGCCGCTTCGTTCGACGTTGGCGGCGGTCGCGGCTGTGTAGGAGCGGCTGTCCAGCCGCGATTGTGGCTTCGTTCGGCGTTGGCGGCGGTCGCGGCTGGACAGCCGCTCCTACCCGAATCCGACGCGCTGCGGTGGTCGCGGCTGGACAGCCGCTCCTACGGGAATCGGGCGGGAATCCGGTGCGCATTCGGCGGAATTCGGGGCGGTCAGCGGCGGCTGTGGCGGATCACCCGGCGCTTGCGCTTCACCTGGCGCGGCGTCAGGCGGTTGCGGCGGCCGGCGAACGGGTTCTCGCCGCTCTTCAGCTCGACGCGGACCGGCGTGCCTCGCAGGTCGAACGCCTCGCGAAACGCGTTCTCCAGATAGCGGCGGTAGTGCCCGGGCACCCGCTCGGCCTGCGTGCCGTGCACGACGATCAGCGGCGGGTAGCGTCCGCCCTGGTGCGCGTAGCGCAGGCGCACGCGCCGGCCGCGGACGACCGGCGGAGGGTGCGCGTTCACCGCGTCCTCGAGCACCTTCGTGAGCCGCGGCGTCGGCAGGTGGCGGCCCGCGCTCTCCTCGGCCTCGAGCGCCGCGCGGACGAGCTCGGCGATGCCGCTGCCGTGCAGCGCGGAAACGTAATGGACGCTCGCGTACGGCACGAAATCGAGCTTGCGCTCGATCTGCCGCTCGACCGCGATGCGGTCGGCGAGCCGCATCCCGTCCCACTTGTTCACGCCGATCGCGAGCGCGCGGCCGCGCTCGGCCGCGAGGCCGATCAGGTGCAGATCCTGATCGGTCACGCCTTCCCGCGCGTCGAGCAGCACGATGACAGCGCCGGCCTCCTCGATCGCCTGCAGGCTCTGCACGATGCTGTACTTCTCGACGGCCTCGCTGACGCGCGCCCGGCGGCGGATGCCGGCCGTGTCGATCAGCACGAACCGCCGCCCCTCGCGCTCGCACGGCACGAGCACGCTGTCGCGCGTCGTGCCCGGCACGGCGGAGGTGACGAGGCGCTCGCTGCCGATCAGCCGGTTGATTAGCGTCGACTTGCCGACGTTCGGCCGGCCGATGACCGCGAGCTTCGGCCGCTCGTCCTCCGCCTCCTCGGCAGGGACCTCCGCCGGCGGCAGCGGCTCGAGCACGCGCTCCATCAGCCGCTCGAGGCCCTGGCCGTGCAGCGCCGCGATGCCGACCGGCTCGCCGAAGCCGAGCTGGTGGAACTCGGCCTCCGCCACCGCGGGCGGAACGCCTTCCGCCTTGTTCACCGCGACGACGACCGGCTTGCCGAGCGCGCGGAGCTGCGCCGCGATCTCCGCATCCTGCGGCGTGAGCCCGGCGCGGTGATCGACGACGAGCACGACCGCGTGCGCCTCCTCGACCGCGAGCTCGACCTGCCGCGCGACGAGCGCGACGAGCTCCTCGGGCCCCGGCGCGCCGAGCCCGCCGGTGTCGATCACGATCGCGGGGCGGTCACCGGCCTTCGTGACGCCGTAACGGCGGTCGCGCGTCAAGCCCGCGTGGTCGGCGACGAGCGCCGAGCGCGTGCGTGTCAGCTGATTGAAGAGCGTCGATTTGCCGACGTTCGGCCGGCCGACCAACGCGACGACGGGCAGCATGGGTCACTCCCGCGCGCCGCTTCGCAAGCGGCGCGTCAAGCGTCGCGATCGCGCAGCGCGAACGCGGCGACCGTGCCGTCGTCGCCCTGCACGTACAGCATCTCGCCGACGACGAGCGGCGCGCCGGTGATGCGGCCCGACGCGGCGCGCTCGCGGGCGAGAAATTCGCCGTTCGCCGGATCGAGCCAATGCAGATAGCCTTCATAGTCGCCGACGACGAGCGCGTTCGCGAACCGCGTCGGCGCGGTCACGTCGCGCAGCCGCAGGGCCTCCTGGCGCCAGACTTGCGCGCCGCCGCGCCGATCGAGCGCGACCACGGCGCCGACGTCGTCGGTCACGTAGACGTAGTTCACGTCGACGCCGAGCCCAGCGTACGACGAGAGCTCCTGCTGCCAGAGGACGCTGCCCGTCATCAGGTCGATGCGGACGGCCCGGCCCTGATAGCCCGCGACGAACACGTCGTTGCCGACGACCTGCAGCCCTGCGGCGGCGATGTCGACCAGCCGCTCGAGCTCGCTGACGCCGGTCGGCGTCGCGATCGGCAGCTCCCAGAGCGGGTCGCCGGTCGCGATGTCGTACGCGCCGACCCGCCCGTTGTCGAAGCCGACGACGACGACGTTCCCCGCGACGCGCGGCGCCGTGCTGCCGCGGAGCGTCAACGCCGGGCGCGACTGCTCGACGGACCAGAGATTCCTGCCGTTCTCGGCCGAGAAGCCGCGGAGCCGCCCGTCGATCGAGCGCACGACGACGACGCCGCGGGCGATCACCGGGGGCGCGAGCACCTCGCTGCCGATCTGCTCGACCCAGCGCTGCTCGCCGGTCTGCGCGTCGAGCGCGACGAGCTCGCCGTCGGTCGTGCCGAACGCGAGGAGCCCGTCGCCGTAGGCGGGGCCCGCCGAGAGCGCGAGCCGCGTCCGCGTCGACCAGATCCGCCGCCCCGTGACCGCGTCGAGCGCGACGACGTCGCCGTCGTGCGCGCCGGCGAAAATCCTCGCGCCGTCGCTCGCGGGCCGGAGCGCGAGCCTGAGCCGCTCCGTCTTGCCGCCGACCTTGCTGCTCCAGACGCGCCGCACGTCGAGCGACTCCTCGAACGAGACGAGCTCGGCCGGGGGCTCGGACGTGTCGCGGCGGCCGGCGCACGCGCCGAGCACGAGCGCCGCGAGCACCAGCAGCAGGCCGCGGCGCGCGATCATGCGGCTTCCCGATCGGCCGCGGCGGATTCGAGGTCGTTCAGCTTCATCTGCAGCAGGTTCCGATCGAGCGCCTCCGAGCCGGGCGACGCGAGCGCCCGCAGGTACGCGGCGCGCGCGGCGTCGTAGTCGCCGAGCGCGTAGTGGATGTCGCCCGCGACCTCGCTGAACGCGCCGGTGAACTGCCCCGCGTTGCCGATGCCGAGCAGCGCGAGCGCCTCCTGATACTGCTCGCGGTACGCGAGCACGCGCGCGAGCCGCAAGCGCGCGATCAGCGCGAGATCGGCGTCCTTGCTGTTCTCCATCACGTAGCGCAGCTCCTCGGCCGCGCGATCGGGCGCGCTCGCGAACATGTGGTACCGCGCGACGAGCAGTCCGGCCTGGTCGGTATAGGCACTGCCCGCGTACTCGCTCCGCAGCCGGCCGAGCAGCTGCTCGACTTCGGCCTGCCGATCCTCCGCGACCGCCTGCTCGAGATTCAAATAGAGTGCCGCCGCCTCTTCGGCCCGCCGCTCCTGATACGACTGGTACTGATTCCAGCCGAAGAGCGCCAGGGCGCCGAGCGCGACGCCGCCGATCAGATACCAGCCGTTCTCGCGCCACCACTCGCGGATGCGCTCGAGCTGCTCTTTTTCCGACAGATACTCGTCCACGAAGCCTCCAGCGGCCGGCGAAGCCGCCGCGTATTCTAGTCTGCGCGGCCGCCGAGCGCCCCGCGCAGGCGGCCCGGCAGCTCGGCCCGGGCGAGGGACTCCTGCGGGGAAGCCTCCCGCAGCGGCTTGAAGCTCACGCGGCCGGCCGCGAGCTCCTCCTCGCCGACGATCAGCGCGAACCGTGCGCCGCTCCGGTCCGCCCGGCGCAGCTGCGCCTTCAGCCCGGCGGCCGACGCCCCGAGCAGCACGCCGAGGCCCGGCAGCGCGTCCCGCAGCTCCTCGGCGAGCTCGAACGCGAGCCGCCGGGGCCCGTCGCCGACCGCGACCAGATAGACGTCCGGCACGCGCTCGGGCACCTCGACGCCCTCCGCCCGCATCAGCTCGATCACGCGCTCGATCCCGAGCGCCCAGCCGACCGCCGGCGTCGGCTGCCCGCCGAGCTGCGCGACGAGGCCGTCGTAGCGGCCGCCGGCACAGACCGCGCTCTGCGCACCGAGCCGATCGGTCAGCCACTCGAACGCGGTCCGGGTGTAGTAGTCGAGGCCGCGGACGAGACGCGGATTCACCGTGAACTCGATCCCGACGGCCGCGAGCAGCTCCTGCACCCGGGCGAAGTGCGCCTGCGACTCGGGATCGAGGTAGCCGACGATCTCCGGCGCACCGGCGATCAGGTCCTGCATCGCCGGGTTCTTGCTGTCGAGGATCCGCAGGGGATTGCGCTCGAGACGCCGCACGCTGTCCTCGTCGAGCGCCGAGCGGTGCGCGGAGAAGTACTCGACCAGCGCCTCCTTGTAGCCGGCGCGGGACTCCGGCGTGCCGAGCGAGTTGATCTCGAGCCGCGGGCTCGAGAGCCCGAGCGTTCGCCAGAGCCGCGCGGCCATCGCGATCAGCTCGGCGTCGATCTCCGGCTCCTCGAAGCCGAGCGCCTCGACGGAGAG
>CAYWGQ010000228.1:0-4899 GCA_964457725.1 uncultured Gammaproteobacteria bacterium
CGACCATGCGCCGCGCCAGGACGTGTTCCTCGGTCGCCGCCAGTCGAAGCAGCTGTTCCGAGAGATCTTCAAGCGAGGCAAGAGCCGCGGCAGCAAGTGGCATTTCAATCAGTCGAGCATGTTCCTCGACTTCCTCGCCGGGAACCGTACCTATCAGTGCACGCCGTGGGCGAACCCCACTTACAACGTCTTCGGCTGGCAGAAGCCGTGCTACCTCCTCGTCGACGAGGGTTACGCGAAGAGCTTCAAGGAGCTGATGGAGACGACGGATTGGGAGAAATACGGCGTCGGCCGCAACCCGAAGTGCGACAACTGCATGGCGCACTGCGGCTACGAGGGCACGGCGGTCGAGGACACGTTCCGCAATCCGCTGCACGCGTTGAGCGTGTTCCTGTTCGGCCCGCGCCTCGAAGGCGAGATGGCGCCGGAGGTGCCGGTGCTGCACGGCGGGCGCGTGCCCGGCGTCGCCATCCCGGTCGACCAGATCGGCAGGATCGACCGCAACCGCTGACCTTGACCCGCGGCGGCGCCCTCCCGCGTGCAGGAGCGGCCGTCCCGCCGCGGCTGCGATGCCGTTGACGCTCGAGCTCGCGAGCCTCGCCGCGGTCGCGGCCTGGGCCGCCGTGCTCTTCTTGCCGTGGCAGCCGCACCGCGTCCGCGAGCGCCTCGAGGCGTCGGCCGAGCGACCGAGCCTGGGCGACGTGACCGTGCTGATCCCGGCCCGCAACGAAGCGGCCGTCATTGATCGAACGCTCGCCGCGCTCGCGCGGCAAGGGCCGGACCTCGAGATCGTCGTCGTCGACGACGAGTCGTCCGACGGCACCGGCGATGCGTGCCGCCGCTTCGCCGCGGACGCTCCGCCGGCGGACGGCGAAGCGTGGACGGTGGAGCTTCGCGTGATCGACGGCGCCCGGCGCCCGGCGGGCTGGAGCGGCAAGCTGTGGGCGCTCGAGCAGGGTTTGCGGACCGTCGCGCGGCCGCGCGTGCTGCTGCTAGACGCGGACATCGAGCTCGCACCCGGCACGATCGCGGCACTCCTCGAGCGCGCGCGCACGAGCGGCGCCGACCTCGTCTCGGTCATGGCGACGCTGCGCGCCGTCACCATCGCCGAGCGGCTGCTCGCGCCGCCGTTCGTGTTCTTCTTCAAGCTGCTCTATCCGTTCGCGCTCGCGAGCCGGCGCGGCTCTCGGGTCGCCGCCGCGGCCGGCGGCTGCATCCTGGTCGGGACCGACGTGCTCCGCGCGATCGGCGGCTTCGCGGCGTTGCGCGGCGCGCTGATCGACGATTGCACGCTCGCGGGGCTCGTGAAGCGCGCCGGACACGGCCTATGGATCGGCATGAGCCGATCGGTGCGGAGCCTCCGTCCGTACACGCTCGGCGAGTTCTGGCGAATGGTGAGCCGCACGGCGTACACGCAGCTGCGATATTCGCCGGCGCTCCTGCTCGGCGCTACGCTCGCGCTCGCGCTCGCGTTCGTCGCGCCGGTCGCCGCGCTCGTGCTCGCCCCGTCGACGGTCGCGGCCGGCGCGGGCGCGGCCGCGCTCGCCGCGATGGCGCTCGCGTACCGGCCGGTGGTTCGGTTCTACGGCCTGCCGTCCGCGTGGACTTTGACGCTGCCGCTCGCGGGGGTATTGTTTCTCGGGATGACGTGGGATTCGGCGCTTCGTTATTGGCGCGGGGTTCGCGCCCGATGGAAGGACCGCGCGTATGAAGTCACGGAATGATCGGCGCTCGCTCGTGCTCTTGGCCGGCGCCGCGCTCGCCGCTTTCGCGGCCGCGCTCGATGCGGCCGATCTCGCGATCAGGACCGACACGCCGGAGGCGACCGTCCGCTCGCTCCACGAAGGCCTCGTCGCCGTCGCCGCGGAGCACGGCGCTGCGCCGCTCGCGGAACGCTATCGCGCGCTCGAGCCGCTGATCGAGGCGACCCACGACTTGCCGTATATCGCGGAGTTCGCGATCCGCAGGCAGTGGCGCGAGCTCTCCGAGGAGGAGCGCGAGCGGTTCGTCGACGCGTTCTCGCGGTTGAGCGTGATGACCTACGCGAGCCGCTTCAAGGGCGTGGACGATGCGTCGTTCGAGAGCACCGGCAGCGACGTCCTCGATTCCGGACGTGCCGAGGTGCGCACCGCGATCGCCCGCGCGAACGGCGAGCAGGTATCGCTCGACTACACGTTGCAGCAGAGCGGCGAGCGCGGCTGGCAGATCATCAACATCATCGCGGACGGCGTGAGCGATCTCGCGCTGAAGCGCGCGGAATACAGCCGCGTGCTCGCCACGGGCTCGATCGACGATCTGATCCGGCACATCGAAGAGCAGACGGCCCAGCTCGAGTGAGCGGGTGAGAATCTGGGACGTCCCGCCGCGACGGCTCTGCAGCAGGCACCTGCTCGGCGAGCATCGCGAGCTGCACGGCCTCTGGAACGTGCTCACGCTGGACAAGCGCGGCTACAGCCGGCATCCGGAGACGCGGCGGTGGGCCGGCAAGCTCGCGGCGCTCTACGCGCGGCACGAGGCGCTCGTCGCCGAGATGGGGCGGCGCGGGTTCGTGCACTCGAGCCCGCTCGACCCGTCGCTCGCGACCGGCGCGGCCGAGCAGACCGAGCACGTCGATCCGCCCGAGCGGCAGCTCGAGCTGCTGCGGCAGAAACCTTGCGACTGTCCGCTCGACTGACGCGCGCCCGCGGCCGGTGGTACATTCGCCGGCACGCTCGACTCGCCGAGCGCGTGCACCGATGGAGTACGCAGCCGCTGCCCACAACGCCTTACCCGCGGGCCGCCGCGGCCGGCCGGCCGCGATCGTCGCGACGTGGGCGCTCGTAGCCGTTGCGCTCTACGTCGGCTGGTGGGGCGCGATCGCGTGGCCGACCTACTCGCTCGGCGTGCTCGTGACGGCCGCGCCGTTCTACGGGCCGCTGGTCGCGGCGGCCGTCGCGGTGCCGGCCGCGCTGCATCTCCTCGCCGGCCGGTTCGCGCGTGCGTGGTCGGCGCTGTTTCTCGCGGGATCGCTTCTCGTGCCGCTCGCGGCGCTGCTCGCGATCCGGGGTGCGTACGTCGAGCAGACCGCGCGCGGAATGCACGTCGAGGGGAAGGGGCTCTGGAGCGCGTTCGCGCTGCTGACGCTGCTCGGCTCGTACGGCGCGGCGTCGGCGCTCGTGTTCGCTCTCGCCGTGCGCAACGGCCCGACGGAGAGGCGGCGCTTCGCGCGGCTGCTCCTCGTCGGCGCCGTCGCCGCGCTGCTGTTGCACGCGGCCGCGGCCGTCGGCCAGTTTGCGCCGTATTTCGCGTGGGTGTACGGATGAGGCGGCGCGGCCGCGCCGGGCGGCGATGAGCGAGCGCTCCGCGGACGGCGGCGCGCCGCGGCTCCGCTTGATCGACTGCGCCGCGGACGCTCATGCCGAGCCGATTCTCGCGATCCTGAACGAGGTGATCGCGACCTCGACCGCGCTCTTCGATTACGAGCCGCGCTCGCTCGAGCAGGTGCGCCGTTGGTTCGCCGACAAGGTGGCGCGCTTCCCGGTGATCGGTGCGGTCGACGAGGCCGGCGCGTTACTGGGCTTTGCAAGCTACGGTCCGTTTCGCGGCTGGCCCGCGTACAAGTACACGGTCGAGCACTCGGTCTACGTCGCCCGCCCGCATCGCGGCCGAGGCGTCGGGAAGGAGCTGCTTCGAGCCGTGATCGACCGGGCGCAGCACGCGCAGTATCACGTGCTCGTCGCGGGGATCGACGGGGACAACGCGGCGAGCATCGCGCTGCACCGCAAGCTCGGCTTCGCGCACGCCGGCACGATCCGCCAGGCGGGCTTCAAGTTCGGCCGCTGGCTCGACCTCGCGTTCTACCAGCGCGTGCTGCCGACGCCCGAGCGCCCGATCGACGGCTAGCGGGCGGCGCGTCGCGCCGCCCCGCGCTCAGCGGACGAGCCGGTAGTACTCGATGCCTTCGTCGCTGAAGCTCGGGTTCGAGCTCGTGCCGATCGCCTCGATCACGAAGCCGTCGTCGGGCTCGACGAGACCCGCGGCGGTGCCGGTGTCGTGCAGGTTCTCGTACTGCGTGCGTGTCAGGTCCTGGTAGGGCTCGAGCGCGTCGGCGAAGCGGATCTTCGCCGCGCTGTCGCGCCAATCTTCCGCGACCGTCATCGGGATCGCCTCCGCCGCGTCGCAGATGCCGTAGCCGACCGCGAGCACCTTGCGCCCGGCGAGGTCGAGGTTGCGCTCGTACGCTTCTTCCATGCCGGCGGCGATCCAGGCCGGCAACGCCGCGCAATAGACGTTGCCGATGTCCTTCATGATGTCCGCGCCGAGCGACAGTTTCGCGGCGACCAAGGCGCTGAACTCCGGGCTCGCGCGGAAGTGCTTCAGGAGCTGCACGGAGAGCGGATAGGCGTCCGCCTCGATGTTGCCGTCCTTCACGAACTGCAGGATGTCCGGAGCGGAGCGCATCTCGGCCGTCACGTCGTCGAGGCTCATGTTCGCGCCCTCGCAGTAGCGGGCGAGCTCCTGCCGGCCCGCTTCGCCGTCGCGGGCGAGCGCGAACAGGTAGCTCATCGCGAACGAGGTCTCCGGCATCCGGTGATAAGGCCGATGCATGAACGCCGCGGCGAGCTCGCGGTAGTAATCCGCGGGCTGGCGGCCCATTCGCCGCATCATGTCGTCGAGCGCGTGCTGCGTCTCGTCCAGGTAGCAGGTCGTCGAGTACTTGCCGTTGAACACCGGCAAGTCCTGGAAGTGGCAGTTCAGCTTGCCGCGGATGATGTTCCGCAGCACGGGCTTCCTGAAGTCGACCGCGCGATAGGCGGAGGCGCTGCCGATCTGGTCGAGGTGCACGTTCAAAAGGCGGGGACGCCGCTCGAGCAGCATCGCGACCGCGCCGGCGCCCTGCGTCGGCTCGCCGGAGCTGCC
>CAYWGQ010000229.1:0-4787 GCA_964457725.1 uncultured Gammaproteobacteria bacterium
GACGATCAGGTAGGCCGCGCCGACGCGGATTACACGGCGCCGTTGTAGCTCCGCCAAGAAGCCCATGGGGAGTCCCTTGCGGCTCGGAACGCGGAAGTCAGGACGGCGAACGCTCGGAGTATACGCCCGTCCGCGCCGGCGGTCGCGTCCCCGGCGCCGGCGCTAGCGGAGCACGCCGAGCTTCTTGCGCTCGATCAGGCCGAAATCGATCTCGACGCCGAGCCCCGGCTTCGTCGGCGCGTGCACGAGACCGTGCTCGTCCGGCACGATCTCCTCGACGAGGCCGTAGTTGATGATCGCCTCCGGCAGCAGGTACTCGTAGTAGTCGCAGTTCCTGATCGCCATCATGACGTGCAGGTTCGCCGCGTTGTTGATGGAGTTGCTGCCGTGGTGGATCTCGTAGTTCATGCCGAACGCCTCGGCGAGGTGCGCAGTCTTAATCATCGTGATGATGCCGCCCTTAAACGCGACGTCGCCGCGCAAGTAGTCCGTCGCCTGCGCATAGATCCACGGCGCGTACATGTCGAAGCCGGCGAACGGCAGCTCCGTCGCCATGATCGGCACGTCGAGCTTGCTCTTCAGCTTGACGTAGCCCGGGATCGACCACTGACCGAGCGGGTCCTCGTACCACAGAAAACCGAGCTCCTCGATCGCGCGGCCGACCCGCAATGCCTGCGGATAGTCGTACGCGAAACCAGCGTCGAGCATCAGCACGTAATCGTCGCCGACAGCCTTGCGCACCGCGGTGCAGATCTCGGTGTCGGTCTTCACGTCGCCGGTCACGTGCAGCTTGTACGCCGTGACCCCGCGGCTCTTCCAGTAGAGCGCTTCGTCGCAATAGGCCTCGACCGAAAGATGCATCGGCGACGATGCGTACGCCGGAATGCTGCTGCGGTACGAGCCTAGCAGCTGATGGATCGGCACGCCGGCGAGCTTCGCGCAGAGATCGTGCAGCGCGACGTCGACGGCGCCGACCGCGCGGATCGACGCGGCACGCGCGCGGGCATGCAACGCCTGATGGTGCAGCTCCCTCGCGCGCGGATCCTTCTCCATGATCGCGGGCTTCAAGTGCCGGATCAGCAGCTCCGCGTCGACGTCCGCGCCCGGCCCGGACGCGCCGAGGAACGAATGCCCGACCGCGCCTTCGTCGGTCCTGATCTCGACGAGCGCGAGAACATTTGAGCCGGCGGGCTGCTTCACGTTCGGCCCGTACGCCACCTCCGGGATGCCGTCCCAGCTGAACATCGTCAGCGTAAGATCGTCAATCTTCATTCCGTGCTCCTCCTACGACCCGACCGCCGGGGCGACGCTCTCCGGTGCGCGCCTCTCGCGCCGCCACGCCGCGAGCAGCAGAATGGAAGCGATCGGCATCACGACGATCGCGACGCAGCTGACGGCCTTGCCGATCGCGTTCTCGTTCTGCAGCAGGTAGTCGCTGACGCCCGCGATCAGCGTCGGACCGATGCCGAGACCGAGCACGTTCGAGACGAGCAGATAGAGCGCGATCATCTGACTACGTATCGTCACCGGCGTCGACGCCTGTAACGCGAGCGGCCCGACCGCGATCGCGGCGCTGAACCCGAACACGCACGTGCAGAGCGCCAGGACCGCGAGCTCGTACGTCGGCGCGAACCCGAACAGCATCGCGCTGATGCCGCCGACGGTCTCGCCCCAGAACACGACCATCGCCGGCCCGTCGCGCCGACCGGCGGCGATCACGCGGTCCGACCAGTAGCCGCCCGCGTACATGCCTCCGGCGCCGAAGAAAAGCAGGATCAGGCCGAACCACAGGCCGATGTCGCTCGCCGTCCAGCCGAACACTCGGATGAAATGCGACGGCACCCACGCGAAGACGCCGTTGAAGACGATCGCACCGATCGCGACGCCCAATATGATCCGCCCGTGCAAGTGCCTGTTCGTCAAAATGAACTTGACGCACGCGAGCGGGCTCGAGCCGCTGCCGTTCCCGGGCACGTCCCTGCGCCGCTGCGGCTCCTTGACCGTCGCGATCGTCGTGAGCGCGAGCAGCGAGAACGCGCCCGCGACGATGAACGTGACACGCCACGGCGTCAGCAGATACGAGTCGACGTCGGGGAACAAGTTCGCGAGCTCCTCGCCGAACTCGACGACCGCGCCGCCGGCGATGTAGGCCGCGCCGGCGCCGAAGACGACGCCGAAGCCGTAAAGGCTCATCGCGCGTCCCCGCAGCTCGCGCTCGAAGTAGTCGTGGATCATCGAGTAGGCGGCCGGCGACAACGCCGCCTCGCCCATGCCGACGATCATCCGCGCGACGAACAGCGACGCGAACGAAGCAGCCGTTCCGCACGCGACCGTCGCCGCGCCCCAGACCGCGAGGCCGATGAAAATCAGATTGCGGCGGTTCCAGACGTCCGCTACCCAGCCGAGCAGCACGCCGAACGACGTGTAGAACAGCGCGAACGCAAAACCGAGCAGCAGGCTGATCTCGGTGTCGGACAGATCAAGATCCGCGCGGACCGGACCTATCATCAGGCTCAGGATCTGGCGATCGCAGAGCGCGATCGTGTACGCCAGCGTCAGCACGAGCACGACGTACCACGGATAGATGCGGCCCAACGCGGATCGATCAGTCATGACTCGCTGCTCGCCTCCGGCCGGCGCGTAAGACGGCGCCTCTCGGCTTCCCCAACGGACTAAAGCCCCAGGCGCTCGAGCTGCGCGACACCGTGCGCATACTCTCGCGGCCAGGGCACCGCCTCCGGACAGCCGAGCGCCTGTGCGGCTCGTATGCCCCAGTACGGGTCGCGCATGAAGGCCCGCGAGACGGACACGAGGTCTGCGGTGCCGCTCTCGATGACTTCGTTCGCCTGCTCCGGTCTCGTGATCAGCCCGGCCGTGCAGACGGGAATGCCGAGTACCTTCTTCACCTCACGCGCGAACGGCAAGATATAGCCGGGCTTCGTCGCATTCTCGAGCTCCACAAGGTCCCCGGCGCCGGTCGAGACGTTGATCACGTCGACGCCGAGCGCCTCGAGCTCCTTCGCGAGCCGAATCATGTCCGCTAGCTCCCAGCCGCCCTCGACCCACTCCGTTGCCGAGAGCCTGACGAAGAACGGCTTCTCCTGCGGCCAGCGCCTGCGCACCTCCTGCGCCGCCTCCAGCGTGAACCGCACGCGGTTCTCCCACGGCCCGCCGTATTCGTCCGTGCGCTTGTTCGACAGCGGCGAATGGAACTGATGCAGCAGGTAGCCGTGACAGGCGTGCAGCTCCACCGCGTCGAAGCCGAAGCGGTGCGCGCGATCGGCCGCGTTGCCGTAGCAGTTGACGATCCGCACGATGTCCTCGCAGGTCATCTCGCGCGGGACCGGATAGCGCGGGCTCGCCTTGATCGCGCTCGGGCCGAGCGGAATCCAACCGCCGTCTTTGATCTCGAGCGGCAGATTCGTCCGGCGATCGGTGCTGCAGCGCCGCCCGCCATGGAACAGCTGCAGACCGACCTTCGCGCCGCGGCTCTGCGCGAAGCGAACGATTGGCGCGAACGCCTTGCCGTGCTCGTCCGACCAGCAGCCGAGATCGTCGATGCTCGTGCGGCCTTCCGGCGAGACGGCGGCCGCCTCCGTGAAGATCAGGCCGGCGCCGCCGATCGCGTGGCTGCCGATGTGCGTCATGTGGAACGCGGTCGGGATGCCGTCGTGCCTGTCGCACGTGAACAGGCTCGTCGGCCCGTTCACGAGCCGGTTGCGCAGCATCACGCCCTTCAGCGTGATCGGCCGGAACAGCGCGGGGCGTACCGAGTGCTCGTCGCTCGCCGCGGATGGCTGCTTCGATTCGTTCGTCATCTGCACGAGCCTTCGCGGTTGCTGCGTCGATCCTTCCGTCGGACGCGGCACGGCTCCGCCTGCCAGGTAAAACGATTGCGGTAGGTCATCGCCCTCTTCGTCGTCTCAACCGACCGGGCCGCCGACGGCACCGCGGAGCCGCTCCTTGCTCCGCTACAGAGCCGATCGCGACTCGATCACCTCGTCGTTCAGCTCCAAGCCCAAGCCCGGCCGGTCCGGCAGCGCGATGTAGCCGTTCTCGGGCTCGATCTTGTGCTCGAAAAAGATCTGGTCGCACAGACCGATCTGGATCAACCACTCCTGCATCGGGCAGGTCGCCGGCGGCTGCGCCGCGATCAGGTGCGCGGCCGCCGCGCCGCCGTGATGCAGCACGACCGGAATGCCGTACGCCGACGCGAGCGCGCAGATCCGCACCGTTTCCGTCAGGCCGCCGGCCCAGGCCGGGTCCGGCTGGAGAATGTCGACCGCGCCCGCGTCGAGCAGCGCCTTGAATCCCCAGCGCGTGTACTCGTGCTCCCCGCCCGCGATCGCGATCGAACGGATCGAGCGCCGTATCTCGGCGTACTGTTCGATCATGTCAGGCATGACCGGTTCCTCGATCCAAGCCGGCCCGTAGTCCCTCGCAAGCTCCACGAGCCGGAGCGTGTACGGCACGTCCCAGCTGTTCCATGCGTCTAACATGATCTCGGTATCGGCACCCGCGGCCTCGCGCACCGTGCGGATCAGCTCGAGGTTCTGGCGCACGCCTTCGGGCCCCGCGGCCGGGCCGTGCCTGAAGAACCACTTCACGCCTTTGTAGCCCTGCGCGACAACCTCGGCTGTGCGGGCGGCCACCTTCTCGGGCTCGACCGAGTAGCCGAGCATCGACGCGTATGCGGGTATCCGCTCGCGCGTCGGCCCGCCGAGCAGCGCGAAGACCGGCGCGCCGAGCAGCTTGCCCTTCAGGTCCCAGAGCGCGATGTCGATCGC
>CAYWGQ010000230.1:0-4739 GCA_964457725.1 uncultured Gammaproteobacteria bacterium
CCGCGACGCCGAACGAAGCCGCAGTCGCGGCTAGACAGCCGCTCCTACCGGAAGACCGCGGTCAGCGCGGGTTGTCGTGGCTCGAGTTGTCCATCATGTGCGGCAGATCGCGCTCGATGCACGGCGGCGCCTCGACGAGCTCGTCGTCCGTCAGCTGCGCGAGCCGCGGCCGCAGCTCCCACGGCTCGGCGAGCACCTCCGGATCGTACGCGATCGCCCGCCACTCGAGCGTGTCGCCGCGCCGCGTGAGCCGCTCGACGACCCGCAGGTTCGGCGTATGGAACGCGCCGTCGTCGGTGAGCCACGTTTCGCCGTTGAAGTTCACCGTCTCGACGACGAGCGTGTCGCCCTCCCAGCGCCCGACCGCATCGCCGAGGTAGCTCGGCTCGACGTCGGTGCGATGACCGCGGCCGTCCGTCGGCACGATCCGGAAGAAGTTGCCGGAGACGTCGTCGTAGAGGAACACGACTTCCTTCGAGTTCTGCACGATCTTGTCGGGCGGCCCGATCCTCGGGACGCCGGGCGCGAAGCAGCGCAGCACCGGATCCTCGTCCACCTGCCGCTCGTCGAGATCCGCGACGCGCGCCTGGAACTCCGGCCGGTATTTCGGCCGGTCCGGCGGCGGCGGGGGCGCGCGCCTCGCGGGTGCCGCGGCCGCGCCGGCCGCGGGCCCGCAGCCGCTGATGCAGATCGACTCGCCGTCGCGTTGCGGCCGCACGAAATCGATGCCGCCGCCGTTGTCCCACGTGCCGTTCAGATCCGGCCGGCCGTCGGCCATGCGCGGGGTGTCGCCGCTCTGCGCCTGGCCGAGCGCGGCCGTCGCGGCCGCGAGCGCCGCCGCCGCGACGGCCACGGCCCGCGCTGTCTTCTTCGTGACGCTCATGACTTCCTCCCGAGCGCGCGAGCGCGCTACTCGCCCGAGAACTGGTAGTGATGCCCCTCGGGGTAATCGATACGCTGCAGCCACGCAAGATTCGCGGTGCCGTCGCGAGCGCGGATGCCGCTCGCCGTGACCGTCGCGCCGCCGCCCCTGATCATCTCCTGGGTCAGCCCCGCCTTGCGCAGCATCGCGGTCGGCAGCGACGCGAACCGCCACGTCGTCACGCCGCCGTCCTCGTCCGGCACGTCTAGATAGATATAGATGTGCGGGTTGATCCAGTCGATCTTCGAGATCACCCCTTGCAGCTTCACCGGCTGGCTCGAATCGAACTGCCCTGCGACCGAGTGATGCGCGCCCGCGGCGCCCGCGGCGAACACGGCCGCTGCGGCGAGCGCGATCAGCATCGCTCTCCTCATCGCCATCTCCCTCGCGCCCGGCGCGTGCGCCGAGGCGCGTCGTCCTCTGATACCGCCGTCACTATGGCCGGGAGGGACGCGCCGGACAAGCCCGCGGCCTTCAGGGCGGCGCGCGCCCGGGAGCGATATAGCGGCGGTTGATCCGGACGGCCGCGGCGCTCGCGCCGATCAGCGCGAGCCCGAACGCAATCAGCGCGAGCGGCCAGCCGACTGCGTCCGCGAAGCGGTCTGCGGTGAAGTAGGCGATGTAGCCGAGGATCGCGGCGGTCGCGACGATCAAGAGCGCACGGCTCTTCAGATGAGTGCTGAGATAGACGACGCCGCATGCCGCGCCGAGGAAGAGCGGCTCCGCGGCCGTGTCGACGAGGAGATCGAACGCGCCGGCGAGGCCGACGCCGCTGCCGATGAAGTGCGCATACGGCGCGATCGGCGCGTGCCCGGTCCGATCGATCGCCGCAGCGAGGCTGACGAGCGAGGCGCCGACCGTCAACCCGATCAGCCCGCCGTCGAGGCCGAGGATATCCATGCCGGTCGCGGCGAACGCCGCGCCGAACAGCAGCGTGAAGAAGAGCAGCGCCGTCCGCCGCAGCGCCCAGAACGCCGCGAGCTGCTGTAGCGCCATCGCGCCGCTCATCGCGAGCACTGCGTGGCGCCAGTCGCCGCCGCCCGCGTACTCGTCGAACGCGACGAGGATGCCGAGCGGCTCGAGCGCCGCGGCGAGCACGAACAGCGGCGTGGCGGCGATCGCGAAGCGCGAGTCGCGAACCGCGAGCATGCCCATCGCGAACGCGGCGAGGCCGGCGCCCAAGGTCGCTACGACGCGCGCCGCGCTCGTCATCGTCGACCATTCGATCGCGACGAAGATGCCGATGCCCGCGAACGTGAAGGTGGCGCCGAGGTAGGCGAGGAGCCGCGACAGGGCCGAGACCTGCCGCGACGGCGCGGCCGCGGCGTTCCCGTCCGGCGCCGCCGCGATCGCCGCGGCGACCTCCGCGGGCGTGAGCCGGTGCGCGGCCGCGAGCCGCACGATCGCGGCGAGCGCCGCGTCGCGATCGTCCGCTTCAGTCAACGAGCCACCCGACGAACTCGATGTTCCAGTACTGCAAACCGTCCGGCAGCGGAATCACGACGCGCGCCCCGTCCTTGACGATCGCGACGCGCCGCTCGCCGCCGCCGCCGAACAGCATCCCGAAGAGCCCGGAGCCCGGTCCGGCGGCGCTGCGGCCGTAGGCATAGCCGTCGGGCGCCGCGAGCGTCGTGACCACCCGACGGCCCTCGAGCCCCGGTAGCGCTATCTCCGTGCCGTCGGGCAGTGCCTCGACGTTCTCGGGCAGCGCGATCTCGATCTCGCGCAGCGTCCGGCCCTCGTGCTCCCACAAGAAGAGCCGCGGGATCGGCGCCGCGATGAGGAGCGCTCGCTCGGGCGGCCCTTGAGGCTCGATCCTGAAGATTCGCGCCCGGACGCGGTCGCCGACGACGCCGATGTCGACCCGATAGGGCAGCTCCATCCGGCGCGCGCCGTCGGCGCGAAGCAGCAGATCGTGGGCCGGCGGGGGCGTGAGCGCGCCGGGTGCGCGGCTCACGAGCAGGAAGATCGCCACGACCACGATCGGCAGCGCGAGGCCGATCACGAGGGCCGCGTTGTCGCGCAGGAATCTCGGCATGGCCATCGGCTCCTTTAGCGCGCGCAAGTATCGCACGGGCCGGCGCGCAGGATGCAGGCGCGCAGGCAGCGGGGAAACCCGGAACTGCGGCCGCGGCACCGCGCACCGTCGCCGCGGGGGACGGTGGTATCCTGGCCGCCAAAACATCAGACGCTGAGGGAAGGGAAGATGAACAGCGCTGCCCGATCCGTCGCCGTGCTCGCTGCCGTGCTGTGCTTCGCCGGTCCCGGGCGGGCGACGGAAGTGGCCGTCTGCACGGACGCCGGGCGGTTCGTGATCGAGCTCGCCGACGCGCAGGCGCCGAAGCACGTCGCGAATTTCCTCGAGTACGTGGATTCGGGCTTCTACGCCGGCACCGTGCTCCATCGGGTCGTGCCGGGCTTCGTCGTGCAGGGCGGCGGCGTCGACAGGCAGCTCAGGCCGCGGCCGACGCTGCCGCCGGTCGAGAACGAGTCGCACAATGCGTTGAGCAACGTCCGCGGCTCGGTCGCGGCCGCACGCACGGCCGACCCGGATTCCGCGACCTCCCAGTTCTACGTGAACCTCGCCGACAACCGCGCGCTCGATGCCGGCGCGGAACGCGGCTACACGGTATTCGGCCGCGTCACGGAGGGGCTCTCCGTGCTCGATCGCGTGAGCGAGCTGCCGACCGGCGCCGCCGGGCCGTTCGCGGGCGAGGTGCCCGAGCCGCTGATTGCGATTCGGTCGATCGCGCGGCTCGACGCGGCCGCGCTGGCCGAGCTGCCGGAGCAGGACCGCGGAGCCGCGCTGAAGGAGCGCGCGCTCGCGGCGGCAGCCGCGGGCGAGCATGAGCGGGCGCACGAATGGATCGAGCGGCACCGCACGCACTGCCTCGAGCCGGACGCCGAGCTGCTGTTTCGCGAGGCGGAGCCCGCCGCCGCGACCGACAAGCCGCTCCGCGCCCGCTACGTGCTCGAAGAGTACTTCCACCACTTCGAGGAGGGCGAGCCGACCCACGCCGCCGCGCTCGAGCTCTACCGGACCGTGACCCCGGAGGACGCGGGGCAAGTCGTCGCGAGCGCCGGGAGCCTCGCCGAGCGCTGCGACAAGCCCGGCGCGCCGGACGTTCCCGACGGCGGCACGGCGACGCTCGACGAGATGATCGCCGCGCAGGAGGCCGTCCGCGGCTTCGTCGCGGGCAGCGAGCGCTATCTCGAATGTCTCGCCGAGATCATCGACGACGAGGCACAGAGCGCCGCGTTCCGCAACGCAGCGGTCGGCGAGCACAACAACACCGTTGCCGCGATGGAGGCGCTCGCGCAGGCCTTCAACGCCGAGGTCCGCGAGTTCAAGGCGCGGGAGTAGCCGACTCGATGAGCACCGTCAGCGAAGAGGCTCGAATACGGGGCAGCACGCTGCCGGTCGTCGGTCATCACATCGGCGGGCTTCGCGAGCCCGGCGGCGAGCGCCGCGCGGCGGTCTTCGATCCCGCGCGCGGCGTGCCGTGCGCCGAGGTCGCGCTCGCGGACGCCGCGACGGTCGATCGGGCCGTCGCCGCGGCGCGCGCTGCGTTTCCCGATTGGAGCGATGCGCCCGCGCTGAAACGGGCGCGCGTGCTGTTTCGTCTGAAGGAGCTGCTCGAGGCGCACCGCGACGAGCTCGCCGCGATCATCACGCGCGAGCACGGCAAAGTGCTCGCCGACGCCGCGGGCGAGGTGCAGCGCGGGCTCGAGGTGGTCGAGTTCGCGTGCGGCATCCCGCAGCTTCTGAAGGGTCAGCTCTCGGACAACATCGGCGGCGGCATCGACAACTGGTCGC
>CAYWGQ010000231.1:0-1686 GCA_964457725.1 uncultured Gammaproteobacteria bacterium
TCCCGATCGCGAAGGTCGCGGCGAAGCTCGCCGTCGGCTACACGCTCGACGAGCTCCGGAACGAGATCACCGGCGGCGCGACCCCGGCGTCGTTCGAGCCGACGATCGACTACGTCGTCACGAAGGTGCCGCGGTTCACGTTCGAGAAGTTTCCGCAGGCCGCGGACCGCCTGACGACGCAGATGAAGTCGGTCGGCGAGGTGATGGCGATCGGCCGGACGTTCCAGGAATCGCTGCAGAAGGCGCTGCGCGGCCTCGAGATCGGCACGGACGGTCTGAACCCGATGCTCGCCAAGGTAGAGACCGAGGAAGACCGCGCGAAGCTGCGGCAGGAGCTGCGGATGGCGGGCAGCCGCAGGCTCTGGTACGTCGCGGATGCGTTCCGCTTCGGGATGGACGTCGAGGAGGTCGCGGAGCTCACCGGCATCGACCGCTGGTTCCTCGCGCAGGTCGAGGACCTCGTCCGCACCGAGGACGAGATCCGGACGCTCGGGCAGGGCGCGTTACGCCCCGAGCCGCTGCGGCGGTTCAAGCGCAAGGGCTTCAGCGATCGGCGGATCGCGCAGCTGCTGGAGATCAAGGAAACCGGCGTAAGAGCAGCACGTTACAAGGAAAACGTGAGACCGGTCTTCAAGAGAGTGGACAGCTGCGCCGCGGAGTTCGCGAGCCACACGGCCTACATGTACTCCACCTATGAAGAGGAGTGCGAGGCGAATCCGACGACCGCGCGGAAGATCATGATCTTGGGCGGCGGCCCGAACCGCATCGGCCAGGGCATCGAGTTCGACTACTGCTGCGTGCACGCGGCCTTCGCGCTCCGGGAAGCAGGGTTCGAGACGATCATGGTCAACTGCAACCCGGAGACGGTGTCGACCGATTACGACACGTCGGACCGGCTCTACTTCGAGCCCGTCACCGTCGAGGACGTGCTCGAGATCGTCCACAAGGAGAAGCCGCAGGGCGTCATCGTGCAGTACGGCGGCCAGACGCCGCTGAAGATCGCCCGCGAGCTCGAGGCGGCCGGAGTGCCGATCATCGGCACGTCGCCCGACTCGATCGACCTCGCCGAGGACCGCGAGCGCTTCCAGCAGCTCGTCAACCGGCTGAAGCTGAAGCAGCCGCCGAACCGCACCGCGCGGACGGAAGAGGAGGCGGTCGCGCTCGCGAAAGAGGTCGGCTATCCGCTCGTCGTGCGGCCGTCCTACGTGCTCGGCGGCCGGGCGATGGAGATCGTCTACGACGAGGACGAGCTGAAGGAGTACATGACGCACGCGGTCAGCGTGTCGAACGAGAGCCCCGTGCTGCTCGATCGCTTCCTCGACGTCGCCGTCGAGGTCGACGTCGACGCGATCTCGGACGGCCACGAGGTGCTGATCGGCGGCATCATGGAGCACGTCGAGCAGGCCGGCATCCACTCCGGCGATTCGGGCTGCTCGCTGCCGCCGTTCAGCCTGTCGGAGGACCTGCAGCGCCAGCTCGCCGCGCAGGTCCGCGAGCTCGCGCTCGCGCTGAAGGTCAACGGCATCATGAACACGCAGTTCGCGATCCAGAACGGCGTGATCTACGTGCTCGAGGTGAACCCGCGCGCGTCCCGCACGGTGCCGTTCGTCTCGAAGGCGATCGGTGCACCGCTCGCCAAGATCGCCTGTCGTCTGATGCTCGGCGAGAAGCTCGTCGACCAGGATC
>CAYWGQ010000231.1:1696-4678 GCA_964457725.1 uncultured Gammaproteobacteria bacterium
AGGCGATCGGCATGCCGCTCGCGAAGATCGCGGCGAAGGCGATGGCCGGCATCACCTTCGAGCAGCAGGGGGTGAAGGAGCCGAAGCGCCCCGCTTACTTCTCCGTGAAGGAGTCGGTATTCCCGTTCGTCAAGTTCCCCGACGCGGACCCGATCCTCGGCCCCGAGATGAAATCGACGGGCGAGGTGATGGGCACGGGCCGCACGTTCGGCGAGGCGTATGCGAAGGCGCAGCTCGCGTCCGGCGTCGTGCTGCCCCGGCACGGAGTCGCGTTCCTCTCGGTGCGAGATCGCGACAAGCCGGCCGCGGTCGAGCTCGGGAAGCTATTGATCAAGCGGGGGTTCGAGATCGTCGCGACAGGCGGCACGGCGATGGCGCTCGCCGAGGGCGGCGTGCCGTGTCGGCGCGTGAACAAGGTCCGCGAGGGCCGGCCGCACATCGTCGACATGATCAAGAACCACGAGATCGCGCTGATCGTGAATACGACCGAGGGAAAGCGGGCGATTCGCGAGTCGCACTCGATTCGCGGCGAGGCCGTGCACCACAAGGTGACCTACTACACGACGCTTGCGGCGGCGAAGGCGACTTGCGATGCTCTCGACCACCTCGACAACGTGATCGTGAACCGTCTTCAAGATCTGCACGCGGAGATCGTCTAAGTGAGCAAGGTACCCCTCACCGCACGCGGCGCCGCGCAACTGCGCGAGGAGCTGAAGCGCCTGAAGGAGGAACGGCCGAAAATCTCGAACGCGATCGCGGTCGCGCGCGAGCACGGCGACTTGCGCGAGAACGCGGAATATCACGCGGCGAAGGAGCAGCAAGGCCTCGTCGAGGCGCGGATCCGCGACATCGAAGCGAAGCTCGCGAACGCGGAGATCATCGACGTCACGCAAGTGAACGCGGGCGGCCGGGTCGTGTTCGGCGCGACGGTGCACTTGGTCGACGTGAACGACGGCAGCGAGGCGCGCTATCAGATCGTCGGCGAGGACGAGGCGGACATCAAGCAAGGCCTGCTGTCGGTCGGCTCGCCGATCGCGCGGGCGCTGATCGGCAAGCGCGAGGGCGACGTCGTCGACGTCACGACCCCGAGCGGCGCGCGCAGCTACGAGATCGCCGCCGTCGAGTACATCTGACCCGCGAGCAACGACTCCGGCCGCGCAGCGCGGGAAATCAGCTGCTTCGACGTCGAAGCGCCGGCCTTCACTCCCGTGGTCGCGGCGGGAGCCGTTCGAAGCCGCTACGCGTCGGCGGACGGAAGGTGCAGGTCGGAGCCCGGCCGCGGGTTATAGAGGAGCGCGAAATGGCCGGATTGCTGCACGAGGCAAACCTCCGCGAGCGGCTCGAGCTGCGCGGCGACCCGCGAGCGCTTACGGCGGTCGCCGAAGGGCAGGCGGACCTTCACGAGCTCCGCGTCCGCGAGCGCGCGCTCGAGCTCCCGTGCGACCGAGGTCGTGACGCCGCCGGCGCCGACGTCGACGGTCGGCTGGAGCGAATGGCCGAGGACCTGCAGGTATTCGCGTTGCGCCTTCGTGAGCGTCATGCGACTTGTTATTGTGAGCGCGGTGTCCAAGGAGGATAGATGACACGGCGCGCCCGGTCCAGCGGGCGCTGGCTGCAACGGCAGGAGCGCGACGTCTACGTCGAGCGGGCGCAACGGGAGGGCTACCGGTCGCGTGCGGCGTACAAGCTCGAGGAGATCGACCGGAAGGAGCGCCTCCTCGTGCCCGGGACCCTGTGCGTGGACCTCGGCGCGAGCCCCGGCAGCTGGAGCCAGCTCGCCGCCCGCAAGGTCGGCCGGAAGGGCCGCGTTTGGGCGATCGATTTGTTGCCGATGGAGCCGATCGAAGGCGTCGACTTCCTGCAAGGGGATTTCACCGATCCCGCGACGGCGGCGGCGCTTCGCGAGCGCCTCGGGGAGCGGCAGGTCGACCTTGTAATGTCCGACATGGCCCCTAATATCAGTGGCAACCGCGCCGTCGACACACCGCGAAGTCTCGCTCTTGCCGAGCATGCGCTCGAGTTCGCCCGCAGCGTGCTGCGTCCGGGCGGAAGCCTGCTGATCAAGCTCTTCCAAGGCGCGGGCGTCGAGGATTTCGTGCAGGAATTGCGTGCCGAGTTCACGGTGGTTCGAACGTTGAAGCCGCGCGCATCGCGAGCCGAAAGTCGCGAGATTTACGTGCTGGCCAGAAACTATGGGATGGTGTAGGGTCTAAGGTGCGACCGAGTCTAATCTCGGAAAGTAGGGTAAGGCTTTGAACGATTTGGCCAAGAACGTCATTCTCTGGATCGTGATAGCAGTGGTGCTGCTCTCCGTGTTCCAGAGCTTCGGCCCCAGCAACCAGCGCGTGGCCACCGTTGCCTACTCCGACTTCCTGAATTACGTGGAGGACGGCCTCGTCGAGGAGGTCGTCTTCGAAGGCGATACGATTCGCGGCCGCCGTCCGGGCGGCGAATGGTTCGTCACGTACAACCCGGAGACGGACAACACGGCGCTGATCGGCACCTTGCAGGAAAACAAGGTGTCGATCTCGGCGAGCCCGCCGCCGAAGCAGTCGTTGCTGCTGCAGCTGTTCATCCAGGCGTTCCCGATCCTGCTGCTGATTGCGGTCTGGGTCTACTTCATGCGCCAGATGCAGGGCGCCGGAGGCGGGCGCGGCGCAATGTCGTTCGGCAAGAGCCGGGCGCGGTTGCTCGGCGAGGACCAGGTCAGCGTCACGTTCGCGGACGTCGCGGGCGTCGAGGAGGCGAAGGAGGAGGTCGTCGAGATCGTCGATTTCCTCAAGGATCCGGCCAAGTTCCAGCGCCTCGGCGGCAAGATTCCGAAGGGCGTGCTGATGGTCGGCTCGCCCGGCACCGGCAAGACGCTCCTCGCGCGCGCGATCGCGGGTGAGGCGAAGGTGCCGTTCTTCACGATCTCGGGCTCGGACTTCGTCGAGATGTTCGTCGGCGTCGGCGCCTCGCGCGTGCGCGACATGTTCGAGC
>CAYWGQ010000232.1:0-4665 GCA_964457725.1 uncultured Gammaproteobacteria bacterium
CCGTTCGCCCGCGCGTCCTTGGTGTGCATGTCGAGGCAGTACCCGCAGCCGTTGCTCTGCGACGCGCGGATCTTCCCGAGCTCGAGCAGCTGCGGCTCGAGGCCGGAGCGCCGCACGGCGGCGCCGAGGCCGAGCATCGCCTGGTACGCGTCGCGATGGCGGTTCGGATCGAATGTCAGTCGGGCGGCCATTACCTTCTCCTTGGATCGGTTGCCTGTACACCCGCTAGACGCGGTAGCCTCCGCCCGTGTGACAGCCTCATGACGCCGTCGCCGCGTCGAGCGCCGCGATCCCGGCGAACGAGCGCAGCTTGTCGGGATTCGCGATCGTGTAGTGCCGGTGGATGCGCTCGCCGTCCGTCTCGAGCACGGCGACCGAATGGAGACGGCCGTCGATGTACAGCGCGAGGCCGGGCTCGCCGTTCACGCGAACGATCCGCCTCGCGACGCGCCGCCGGTTCTTCGCGACCGCATACCACAGCCACGCGATCCGCTCCGGACCGACGAGCGGGCGGAGCGCCGCGACCGCCTTGCCTCCGCCGTCGGAGATCATCTGCGCGTCCGGGGCGAAAAGCGCCACCAGCGCTTCCCGATCGCCGGTATCGGCCGCCGCAATGAACTTCTCGAGCATGCGCGTGCGCGTCTCGTCGTCGACGACGAAGCGCCGGCGCCGCGCGGTCACTCGCTCGCGGGCGCGGTGCACCATCTGCCGGCACGCGGCCTCGGACTTCCCGAGCATCGCGGCGACGTCGGCGTAGTCCTCGTCCAGCACGTCGTGCAGCAAGAAGGCCGCCCGCTCGATCGGCGACAGCGCCTCGAGCAGGACGAGGAACGCGATCGAGAGATCGCCTTCGAGCTCGAGCACGGACTCGGGATCCGGCACGTCGCCCTCGGACAAGGGCTCCGGGAGCCACGGTCCGACGTAGGCCTCGCGCTCGATCCGGGTGCGCCGCAAGCGGTCGATCGCGAGCCGCGTGACGACGGTCGTGAGCCAGGCCTGCGGCGACTCGATCGCGGCGGCGTCCGTCGATCGCCAGCGGAGATAGGCGTCCTGGAGCACGTCCTCGGCGTCGGCTCGAATCGACAGCATCCGGTACGCGAGCGCGTAGAGCCGCGGGCGTTGCTCGTCGAAGATGCGCGTGCGCTCGTCCATGGGGGCTCCGGCTCGATCGAGAATCTGTCTCTTAGACGAGCCGGCCCTCCTGCTTGTGACCGTGCGGAATGCGCGAGCGTGTCGGCGCGAGCGGATCGGCAAGTCGGTATCGATAAGCGACGGGGTTCGCCGGCAGTAGAAGCATCGTCGGATATAGGCAGGGGAACCGAGGCTGTCCTACAATTTTCGGAAGAACACGCGCACCGAAGCATTTTTCCGACATTGCCGATTCAGTCTAGCAAACGCCTGTCTCGAGGTGTCGCATCGATGTCCGCTTGGCGTTGGCTTATCCTCTGAAGGCAGCGTGATCGGCTTACGGAACGCAATCGGCCGCGGCGGCGTCGACCGCCTGGACCAGCGCTGGTATCCCGGCGTCTCCAAAAATTGGGACGATCGGATGTTCCGGCAGTACATTCTCGCTCGCGTCACGGACCGTTCGAGGATCTTGGACCTCGGTGCGGGAGCGGGCATCGTGCAGGAGATGAACTTCCGCGGGATCGCCGAGCACGTGTGCGGGGTCGACCTGGACCCGCGTGTCCTGCAGAACCCTTTCCTGGACGAGGCGAAGATCGGATCTGTCGAGCAAATACCTTACGGCGACGAGACGTTCGACTTGGTGTTCGCCGATAACGTGCTCGAGCATCTGGAGAACCCGGATCGCGTTTTCTCCGAGGTCCGCCGAGTGCTGCGTCCAGGCGGCTGGTTTCTCGCGAAGACGCCGAATCGTTACCACTACATGCCGCTCATCGCGCGCTTAACGCCTTACGGCTTCCACCGCTTCTATAATCGCCTGCGCGGCCGAGTGTCGGAGGACACTTTTCGCACCCGGTATCGAGCGAACTCGCGGGCGCAAATCGCTCGGTTGGCCGAGTCGGCGGGTCTGGCGATCGAAGCGCTCCGACTCATCGAAGGACGGCCGGAGTATATGCGTCTCACTGTGCCGACCTACCTCGTCGGTCGACTCTACGAGCGCCTCGTCAACGCGACGGACTTGCTCGCAGGTTTGCGAGTCGTTCTCATAGCCGAGCTTCGGCGGAATGGCGTATGACCTCTTCACGCGCGGATCGCGGAGGTGAGGCTATGGCCTCGTTCCAGGGGCGTTGCCGACACCGATAGGTTGTAGCATGTTGGAGGTCCAAACCCGCACAGGGCACATGCAATGACCGCCACCGTCACGCTCGCGTTTCTGCACCACGCGGCCGCGTTCCTGCTCGCGGCTGTCCTGCTGGTCGAGCTCGTGCTGCTGCGCGGCGAGCTCGATGTCCGGACGGCGCGGACGGTGCTCAGGATGGATGCGCTTTACGGCATCGCCGCGGTGACGTTGCTCGTCGTCGGCTTTCTCCGGGTGTTCTACACGGAGAAGGTGCCCGCGTACTACTTCCAAAGCGGCACGTTCATCGCGAAGATCGCGCTGTTCGTCGTGGTCGGCCTCCTGTCGATCTACCCGACCGTGCAGTTCCTGCGCTTCCGCCGCGCCGTCAAGGAGAACCGGCCGCCGGCGCTCGACCCGGCCGTGCAGCGCAAGATCCGGGCGATCGTGCACCTCGAGCTCGCGTTGCTGCTGCCGATCATCCTGTTCGCGGTGATGATGGCGCGGGGGATCGGGGTGATCGCGTAGCGGGGCCGAAGGTTGGGGACCGTTTGGCGGCGCGGCAATTGTGGCAGTTGCGGTAGGCGCGGCGGTCGCGGCAGTCGCGGCGGTCGCAGCAGTCGCGGCTAGACAGCCGCTCCCACCGCGAGCGCGATCTATGCCGCGAGGTGCGCGTCGATGAAGGCCGTGAGCTCCGCCTTGCTCACCGCGCCGACTTTCGTGTCGATCACCTTGCCGTCGCGAAACAGCATCAGCGTCGGAATGCTCCGGACGCGATACCGCGAGGCGGTCGCCGGGTTCGCGTCGACGTCGAGCTTCGCGATTCGCAGGCGCTCGCCGTAGTGCGCGGCGGAGTCGTCGAGTAGCGGCGCGATCATCCGGCACGGCATGCACCATTCGGCCCAATAGTCGACGAGCACCGGGCCTGCCGAGCCCAGGACGTCCTGCTCGAAGGTCTCGTCGGTAACGTGTCGGATCCTCTCGCTCATGATGACTCCCGTTGCAACGCCGGCGCGTCTGCCCGTCAGACGTCTGGTTTCGGCGGTGAGAGCCAGTCTATTATTTGCGAACGGAGCTTCAATAGCCGTCATACAAAATCACTGTTCACATTTAAAGAACAATAGGGATGGACAAGCTGCAGGCGATGGAGGTGTTCGTCCGGGTCGTCGAGACCGGCAGCTTCACCCGCGCGGCGGACAGCCTGCAGATCCCGAAGGCGACGGCGAGCACGTTGATCCGCAAGCTCGAGGCGCGCCTCGGGGTGAGGCTGATCAACCGGACGACGCGCCGCGTCAGCGTGACGCAGGACGGCCTCGCGTACTACGAGCGCTGCGCCGCGATCCTCGCGGACGTCCGCGAGGCCGAGGAGTCGCTCGCGCATCGCTACGGGACGCCCGGCGGACGGCTGCGCGTGAACGTGCCGACGCTGATCGCGCGCGCGGTGTTCGTGCCGGCGCTGCCGCAGTTCTTCGAGCGCTATCCGGACATCGAGCTCGCGCTCGCGAGCAGCGAGCGCCGGGCGGACCTGATCGAGGAGGGCATCGACTGCGCCGTCTGGAGCGGCGACATCGAAGACTCGGCATACGTCGCGCGCCGGGTCGGGTTCCTCTACTTCGCGACGTGCGCGGCGCCCGCGTATCTCGCGGCGCACGGCCGCCCGACGCATCCGGAGGATCTGCGCGAGCATCGCTGCATCAATCACTTCTCGTCCCGCACGGGAAGGGTCGCGGACTGGGTGTTCTCGAGGGGCGCCGAGCGCGTGCAGGCCGCGTTCGCGGGCCGGATCGCCCTCGAGGACGAGAACAGCTACGTCGCGGCGGCGGAGGCCGGGCTCGGGATCGCGCAGATCCCTGCGTTCATCGTGAAAGAGGCGATGGAGCGCGGGACGCTCGAGCTCGTGCTCGGCGACTGGTTCCCGGAGCCGTCGCCGCTTTACGTCGTCTACCCGCGCCAGCGGCACCTTTCCGGCAAGGTCCGCGTGTTCGTCGACTGGGTGGCCGAGCTTCTCGGCAACCACGACGGGATTCAGCTCCGCTCGACGCTGGGGCGAGCGCGGGGCGTTCCGCGGGGTCGCGGCTGACAGCCGCTCCTACAGAAAGAAGGCGGGTGGGGGATGTAACGCATTTCTAACCGCGCCGGGACGGACTCTGTAACCGACCGCCGCCTACGATGCGCCTCCCGGGTGCCGATGCACCCTCCGCGGCCGTTGCCGCGGCTGGACTTCAGGAGGCAGTCAACGATGAATGGTCGTATTCCCCTCGCTCTTGCCGTGGCGGCCGCCTATGCGCCGATATCGGCGACTGCGCAGCAGGCGAGCGGGGCGCAGCCCGCAATGGAAGAAGTCGTCTCGGTCACGGCGGCGCGCCGTCGCGAGGAGGCCGTGCAGGACGTGCCGATCCCGATCTCGATCGTCGACGGCGGCC
>CAYWGQ010000233.1:0-4645 GCA_964457725.1 uncultured Gammaproteobacteria bacterium
GACCTTCGCCATCGCGTCCTCGCGCGTCATCTTCACGGCCATGTCGACGAGGTCGCGAACGATCGAGTCGACGTCGCGGCCGACGTAGCCGACCTCGGTGAACTTCGTCGCCTCCACCTTGATGAACGGCGCGTTCGCGAGCTTCGCGAGCCGCCGCGCGATCTCCGTCTTGCCGACGCCGGTCGGACCGATCATCAAGATGTTCTTCGGCGTGATCTCGCTGCGGAGCGGCTCCGCGATCTGCGCGCGCCGCCAGCGGTTCCGGAGCGCGATCGCGACCGCGCGCTTCGCTTCGTGCTGACCGACGATGTGCCGGTCGAGCTCCTCGACGATCTCGCGAGGCGTCATCGACATCGGCCCGCCTCCCTCATCCGAGCTCCTCGATCACGACGTCCTTATTCGTGTAAATGCAGATGTCGCCCGCGATCGCGAGCGCCTTCGCGACGATCTCGGTCGCGCCGAGCGACGTATTCTCGATCAGCGCCTGCGCGGCGGCCTGCGCGTACGCGCCGCCCGAGCCGATCGCGAGGATGTCGCGCTCGGGCTCGATCACGTCGCCGTTGCCGGAGATCAAGAGCGAGTGCGTCCGGTCCGCGACGATCAGCAGCGCCTCGAGCCGGCGGAGCAGCCGGTCGGTGCGCCAATCCTTCGCGAGCTCGATCGCGGCGCGCGTCAGGTTGCCGTACTGATCGAGCTTGCCCTCGAAGTAGTCGAACAGCGTGAACGCGTCGGCGGTCGCGCCGGCGAAGCCCGCGAGCACCTTGTTGTCGTGGAGCCTGCGCACTTTGCGCGCGTTGCGCTTGACGACCTTGTCGCCGAGCGTGACCTGACCGTCGCCGCCGAGGGCGACCCGCCCATCGCGGCGCACGCAGAGGATCGTCGTGCCGTGAAAAGTGTCCTTCATCGTCTCGTGCTCGAGCTGCGGCCGCGCGCCGCGGGAGACCGCGGCCGGTCAGCGCCGGCGGCGGCGGGCGCGCGGGTGCGCCTTGTCGTAAATCTGGGCGAGATGCTGAAAATCCACATGGGTGTAGACCTGGGTCGTCGACAAGCTCGCGTGGCCCAGGAGCTCCTGGACCGCACGCAAGTCGCCGCTCGACTCCAGCATGTGCGTCGCGAACGAATGCCGCAACAGGTGCGGATGCACGCGGGCCGGCGCCCCCTGGACGCGCGCCCAGTGCTCGAGCCGCGCCTGCACGCTTCGGCGAGAAAGCCTGGCGCCCGTGCGGCTGACGAACAGCGCTTGCGCGTCCCCGTCGCCGTCTTCGCCCCGGCCGAGCAGCGCCGGCCGCACGTCGAGCCAGCGGCGCAGCGCGTCGACCGCGACGCGGCCGACCGGCACGACGCGGGTCTTCTCGCCCTTGCCGGTCACGCGCACGGTCCGGTCCGCGAGATCGACGTCCGGCAGATCGAGCCCGACGAGCTCCGCGAGGCGCAACCCGGACGAATAGAAGAGCTCGAGGATCGCGCGATCGCGGACGGTCAGCGGATCGTCGCCCTCGACGGCGAGCAGGCTCGCGACCTGGTCGACGTCGAGCGTGCGCGGCAGGCGGCGCGCCGGCCGTGGCGCCTGGACGTGAACGGCCGGGTTCGCCTTCAGGATCCGGCACTCGACGAGGAAGCCCAGGAAGGACCGCACGGCGGAGAGGCGCCGCATGATGCTTCGCGGCTTCAGCCCCCGGCGATGGCTCTGCGCGGCGAACTGCCGGATCGTGTAGGTGTCGAGCTCGGGCAGCGTGCGGACGCCCGCCTCGTCGCAATACGCGAAGAACGCCTTCAGGTCCCGCTCGTACGCCGCGAGCGTATGCGGCGAGAGCCGCCGCTCGGTCCGCAACCGGCCGAGGAACTCCGCTGCCTCACTAGGCAGCATTGCCCTCTCGCGACGTGCGCTCCTCCGCGAGCGCGACCGTCACGAGCTCGCCGAGGCGGCCGAGAAAATCCATCCGCTTGCCCGGATGGAAATGCTCCGCGTCGCGGCTGCCGATGATCAGAAAGCCGATGCTCGGGTGACCGCGCTCCGTCATCGCGCCGATCGGCACCATCGCGGCGGACTGGATGCTGTCGGCGTCGCGCTCGAATACGTCTTTCTGCCGGTCCCGCAACAGTCCGCAGCGCGGACGGCCGGAGCGCAAGAACGTCGCATACGGGCGGAGCATCGGATCGGTCGACTCGAGCCGCCTGACGAAACCGTCGCGCGAGAGCCCGCCGGCCGGACCGTCCTGGAACAGGACGAGCAGCGCCCGCTCCGCGAGAAACTCCTCGCGCAGCGCCGTCTCGAGCTGCTCGAGTCGTGCCGCCGGCGTCGGCGCGGTCATCAAGCGCACCGCGAGCCGGTGCATCTTCTCGACGAGCGCGTCGTTCTCCTTCGCGACCGCGATCAGCTCCTTCAGCTGCCGCTCGAGCTGGGTGCTGCGCTGACGGAGCATCGCGACCTGCCGCTCGACGAGCGAGATCGCGGAGCCGCCCGTGCGGTGCGGCAGCCGCAGGCCGAGCAACAACAGCGGGTGGCGCTCGAAGAAGTCGGGGTTCTTGCGCAGATAGTCTGCGACCGCCTCCTCGTCGAACGTATCCCCCACGGCGACTTGGCCTTTCGGCTGGCTCATAGTTCTATCTCGCCCTCGTACACGGCTGTCGCCGGTCCCGTCTGCCATAGCGACGATCCGCGTCCCTGCCAGCTCACGTGCAAGGCGCCGCCCGGGAGCAGCACCTCGACCGTCGGTCCGAGCTCGTCCCAGATCCGGCCGACGGCGACTGCGGCCGCGGCGCCCGTGCCGCACGCGAGCGTCTCGCCGACGCCGCGCTCGAACACACGGAGCCGGATGCGCTCCGCGCTCTCGCGCTGCATGAAGCCGACGTTCACGCCGTTCGGGAATGCCGGATGGACCGCAAGCTCTGCGCCCAGTATACCGACCGGCGCGCGATCCACCGAATCGACGGCGATGACGATGTGCGGATTGCCCATCGACACCGCACCGAATTCGACCGTGCCGCTCGACACCTCGAGCGTGTAACGGTCGCGCTCGGCCGGTGCCGTGAACGGCAGCGCGGCGGGGCGAAAGTCCGGCACGCCGAGATCGACGCTGACGGTGCCGTCCGCGGCGACGCGCGCGGCGATCGGTCCGGCGGGGCTCGCGAGCTGCATCTCGCCGCCGACGCGCGGCGCGAGATAGCTCGCGAGACAGCGCACGCCGTTGCCGCACTGCTCGACCTCGCCGCCGTCCGCGTTGTAGATCCGATAGCGCGCGGCCGCGCCCGGGGGCGGCGCGCCCGCCTCGAGCACGAGCAGCTGATCGAAGCCGATCCCGCGGCGGCGGTCCGCCCATGCGCGGATGCGCTCCCGATCGGGCAACGGTACCTCCGCCGGCCACTCCATGACCGCGAAGTCGTTGCCGAGACCGTTCATCTTGGTAAACCTGAGCCTCATGCGTGCTTCTCGCGGTGCCGCTTCACTGCGGCGGCGCTGCGGGCGTGGGATCCTGGGATCGCGCTGGCATTGCCGCGTGCGGGGGTTTAATGTCGCCGGCCTGTCGGCCGAGTGAGTCGGCCGCGCGGCGGATTATAGTGGAATCGATCTGGCAGCGACCGCACCGCACGTTCCGGGATCTGCGCGATTTTCTCGCGCATCTGCAGGAGCGCGGCGACCTGAAGGAGATCGGCGTCCCGGTCAGCCCCGCGCTCGAGCTGACCGAGATCTCGCGCCGCGTGCTCGCGCGGGGCGGGCCGGCGCTGCTGTTCACGAACGTCGAAGGCTCCCGGGTGCGCGCGCTCGCGAACCTGTTCGGCACGCCGGAGCGGATCGCCGCGGCGCTCGGGGCGGACGACACGGCGGCCTTGGGCGAGCTCGGCAAGCTGCTCGCGGCGCTGCGCGCGCCGGAGCCGCCGCAGGGGATCTCCGCCGCGCTCCGCGCGCTGCCGCTCGTCCGCGAGGTGCTGAAGATGGCCCCCCGCACCGTCCGCGCCGCCGTCTGCCAGGAGGAGCGGATCGAAGGCGACGCGGTCGATCTCGGCGCGTGGCCGGTGCAGACGTGCTGGCCCGAGGACGCGGGACCGCTGATCACGTGGGGGCTCACGACGACGCGCGGACCGGAGCACCCGCGGCAGAACTTGGGCGTCTACCGTCAGCAGGTCATCGGCCGCAACAAGGTGATCATGCGCTGGCTCGCCCATCGCGGCGGCGCGACCGACTACCAGGCATGGCGGGCACGTCACCCGGGCGAGCGCTTCCCGGTCGCCGTCAGCATCGGCGCCGATCCGGCGACGATTCTCGCGGCCGTCACACCGATCCCGAACACGCTGCCGGAGTACGCGTTCGCGGCGCTGCTGCGCGGCGAGCGCACCGAGCTCGTCCGCTGCATCGGCTCGGACCTGCTCGTGCCGGCGAACGCGGAGCTCACGCTCGAAGGCTACATCGAGCCCGGCGAGGAGGCGCCCGAGGGCCCGTTCGGGGACCACACCGGCTACTACAACGAGGTCGAGCGCTTCCCGGTGATGACGATCGAGCGGATCACGCACCGCCGGGACCCGATCTACCACACGACCTATACCGGCCGGCCGCCGGACGAGCCGGCGGTGCTCGGGCTCGCGCTGAACGACGGGTTCGTGCCGATTCTGCGGACGCAGTTCCCCGAGATCGTCGACTTCTACCTGC
>CAYWGQ010000234.1:0-4259 GCA_964457725.1 uncultured Gammaproteobacteria bacterium
CCTCGTTCATCACGACGTTCATGTCGGTCTCGGCCTCGACGTCCTCGGCGTAGTCGAGGTCGAGCACGGGCGTGCCGCGGTAGATCCCGACCGACACGGCCGCGATTTGCCCGTGCACGGGATTGCGCTCGATCTCGCCGCGCTCGACGAGCTTCGCCGCGGCGAGCGCGAGCGCGACGTAGCCGCCCGAGATCGCGGCGGTCCGCGTGCCGCCGTCGGCTTGGAGCACGTCGCAGTCGACCGTGATCGTCCGCTCGCCGAGGGCGGCTCGATCGACGACGGCGCGCAAGCTCCTGCCGATCAGCCGTTGAATCTCGAGCGTCCTGCCGCCCTGGCGCCCGCGCACGGCTTCCCGCTGCGTGCGCGTGTGCGTCGCCCCGGGCAGCATGCCGTACTCGGCCGTGACCCAGCCTTCCTGCCGACCCTTCAGGAAAGGCGGCACCTTCGCCTCGATCGACGCGGTGCAGAGCACGCGCGTCGCGCCGAACTCCGTCAGCACGGAGCCGTCCGCGTTGCGCGTGTAGTGGGTCTGAAAGCGCACCGCCCGCAGCTCGTCAGGCCTGCGTCCGCTCGGCCGCATGTCGAAGCTCCCTGTGTCGAAGTCTCGGAGCTTACCAGCCGATGCGCCGGGCGATCATTCGCCGTGCCAGCGCATCGCCGCGACGCTCGTGTTGTCGCTGTGCGGCGCGTTGTGCGCGACCGCTCGCTCGGCGAGCTCGCGCAGCGTCGCATCCAGCGGCCCGTTCGCCCGCGGCGCGAACGCGGCCGCGATGTCCGCGTCCTCGAGCCCGGACCACAAGCCGTCCGTGCAGACGAGCAGCACGTCGCCCGCCGCGAGCGGGCGGCGCGCGGTCACGCTCATGTCGGGCAGCGGCGAGTCGCCGCCGAGGCAGCACTCGACGAAGTTCCGCATCGGGTGCCCGCGCATCTCCTGCTCGCCGATCAAGCCCTCGCGCAGCAGCAGCTCGACGTGGCTGTGGTCCCGCGTGCGCAGATGCACGGCGCCGGCGCGCAGCTGGTACACGCGGCTGTCGCCGACGTGCGCCCAATACGTGCCGCCGTCCTGCACGAGGCAGACGGCGCAGGTCGCCCGCGGCCGATGCTCGATCGCGACCTCCGCCCCGATCTCGACGACGCGCTCGTCGGCGCGCGCGAGCGCGAGCGTCAGGAAGCCCTGCGGATCGAAGATCGGCGAGCCGGTCTCGGCGAAGTACTCGCGCAGCGCGCGGATCGTGACCTCCGCGGCTTTCGCGCCGTGCGCATGGCCTCCCATCCCGTCGACCGCGAGCAGCAGCAGCGACTCCCCTTGCCGCAGCACCTCGACCCGATCCTGGTTCTCGCTGCGGTTGCCGGGGAGGCTCAGCTTCGCGTAATCCGCGCGCATGCGTCAGCCCTGTTCGCGTCCGGCGGCCCGGACGCGGTCGTGAGGCGGGGTGAGGTACACTCGCAGGCGCCCGCGCGCCGGCAGCGCCTGCCGGCGATCAGCGCTGTTCGACTGCGCGGCGGAAATCAGAGGGTTGCTCCGCTTCGGGATCGCAAAAACGGCGCACAGATTGGCTGAAACCGCGAACGGACTCAATCGAATGCCTCACAGCATGACCGGCTTCGCGACCGCGGACACGCTCGCCGAGCCGTTCCGGCTCGTCTGGGAAGTGCGCAGCGTCAACCATCGCTTCCTCGATCTGGGCTTCCGGCTCCCCGAGGAGCTGCGGGCGATCGAGCCGGCGTGCCGGGAGCTCGCCGGCGCGGCGCTGAAGCGCGGCAAGGTCGATTGCACGTTGCGGGCGCAGGTCGTCGGGGTCGCGCCGGGCGGCGCAGCGCTGTCGGAGCCCGCGCTGGAGACGTTGCGCGTCCTCGAGCTGCAGGTCCGCGCGGTGTTGCCGCACGCGCGGCCGCTGTCGGTCGCGGAGGTGCTTCGTTGGCCGGGGGTGCTCACGGAGACCAGCGAGGCGCTTGCCGCGCTCGCCGAGCCTGCGAAGCAGTGCTTCTCGGCCGCCCTCGCCGCGCTCGTCGAGGCGCGCCGCAGCGAGGGCGAGCGCACCGCCCAGGGACTCCTCGAGCGCTGCGCGGCGATCGAATCGCGGCTCGCCGCGCTCGCGCCGCTCGCGGCGAGCGCCGAATCCCGCTTCCGCGAGAAGCTCGAGGAGCGGGTCCGGCGGCTCGAGCTGCAGGTGCCGCCGGAGCGGCTGGAGCAGGAGCTCGTGCTGCTCGCCCAGCGGGTCGACGTCGCGGAGGAGCTCGAGCGGCTCGCGAGCCACGTGACGGAGATCCGCGCGGCGCTCGGCCGCGACGAGCCGGTCGGGCGGCGGCTCGACTTCCTGATCCAGGAGCTGAACCGCGAGGCCAACACGCTCGCCTCGAAGGCCCAGGAGGAGGAGCTCACCCGCGGCGCGGTGGAGCTCAAGGTCCTGATCGAGCAGATGCGCGAGCAGGTGCAGAACCTCGAGTGAGCGCCCGGGACGATAACCGCGGCCGACTGCTGGTCGTCTCGGCGCCGTCCGGGGCCGGCAAGACGACGCTCGTGCACGCGCTGCTCGCGCGCGAGCCGCGGCTGCGTTTCTCGACGTCCTATACGACGCGGCCGAAGCGCCCGAACGAGCGGCCCGGCCGGGACTACCACTTCGTCAGCGAGGACCAGTTTCGCAAGCTCGTCGACGAGGACGCGTTCCTCGAGCACGCCCGGGTCTTCGACCACTGGTACGGGACCGCCCGGGCGGACGTCGAGCGGCTGCTCGCCGCGGGCTACTCGGTGCTGCTCGAGATCGACTGGCAGGGCGCGCGGCAGGTCCGCGAGCGAGCGCCGGACTCGATCTCGGTGTTCATCGTGCCGCCCAGCGTCGGCGAGCTCGAGCGGCGCTTGCGGGCGCGGGCCACGGACAGCGAGGCGACGATCCAGCGCCGGCTTCGCGACGCGCTCGGCGACCTGTCGCATTGGTCGGAGTTCGATTACGTCGTCGAGAACGACGTCCTCGAGACCGCGGTCGAAGCGCTCGCGGCGGTCGTCGCGGGCCGCGGCGAGGAGCACTCGACCGCCTCCCCGGCCGTCCGCGCCCGGATGGAGCGCTTGCTTGCGGGCTGACCGCCCCCATCTCGGGGGAGTGGCAACCGGCCGCGCGTTGTACCGCTTGCGTGCCGGGGTCGAGTACACTGATTCGCCCAAAGACCCAAGGAGGGCGTGATGGCGAGAATCACGGTAGAGGACTGCGTCGACAAGATTCCGAACCTGTTTCAGCTCGTGCTGACCGCCGCGAAGCGCGCGCGGCAGGTGGCGAACGGCGCCCAGCCGATGGTCGAGTGGGAGAACGACAAGCCCACGGTCATCGCGCTGCGGGAGATTGCGGCCGGGTACATCACGCCGGAAATCCTCACGGAGCGCGATCAGCCGGTCGAGGATCTGCTCGATTTCGAGAGCGCACAGCTGCCGCCGCCGAACGACGACATGCTTGGGCGACCGCTATCGCTCGGAGACTGATACCACGGCCGGCGGGGAAGCCGGCCTAGAGACCATGGACTACGGGGCTGCCATCCGCGAACGGGCGTTGTCGGTGTGGCGCACCGACGACTTCTCGAAGCTGCACGCGAAGCTCGAGGTCTACCTGCCCGCCGAGCACCTGCCGGGCATCGTCGAGGCCTACGAATACGCTGCGGAAGCGCACAAGGGGCAGCACAGGAAGAGCGGCGACCCCTACATCACACACCCGGTAGCCGTCGCCGAGATCCTCGCCGATCTCCATCTCGACGCCGCCTCGATCAAGGCGGCACTGCTGCACGACGTGATCGAGGACACGCCGAGCACGCTGCCGGAGATCGCGGAGCTGTTCGGCGAGGACGTCGCGCTTCTCGTCGACGGCGTCAGCAAGATCGACAATCTGCGCTTCGACAGCGCCGCGGAGGCGCAGGCCGAAAGCTTCCGCAAGATGCTGCTCGCGATGGCGAAGGATCTACGAGTGATCCTCGTGAAGCTCGCGGACCGCACGCACAACATGCGCACGATCGACTCGCTGCCGGCGCCGAAGCGCCACCGGATCGCCCGCGAGACGCTCGACATCTACGCGCCGATCGCCAACCGGCTCGGCATCTACAGCCTGAAGGTCGAGCTCGAGGAGCTCGGCTTCAAGACGTACTACCCGTATCGCTATCGCGTGCTCGAGCGAGCGCTCCGCCGCGCGAAAGGCAACCAGCGGCAGCTGCTGCGGAAGATCGAGGCGCGCCTCGCCGAGGGGCTGAAGAACGCCGGTATCCCGGCGCGCGTGATGGCC
>CAYWGQ010000234.1:4269-4618 GCA_964457725.1 uncultured Gammaproteobacteria bacterium
TCTACAAGAAGATGCGGCGGAAGCAGCTGCACTTGTCGGACATCGTCGACGTGTACGGCGTGCGGATCATCGTTCAGGACGTCGACAGCTGCTATCGCGTGCTCGGGCTCACGCACCAGCTCTACAAGCCGATGCCGGGACGCTTCAAGGACTACATCTCGATCCCGCGCGTGAACGGCTATCAGTCGCTGCACACGACGTTGTTCGGCCCGAACGGCCTGCCGCTCGAGGTGCAGATCCGCACCGAGGAGATGGACAAGATCGCCGAGCGGGGCGTCGCGGCGCACTGGCAGTACAAGGCCGTCGACAAGCGCACGTACAGCACGGAGCAGCGCGCCCGCGAATGGCT
>CAYWGQ010000235.1:0-4615 GCA_964457725.1 uncultured Gammaproteobacteria bacterium
GCCGAGCAGCGCCTCGCCGACCGGCACCTCGAGAATGCGGCCGGTCGTCTTGACCGTGTCGCCTTCCTTGATGTGCTTGTAGTCGCCGAGCACGACCGCGCCGACCGAGTCCTGCTCGAGGTTGAGCGCGAGGCCGTAGCTGCCGCCCGGAAACTCGATCATCTCGCCGTACTGCACGTCTGCGAGCCCGTGGATGCGGCAGATGCCGTCGGTGAGCGCGATGATCGTGCCGACGTCGCGCGCTTCCGCCTTCGTCTCGAAGCTCTTGATCCGTTGACGGATCAGGTCGCTGATTTCAGACGCTTTGATTGCCATGTGCTGTCCTCGATTAATCGATGAGGCTCGCCGCGAGCTGCTCTAGCCGGCTCCGGACGGAGCCGTCGATGACCATGTCCTCGGCGCGGATCACGGCGCCGCCGATCAGCCCCGGGTCGAGCGCGAGCTCGAGCTCGACGTCGCGTCCGAGCTTCTTGCGGAGCCGCTCGGCGATCTTCGCCTTGAGCGCGTCGTCCACCTCGGTCGCGGTGGTGACCGTGACTTTGACCTTGTTCTCGGCCTGCGATTTCAGCTGCTCGAACTGCGCCGCGATCTCGGGCAACGCGCCGAGCCGCTCGTTCTCGGCGAGCAGCCGGAGCAGGTTCTTGCCGGCATCGCCGGCGAGGACCTCGGTGCCCGGAACGCCTTCGGCGAGAGCGATCACGAACGCGGCGCGCTCCTCGTCGCCGAGCCCCGGCTGTCCGAGGTAGCGCCGCGCGCCCGGCTCGGCGACGACCGCCGCGGCGGCCGAGAGCGCCGAGGCCCAGTCGGCGAGCTTGCCGGACTCGCGGGCGAGCTCGAACAGGGCCCGCGCATAAGGTCTAGCTACCGCGCCGAAATCCGCCATCGCCGTCTCTCTTAAAGCTCGTTTGCGAGCCGGTCGAGGATCTCGCGGTGCCGCGCCGCGTCGATCTCGCGGCCGAGGATCTGCTCGGCTCCGGCGACCGCGATCGCAGCCACCTGCCGGCGCAGCTCGTCACGCGCCCGGTTGATCTCGACCTCGATCTCGGCGCGCGCGCTGTCGAGCTGGCGTTGCTTCTCGGTCACGCCGGCCTCGCGCGCGGCCTCGATGATCTCGTTCGCCCGCGCGTTCGCCTGCTCGATGATCACGCGTGCCTGGTCTCGTGCGGCGACCACCGCTTGCTGCGCCTCGTCCTTCGCGGCCGCGAGGTCGCTCCGGCCGCGCTCCGCCGCCGCGAGACCCTCCGCGATCGTCGCTTGCCGCGCCTCGATCGCGCCCATGATCGGCGGCCAGACGTACTTCATCACGAACCAGACGAAGACGATCATCGCGATCGTCTGGCCGATCAGCGTGAGATTGAAGTCCACGGGCCCTCCTCCGGTTGCCGCGCTCGATTGCGGCCGCTTAGCCGCCGGCCGCCTGCTGCAGCTGGCCGATGAACGGATTGGCGAACGCGAAGAAGAGCGCAACGCCGACGCCGATCATCGCGACCGCGTCGAGCAGCGCGACGACGACGAACATCTGCGTTCGGAGCATCGGCATGAGCTCGGGCTGCCGGGCCGCGCCCTCGAGGAACCGGCCGCCGAGCAGGCCCATGCCGACGCCGACACCGAGCGCGCCCAAGCCGATCAGAATCGCGACCGAGATCGCGGTCATGCCAATCACTGTATCCATCAGGGTCTCCAGTTCTTACGAAGTGCCAAGCGTCAAAGTGACGAGTCGCGCTGCCGACCTCCGGCTCAGTGCCCCGTGTCGTGCGCCTGGCTCAGGTACACGATCGTGAGCATCATGAAGATGAAGGCCTGCAGCGTGATGATCAGTATGTGGAAGACCGCCCAGCCGAAATGCAGCGGCAGCTGATAGAGGCCGAGCAGCGCGATCAGAATGAAGATGAGCTCGCCCGCGTACATGTTGCCGAAGAGTCGCAGCGACAACGAGACGGGCCGGGCGAGCAGCGCCACGCCCTCGAGCACGAAGTTGAACGCGATGACGATGGGCGCGGCGAGCAGACCGATGCCTTTCGTCGGGGGCGCGAGCGGATGCATCGTCAGCTCTTTCGTGAAACCCCCGAAGCCCTTCACCTTGATGGAGTAGTAGATGATCAGCGCGAACACGGACAGCGACATCGCGAACGTGATGTTGACGTCCGTCGTCGGCACGACTCGGAGGTATGGAATCCCGACCGCGACGGCGGCCTCGGGCAGCCAGTCGACCGGAATCAGGTCCATCAGGTTCATGAAGAACACCCACACGAAGATCGTGAGGGAGAGCGGTGCGATCAGCGGGTTCTTGGCGTGGAAAGCGTCGCGAACGGAGTCGTCAACGAAGCCGACGATCATCTCGATCGCCGTTTGCAGCTTGTCGGGCTTCCCGGCGGTCGCGCGTTTCGCGACGCCGCGGAAGATCCAGATGAACACGGCGCCGAGCACGACCGAGAAGAACATCGAGTCGACGTTCAACGCCCAGAAGTTCCCCGCGCAGTCGTTCCAGACCCATTGGCCGTCGACACGGCAAACCTGCAGGTTCTGCAGGTGGTGATTGATGTACTCACCGGCCGTCTGTGCGTGCCCTTCACCTGCCATCGTCGAGCTCTTCCGTCCTTCAACTTCCGTGCTTAACCGCCAAGCCGCCGAGCGCCGCCGCGGCGAACATCGCGAGCTGGGCCGCGATGAAGCCGCCGAACACCGCCGGCGCCGACAGCGGCTCGATCAGCGCGAACGCCGCGCCGAAAAACAGCGCGGTCAACCCGAGCTTACCGATCTCTCCGAACCACGCCGCACGCAGCAGCGCCTTCGCATCCGTGCCTCGCGGCGCAAGCACTCGCGCGGCGAGGAACCCGTTCGGGATCACCGCGATCGATCCGCCGAGGAGCGCCGAGAGAGCGACGACGTCGCTCGCCCACATTCCGAGCAGCAAGGCCAGACCTACTGTCACGCCGGCCTGAGCGAGCAACGTCAGGGGCACGATGCGCCGGTCCTCGATGAGCACAGCGGCCTCTCTTGAAGCCCAAAGGGCATGACGGTAGGTCGGCAAAAATAAGGCCACGACGGCGGCGTGGCCCATTCGCGGGCGCCATTGTAAAGAGTGCCCAAAGCACGTTCAACCGAACCGCGCGGCACGCGGGAGCCGCTGTCCAGCCAGCGCAACACGTAGGAGCGGCTGTCCAGCCGCGATCTTCGGGCGTCGCGCCGCAGCAGTCGCGGCTGGACAGCCGCTCCTACGGGCCGTGCGGTATCGGCTGCGGCTAGCGGATGTGGGCGAGGATGCCCTCGAGCTCGTCGAGGTTGTTGTAGCGAATCACCACGCGGCCGCCCTTTGCGCCGTGATCGATGCTGACCCGCGCGCCGAGGGTTTCCGCGAGCTCCGCCTCGAGCCGCTGGACGTCCGGGTTCGGCGTCCGCGCCGCGGTCGCCTTCGTCGACGGCGCGCCGAGGCGCCGGACGGCGCGCTCGGTCTCGCGGACCGAAAGGCCTTCGCGCTGCACCCGGCGGGCGAGCTCGAGCTGGGCCGAGGCGCTGCCGAGGCCGAGCAGCGCGCGGGCATGGCCCATGTCGAGGTCGCGGCGCTCGACCATCTCGCAGACGGCGGGCGGCAGCTCGAGCAGCCGCAGCAGATTCGAGACGGCGGCCCGCGAGCGGCCGACCGCGTCCGCCGCTTCCGCGTGGGTCAGCCCGAACTCCTCGACGAGCCGCGCGAGCGCGCGGGCTTCCTCGAGCGGGTTCAGGTTCTCGCGCTGGATGTTCTCGATCAGCGCGACGGCGACGGCCGCCTCGTCCGGGATGTCCTTGATCAGCGCCGGCACGGTGTGCAAACCCGCCATCTGCGCAGCGCGCCAGCGGCGCTCGCCCGCGATGATCTCGTAGCGGGTCTCGGCGCCCGCCGCGGTCGGCAGCGGCCGCACGACGATCGGCTGCACGATCCCCTGCACGCGGATCGACTCCGCGAGCTCGGTCAGCGTCTCCTCGCGCATGTCCGCGCGGGGCTGATAACGCCCGCGCTGGAGCAGGTCGACCGGCAGGTCGCGCAGCGTGCCGTCGGGGCTGCCCTCGGCGGCAGAGGCGCGCGGCGGCTGCTCCGGCGCCGGCGACGCGGGAGGCGGACTGCTGCTCAACAGCGCCTCGAGGCCGCGGCCGAGGCTTCTGCGCTTGCTCATGGCTTGGTCTGGGTCATCGCCGGTGGCGGCTCGGCGGAGCTCGCCGGCGATTGTAGCGTGTGCGGTGCGACCCCGGCCCGGCGGTTGATCTCGCCGGCGAGCGCAAGATAGGCCAGCGCGCCGCGCGAGTACTTGTCGTGGAACAGGACCGGCCGGCCGAAGCTCGGCGCCTCGGCGAGGCGGATGTTCCGCGGGATGACCGTGCGGTACACCCGATCGCCGAAGTGCGAGAGCAGCTGCGACGACACCTCGTTCGCGAGGTTGTTCCGCGGATCGAACATCGTCCGCAGGATGCCGTGGATCTCGAGGTTCGGATTCGCGGCGGCCCGGATCTGCTCGATCGTCCTGACGAGCGCGGACAGGCCTTCGAGCGCGAAGTACTCGCATTGCATCGGGATCAGGACGTGCCCGGCGGCCGTCAGCGCGTTCACGGTCAGCATGTTCAGCGCCGGCGGACAGTCGAT
>CAYWGQ010000236.1:0-4615 GCA_964457725.1 uncultured Gammaproteobacteria bacterium
GACGCCCGCGACCGGCGCCTTCACCGGCACGCCTGCGTCCATCAGCGAAAGGCTAGTGCCGCACACCGTCGCCATGGAGCTCGAGCCGTTCGACTCCGTGATCTCCGAGACGACGCGGATGACGTACGGGAAAGTCTCCATGTTCGGCATCACGGCCTCGATACCGCGGCGGGCGAGCCGCCCGTGGCCGATCTCGCGGCGCTTCGGTGAGCCGATGAAGCCGGTCTCACCGACGCTGTACGGCGGGAAGTTGTAGTGCAGCATGAACGGCTCGCGGCGCTCGCCCTCGAGCGCGTCGATGATCTGCGCGTCGCGTCCGGTGCCGAGCGTCGTCACGACCAGCGCCTGGGTCTCGCCGCGGGTGAAGAGCGCCGAGCCGTGCGTGCGCGGCAGCAGACCGACCTGGACGTCGATCGGCCGCACCGTGCGCGTGTCGCGGCCGTCGATACGCCGCTCGCCCGCGAGGATGCGGCCGCGGACGAGCTTCTTCTCGAGCTTCTGGAACGCGCTCTCGACGTCGCTCGCCTGCCAGCGACCGTTCTCGGCGGGCGCGAGCGCCGCGACGCACTGCTGCTTGAGCTCGGCGATTCTCGCGTGGCGCTTCTGCTTCTCGACGATCGCGTAGGCGGCCTCGAGCTCCGCTCCGGCCGTCTGCGCGACCGCCGCGGCGAGCTCCTCGTCGCTCGGGGGCGGCGTCCAATCGATCCGCGGCTTGCCGGCCTCTTTCGCGAGCTCCTCGATCGCCGCGATCGCGCTCTGCATCTGCTCGTGGCCGAACATCACCGCGCCGAGCATCACGTCCTCGGGGACGATCTTCGCGCTCGACTCGACCATCAGCACCGCGGTCTTCGTGCCGGCGACGACGAGATCGAGCTCGGACTGCTGCAGCTGGCTCGCGGTCGGGTTCAGCACGTACTCGCCGCCGATGTAGCCGACGCGTGCCGCGCCGATCGGGCCGAGGAACGGCAGGCCCGAGAGCGCGAGCGCGGCCGACGCGCCGAGCATCGACGGGATATCCGGGTCGACCTCCGTGTTCATCGACATCACGGTCGCGATCACCTGCACTTCCCGTTGGAAGCCTTTCGGGAAGAGCGGCCGAATCGGCCGGTCGATCAGCCGCGACGTCAACGTTTCCTTTTCGCTGGGCCGCCCTTCGCGCTTGAAGAAGCCGCCCGGGATTCGACCGGCCGCGTAGGTCTTCTCTTGATAGTTGACGGTGAGCGGGAAGAAGTCGCGCGGGACGCCCTCGCCTTTCTCGCCGACGGCCGTGACGAGCACGACGGTGTCCGCCATGTTGACGATCACCGCGCCGTCGGCCTGCCGAGCTACCGCACCGGTCTCGATCGAGACCTCGTGCGCACCGTACTTGAATTTCTTGATCGTTTTCACTGTCGCTGTCCTTCGAAGAATCGACCAGCGGCCGACGCGAGCGCGCGACGGCCGTGCAGGCGGGGAATCCATAACGGCTCAGAGCCGGGCTTGCCGGCTCTGAGAGGAAAACATGTCGAGATCAACGCCTCAGGCCGAGACGGTTGATCAGGTTCTGGTAGCGGTTCTGGTCGACGCGCTTCAGATAGTCGAGAAGCTTGCGCCGCTGATTCACCATGCGCAGCAGACCGCGGCGCGAGTGATGATCCTTTCCGTGCCCGACGAAGTGCTCCGACAGCTGATTGATGCGCGCCGACAGCAGCGCGACTTGCACCTCGGGCGACCCCGTGTCGTTCTCTCCGAGGCGATACTCGGAGATGATCTCGGACTTCTTTGCCGAATCCAATGCCATGCTGGTCTACTCCAAGCCGCATCTCCCGCGGCCTCACTCTCTTTCCACTCTCTGCTGGAAGCCGGCTATTCTAGCCGCAGTCCCAGCCCTCCACCAACCTGATTTGCGCCGCCGACCGACCGTGGCCGCGACCGGTCCGCACCGCACTTCCACCGTTGCCGCCGTCCGTCGGGCCCCTCTGCGCTAGTCCACTGCGTCTCGATCGGCCGACAGCACGCGCCGCGGCAGGAGCTGCCGATCGACCGTTACCTCGCCGATGCCGAGGAGGCGATCCGCCGCGTACACCCGCACCCTGCCGGCCGGCGTAGAGGCCTCGGCAGCCACCGGTTGGCCGTGCGCGAACCGCCGAGCCGCCTCCGCCTCGAGCGTCGCGCTCGGCCAGTCCGCGAGCGCACGATCGATCGGCAGCAGGGCCCCGTCGAGCGCCGACTCGCCCTCCGCCGCAAGCGCCTCGAGCGCATCGAGCGAGATCAGATCGGCTTCGCGGAACGGACCGACCGCGAGGCGGCGCAAAGCCGTGACGTGCCCGAGCGTGCCGAGCGCGGCCGCGAGGTCGATGACGAGGCTGCGCACGTAGGTGCCCTTCGAGCACGCGACCACGAACTCGAGCTCCGGCCATTCGTACCGTTCGACCTCGAGCGCGCTCACCCGCACGCGCCGGGCTTCGCGGTCGACGGTCACGCCCTTGCGCGCGAGCTCGTAGAGCCGGCGGCCGCCGCGTTTCAGCGCGGAGTACATCGGCGGCACTTGCTCGATCTCCCCGAGGAGGCCAGCGGCGGCGGCCGCGACCGCCTCGCGGCCCGGCGCCGGATCCGTCCGGCGCTCGAGCACCTTGCCGTCCGCGTCGCCGGTATCCGTGGCGACACCGAGACGGCAAACGACCCTATAGGTCTTCTCGGCATCCAGCAGGAACGCGGACACCTTCGTCGCCTCGCCGAAGCAAATCGGCAGCATCCCGGTCGCGAGCGGGTCGAGGCTGCCGGTGTGGCCCGCCTTCCGCGCGCGAAAGAGGCGCTTCGTCCGCTGCAGCGCGGCGTTCGACGTGAGCCCCGCTGGCTTGTCGAGCGGGACGATGCCGTGAACGTCGTGCAACGGCTTTCGCGCTTGCCGTTCCCGCTCCGTCACTCGCCCGAGTCGTCGTCGTCGTCGCGCGCGGGCCGCGTCGAGTCGATCAAGCGGCGCACCTCGAACTCCCGCCGAGTGCGCACGTCGTGCAAGAACCGCAGCTCCGGCACCCTGCGCACTTGCAGCGCGCGGCCGACCCGCGTACGCAGAAAGCCCTTCGCGCTCTCGAGCGCCTGCGCGGCGTCGCTTGCGTCGCGATCCGGATCGAGCGTGCCGAACCAGACCTTTGCGACGCCGAGGTCGCCGCTCACCTCCACCTCGTTCACCCGCACGCCGTCGAGCCGCGGATCCTTCACCTCGGTGAGCAGCAGCTCGTTCAGGAGCCGCGCGATCTCCGACGCGACGCGGCGCGGCCTCGTCCTCATTGCCTACACCGTCCGAGCGATCTCCGTCCGCTCGTAGCACTCAATCTGGTCGCCGACCTTGACGTCGTTGTAGTTGCGGATGCCGATACCGCACTCGGTGCCGGCGCGCACCTCGTTGACGTCGTCCTTGAAGCGGCGGAGCGACTCGAGCTGCCCCTCGTAGATCACGACGTTGTCGCGCAGGACGCGGACCGGAAGATTCCGGCGCACGTAGCCTTCGATCACCATGCAGCCCGCGATGTTGCCGAACTTCGGCGAGCGGAACACCTCGCGGACCTCCGCAAGACCGACGATCTGCTCCTTGATCTCCGGCGAGAGCAAACCGCTGACGGCCGCCTTCACGTCGTCGATCGCCTCGTAGATGACGCTGTAGTAGCGCACGTCCACGCCGCTTTCCTTGATCGCGTTGCGGGCGGCCGCGTCGGCACGCACGTTGAACGCGATGATGATCGCGCGAGAGGTCGCCGCGAGCTGCACGTCGGACTCGCTGATGCCGCCGACACCGGCCGCGACGACGACCACCTTCGCGTCGTCGGTCACGATCTTCTCGAGCGCATCGCGGAGCGCCTCGGCGCTGCCCTGCACGTCCGCCTTGATGATGAGCGGCACGGTGGCCGCGCCGCCTTGGCCCATCTGGCTGAACACGTTCTCGAGCTTCGCGGCCTGCTGGCTCGCGAGCTTCGAGTCGCGCTCGCGGCTCTGCCGGAACGACGCAACCTCGCGCGCCTTGCGCTCGTCCGCGACGACGAGGGCGTCATCGCCCGCCTGCGGCGTGCCCGATAGTCCGAGCACGACGACCGGCATGGACGGACCGGCGCTCGTCACCGACTGACCCTTCTCGTCGAACATCGCGCGGATGCGGCCGTACTCCTGCCCCGCGAGCAGGATCTGCCCGACCTCGAGCTTGCCCTTGTTCACCAGCACCGTCGCGACGGCGCCGCGGCCGCGCTCGAGGCTCGCCTCGATCACGACACCCGAGGCAGGCCCCTCCGCCGGCGCCTTCAGATCGAGCAGCTCGGCCTGAAGCAGGATCGCCTCGAGCAGCTTGTCGATGCCTTCGCCCGTGAGCGCGGAGACGTGCACGAACAGCGTGTCGCCGCCCCACTCCTCCGGGATGATGCCGTGCTGCGAGAGCTCGTTACGCACGCGGTCCGGGTCGGCGCTCGGCTTGTCGATCTTGTTGACGGCGACGACGAGCGGCACGTCCGCGGCGCGGGCGTGCTGGATCGCCTCGATCGTCTGGGGCATGACGCCGTCGTCGGCCGCAACCACGAGCACGACGATATCGGTGACCTGCGCGCCACGGGCGCGCATCGAGGTGAACGCCGCGTGGCCCGGCGTGTCG
>CAYWGQ010000237.1:0-4609 GCA_964457725.1 uncultured Gammaproteobacteria bacterium
TCGGCTTCCCGGGCTTCTCCGGCTTCTTCTCGAAGGACGCGCTGATCGAGGCCGTCCACGCGTCGAGCTTACCGGGCGCGGGCTACGCCTACTGGTGCGTGCTGCTCGGCGTGTTCGTGACCTCGCTCTACAGCTTCCGGCTGCTGTTCGTCGTGTTCCACGGCAACGAACGCTTCGACCACCACACGCGCGAGCACCTGCACGAGACGCCGTGGGTCGTCACCGGGCCGCTGATCGCGCTCGCGATCCCGTCCGTGATCATCGGCTGGCTCACGATCGGCCCGGTGCTGTTCGGCGGCTATTTCGAGGGCGCGATCTTCGTGCTGCCGCAGCACGACACCGTCGGCGCGATAGGGGAGGAGTACCACGGGCCGGGCGCGTTCATCCTCCACGCGCTGACGAGCTCGCCGGCGACCTACCTTGCGGCGCTCGGCGCGCTCGCCGCCTGGTTCCTGTATCTGAAGCGCACGGAGCTGCCGGGCCTGATCCTCGAGCGCGCGGGCGTGCTGTACCGCATCCTCGCGAACAAGTACTACTTCGACTGGATCAACGAGAACGTGATCGCGCGGGCGACCCGGCTGCTCGGCACGGGGCTCTGGCGCGTCGCGGACCAGGGGCTGATCGACGGCGTCATCGTGAACGGCAGCGCGCGGACGGTCGGCTTCGTCGCCTCCGTCGTGCGTCACGTCCAGACCGGCTACCTCTACCACTATGCGTTCGCGATGATCCTCGGCCTCGCAGCAATCGCGGGCTGGCTTGTTTGGCGGACGGCGCAGTGAGGCGGCGATGACGAGCTGGCCCTTGTTGAGCATCGTTATTTGGCTGCCGATCGCGGGCGCGGTCGCCGTGCTCGCGCTCGGCTCGGAGCGCGCGGCGCTCGGCAAGCAGGTGGCGCTCGCCGTCTCCGTGCTGACGTTCGTGCTGAGCGTGCCGCTCTACACCGGCTTCGACACGACGATCGCCGGGCTGCAGTTCATCGAGCGGGTGCCGTGGATCGAGCGCTTCCAGGCGTACTACTACCTCGGCGTCGACGGCATCTCGTTGCCGCTCGTGCTGCTGACGACCTTTCTCACGCCGATCGTCGTGATCGCCGGTTGGCAGGTCATCAAGCTTCGCCCGGCCCAGTACTTCGCGTCTTTCCTGCTGCTCGAAGGCCTGATGATCGGCGTCTTCGCCGCGGCCGACGCGCTGCTGTTCTACATCTTCTGGGAAGCGATGCTCGTGCCGATGTTCATCATCATCGGCATCTGGGGCGGACCGCGGCGCGTTTACGCGACCGTGAAGTTCTTCCTGTACACGTTCCTCGGCTCGGTGTTCATGCTGGTCGCGCTGATCTACATGTACCTCGAGGCCGGGACGTACGAGATCGCGGCATTCCACATGCTGCCGCTCGGCATGACCGCCCAGACGCTGATCTTCATCGCGTTCCTGCTCGCGTTCGCGGTGAAGGTGCCGATGGTTCCGGTGCACACCTGGCTGCCCGACGCGCACGTCGAGGCGCCGACCGGCGGCTCCGTGATTCTGGCGGCGATACTGTTGAAGATGGGCGGCTACGGCTTCGTGCGTTTCAGCCTGCCGATCGCGCCCGACGCGAGCCAGTCCCTCGCGTGGCTGATGATCGGGCTGTCCCTGGTCGCCGTGGTCTATATCTCGCTGGTCGCGCTCGTGCAGCGCGACATGAAGAAGCTGATCGCGTACTCGTCGATCGCGCACATGGGCTTCGTCACGCTCGGCTTCTTCGTCATTTTCGGCATCGTCGCGCGCTCCCAGGCGACCGACGGCGCGCTGCTCGCGCTCCAGGGCGGCATGGTGCAGATGATCTCGCACGGGCTGGTCTCGGGCGCGCTGTTCCTCTGCGTCGGCGTGCTGTACGACCGGCTCCACAGCCGGGAGATTGCGGCCTACGGCGGCGTCGTGAACACGATGCCGAAGTTCGCCGCGTTCGCCGTGCTGTTCGCGTTCGCGAACGTCGGGCTGCCCGGCACCTCAGGCTTCGTCGGCGAGTTCTTCGTGATCCTCGCGAGCTTCCAGGCCGATTTCTGGATCGCGTTCCTCGCGGCCACGATCCTCGTGCTCGGCGCCGCCTACACGCTGTGGCTCGTCAAGCGCGTGATCTTCGGCGACGTCGCGAACGACGGCGTCGCGTCGCTCCAGGACATCGGCGGGCGGGAGTTCTTCATGCTGGCCGTCCTCGCGGTCGGCGTGCTGCTGCTCGGGGTGTGGCCCGCGCCGCTCACCGACGTGATGTCGCCGACGCTCGGCGCCTTGCTCGACCACGTATTGCAGTCGAAGCTTTGACGGAAGGGAGCCGCATCGAACGCCCATGTCGACGATGGATTTGACCGCCGCCGCCCCCGAGGTCTTCCTCGCGCTCGCAATCTGCGGGCTGCTGCTCGTCGACGTGTTTCTGCGCGACGATCAGCGCCGCGTGACGTACTACCTGTCGATCGTCGCGCTGATCGGCGCGGCGGCGACGTCGGCGTACTACATGCCGGAGACCTCGATCGTCGCGTTCGACGGCAGCTTCGTCGCGGACCCGGCGGGCACCGTGCTGAAGATGGTCGCGTACCTCACGGTCGCGGTCGTGTTCCTGTACTCGCGCGATTACCTCGAGGCGAGCGGGCTGATGAAGGGGGAGTTCTTCCTCCTCTCGCTGTTCGGGCTCCTCGGCATCATGGTGCTGGTGTCGGCCCACAATCTGCTGACGCTCTATCTCGGCCTCGAGCTGCTGGCGCTGTCGCAGTACGCGCTCGTCGCGTTCAACCGCGAGTCCAGGATCTCGGCGGAGTCGGCGATGAAGTACTTCGTGCTCGGCGCGATTGCGTCCGGCACGCTGCTCTACGGCATCTCGCTCCTGTACGGCCTGACGGGCACGCTCGAGTTGCCCGCGCTCGCGGCGCAATTCACCGCGCCCGGCGGCGTCGGGGTGGCGACGCTGCTCGCGCTCGCGTTCGTGCTGGTCGGCGTCGCGTTCAAGTTCGGCGCGGTGCCGTTCCACATGTGGCTGCCGGACGTCTATCACGGCGCACCGACGCCGGTCACGCTGTACCTCGGCTCCGTCTCGAAGGTGGCGGCGTTCGCGCTCGCGTGGCGGATCCTCGTCGAGGCGCTCGGTCCGCTGCACGACAGCTGGCGCGACATGCTGATCGTGCTCTGCGTGCTCTCGCTCGCGATCGGCAACGTCGTCGCGATCGTGCAGCCGAACCTGAAGCGAATGCTCGCGTACTCGACGATTTCGCACGTCGGCTTCATCTTCATGGGCTTCATCGCGGGCACGGAAGAGGGCGTCGAGGCCGCGATGTACTACACCGTCGTGTACGTGCTGATGGCCGCCGCGGCGTTCGGCATGATCATCCTGCTGTCGCGCAAGGGCTTCGAGGCGGAGAACCTCGACGACTTCAAGGGCTTGAACGCGCGGAGCCCGTGGTTCGCGCTGGTGATGCTGATGATCATGTTCAGCATGGCCGGCGTGCCGCCGTTCGTCGGTTTCTACGCGAAGCTGGTCGTGCTCGGCGCGGTGCTCGACGTCGGCCTCACGTGGCTCGCGGCGGTCGGCGTGCTGTTCGCCGTGGTCGGCGCGTTCTACTACATCCGCGTCGTCTGGTACATGTACTTCGCCGAAGCGACGGACACGGCGCCGCTCTTCCCGGGCGGCGACATGAAGCTCGTGCTTTCCGCGAACGCGCTCGCACTGCTCGTCCTCGGCGTCTTCCCGGGCGGCCTGCTGGACCTCTGCGCGCGCGTCCTCTAGGCGCCGGACGCCCGGACGCGCCGCGGCGCTTGCAGCGGAGGTGGTAGGAGCGGCTGTCCAGCCGCGACTCTTCGCCGCGGCTACCCGTCTTCTGCTTACTGCACCACCGTCACGCGCCCGCGCTCGACGACGGCCCTCTGCACGCCGCCCGGCAGCTCGAACGCCCGATCGAGATCGAACCCCTCCGGCCGCTCCTCGCTCGCGGTGAAGAAGCGCAGCAGCTCCTGAACTACGCTCTTCGGCACCGCAACGCCGCCGACGCTCGCCGACTCGAGCTCCGCACGCCCGAGGCCCCGATCCGTCACGATCCGGCCGGCCGCGACGACCTCGACCGAGCCCGTCACGTACGCGAGTGGATCACTCCAGCCGCGCGGCCGCGCCCGGCGCACGCGATCGAGATCGACGGTCGCCCGAGCCCGGACGCGACCGGCGTCCCCGAGCTCGACGAGCGGATCTGCAATGCCGGCCGGGAGCGTCTCGGGGCCGTATACGGCCAAGTAGGCATTGATCTCGGCTTCGGTCAGCGACGTGCGGATCGGCGGTGCGCCGGGGCTGCGGCTCGCAGCGCCGAGCGTGCGAATCGTCTCGATCTTCTCCTGCGCCGCATCCGCGAGCGGGCGCAGCGCCTCGTTGCCGATGGCGGGGGGCAGCGCGGCGGCGACGACGACGAGAGCGGCTGCGAGGAGTCGACTCATGAGCCAAGTCTACTCGTGCGCCGACAGCAGCGGATCGCATGCGGCAGAGAAGGTGCCGCCGATGGCGGCCCTCGTGCAGATTGCGCGGAGCTGTCGTGTAAGGCTGGAGTTGGTAGCGGGGGCAGGATTCGAACCTGCGACCTTCGGGTTATGAGCCCGACGA
>CAYWGQ010000238.1:0-4607 GCA_964457725.1 uncultured Gammaproteobacteria bacterium
ACCTCACGCGACGCAGGTAGGAGCGGCTGTCCAGCCGCGACCCGCCGCCTCTCTTCCTTGACCCCGCCGCGCGAACCCGTTACTGTGTGCCAGCGTGCTATCACGCTATTACGCTATTACGTTGATACACGCGGAGCCCGCAACCGCATGAAAGGCAACCGAGTCGGACAGAAGCGCAACGCCGCGCGCGCGGCCCAAGGCCTGTATCGGGCGCTGCTCAGCCTGCGCACGGAGGCCGAGTGCGAGCGATTCCTGAACGACCTCTGCACCCCGGCCGAGCTCGAGGCCCTCGTCGACCGCTGGGCGGTCGCGACCTACCTCGAGGAAGGCCTCCCCTACCGCAAGATTCACGAGTTGACCGGCGTGTCGGTCACGACGATCGGCCGAGTCGCGCGCTTCCTGACAGCCGGCAACGGCGGTTACCGCGTCGCGCTCGACCGCCTGAAGCCGCTCTAAGCCCGAGGAATTCCGCCATGCGGAGCACACCCGAGACACGGATCAAGATCGCCGTCCAGAAATCGGGCCGGCTCACGGAGCATTCGCTCGAGCTGCTCGTGCGCTGCGGGCTGAGCTACGCGCGCGGCAAGGACCAGCTGATCTGCTACGGCGAGAACATGCCGATCGACGTGCTGCTCGTCCGCGACGACGACATCCCGATGCTCGTGCAGGAGAACGTCTGCGATCTCGGGATCGCCGGCATGAACGTGATCGAGGAGCGGCGGCTCGAGCTCGTCGAGCGGCAGGCCGACCCGCTGTTCACGACCGTGAGCCTGCTCGATTTCGGCCACTGCCGGCTGTCGTTCGGCGTGCCCGACGGCGTCCGCTTCGACAGCCCCGCGTCGCTCGAGGGCAAGCGGATCGCGACGACCTATCCGCGGATCCTGCGCGCCTATCTCGCGAAGGTCGGCGTGCACGCCGACGTCGTCGCGTTCTCGGGGGCCGTCGAGCTCGCGCCGAGCCTCGGCAAGGCGGACCTGGTCTGCGACCTCGTCTCGAGCGGAGCGACGCTGAAGGCTCACCAGCTCTACGAGGCGGAGACGATCCTCGAGAGCCGCGCCGCGCTGATTCGGGCGCCCGGGCAAGTGCCGGACGCGAAGGCGCAATGGCTCGAGCGCCTGCTGCAGCGCATCCAGAGCGTGCTCCAGGTGCGCGACAGCAAGTACATCATGCTGCACGCCCCGCGCTCCGCGCTGAAGCAGATCACCGCGCTGCTGCCGGGCAGCGAGGCGCCGACGATCATGCCGCTCGAAGGGCGCGACGACAAAGTGGCGGTGCACGCGGTGTGCCGGGAGAACGTCTTCTGGGAGACGTTGGAGCAGCTGAAGGAGGCAGGCGCGAGCTCGATGCTCGTGCTGCCGGTGGAGAAGATGCTGTCGTGAGCCTCCGGCAATACGTTTGGCGCGAGCTCTCCGAGGAGCGGCGGGCGGAGATCCTGCGCCGCCCTGCCCTCGCCGACGACGCACGCGTCGCCGAGCGGGTCGCCGCAATCATCGCGCAGGTGCGCCGCGGCGGCGACGCCGCGCTCGCGGAGCTCTGCGAGTCGCTCGACGGCGTGCGGCTCACGTCGTTCGAGGTCGCGCCGGCCGAGCACGACGCCGCCGCCGACGCGCTGACGGCCGAGCAGCGCGCGGCGATCGAAGCGGCCGCGCGGAACATCGAGACCTTCCACCGCGCGCAGCTGCCGACGCCCGTCGACATCGAGACGGCCCCCGGCGTCCGCTGCGAGAAGGTGTCGCGCCCGATCCGCCGCGTCGGGCTGTACGTCCCGGCCGGCACCGCGCCGCTGCCGTCGACAGCGCTGATGCTCGGCATCCCCGCGCGGCTCGCCGGCTGCCCGACGCGGGTGATGTGCACGCCGCCCCGTCCGGACGGCCGTGCGGATCCGGCCGTGCTCTATGCGGCCCGGGTCGCCGGCGTCGAGCGCGTGTTCAAGCTCGGCGGCGCCCACGCGATCGCTGCGCTCGCGTACGGCACCGAGTCGGTGCCGAAGGTCGACAAGATCTTCGGCCCCGGCAGCACCTGGGTGACCGAGGCGAAGGCGCAGGTCGACCGCGATCCCGCCGGCGCGAGCCGCGACTACCCGGCCGGCCCCTCCGAGGTGCTGGTCGTCGCGGACGACGGCGCGCGTCCGGCGTTCGTCGCGGCGGACCTGCTCTCGCAGGCCGAGCACGGACCGGACTCCCAGGCGCTTCTCGTCGCGACCAGCGAGCGGCTCGCGGCGGCGGTCGCCGCGGCGCTCGACGAGCAGCTCGCCCGCCTCGGCCGGCGGCAGATCGCCGAGCGCGCGCTCGCGCACTCGGCCGCGGTCGTCGTCCGGAACGTCGCCGAGGGCATCGACGTCGCGAACCGTTACGCGCCGGAGCACCTGATCCTGCAGGTCGCGGAGCCCCGCCGCTGGCTCGACCGGGTCGAGGCCGCGGGCTCCGTGTTCCTCGGGCCGTGGGCGCCGGAGTCGGTCGGCGACTACTGCAGCGGCACGAACCACGTGCTGCCGACGTACGGCTATGCGCGCACGTACTCGAGCCTCGGCGTCGCGGACTTCCTGCGGGCGATGACCGTGCAGGAGCTCTCCGTCGAGGGCTTGCGCAACATCGGCCCGACCGCCGAGGTGCTGGCAACGCTCGAGGGGCTCGATGCGCACGCGCGGGCCGTGACGGAGCGGCTCGAGGCGATCGCGGCCGGAGGCGCGTCATGAGCGACCTGCTGCGCCTCGCGCGGCCTGAGCTGCGGAACCTGCGGCCTTACACGCCAGGCGCCTACGACGCGGGCTTCATCCGGCTGAACGCGAACGAGTCGCCGTGGCGGACACCGGGCGACCCGACCGAGCGGGGCTTGAACATCTACCCGCCGCCCCGCCCGCTCGCGCTCCGCGACCAGCTCGCCGATTACTACGGCATCGACCCGGCGCAGATGCTCGTGACCCGCGGCAGCAGCGAGGCGATCGACGTGCTGATCCGCGGCTTCTGCTCGGCCGGGCGCGACCGGATCCTGATCTGCCCGCCGACGTTCGACATGTACCGGCTCTACGCCGGCATCCAGAACGCGGGCGTGCTCGCGGTCCCGCAGCGCAAGCCCCGGCCGGGCACGGAGGAAGGCTTCGCGCTCGACGCCGACGCCGTGATCGCGGCGCTCGACGAGACCGTGAAGATCGTCTTCGTCTGCTCGCCGAACAATCCGACCGGCCAATCGACGCCGAAGGCCGACGTCGAGCGGATCTGCGAGGCGGCCGCCGGGCGCGCGCTCGTCGTGATCGACGAGGCCTACCACGAGTTCGCGGACGACGATTTCCTCGATTTCCGCCGGCGCTTCGAGCACGTCGTGCTGCTCCGGACGCTGTCGAAGTTCGTGTCGCTCGCGGGCGTCCGCTGCGGCGCGCTGCTCGCCGATCCCGCGCTCGTGCGGTTCTCGGAGAACGTGCTGCCGCCGTACACCTTCCCGACGCCGTCGATCGAGCTCGTGCTCGAAGCGCTGTCGCAGGACTCACTGACGGTCTCGCGCGAGCGGGTCGCGCTGCTGAAGGCCGAGCGGCGGCGGCTCGCCGACGCGCTGCGCGACGCGCCGGACGTCGTGCGCGTGTTCCCGAGCGACGCGAACTTCGTGCTCGTCGAGACGCGCGACGGCGACCGCTTCAGGGCCACTGCGCGCAAAGGCGGCATCCTCGTCCGGACGTTCGACGATCCGCTGCTCGCGAACTGCGTGCGGATCACGGTCGGCCGGCCCGAGGACAACGACCGGCTGCTGCAGGCGGTCGCCGGCGTGGAGCGGGTCGGTGGCTGAGGCGGCGCGCAAGGTGCTCTTCGTCGACCGCGACGGCACGCTCGTCGAGGAGCCTGCCGACGGACGCGTCGACGCGCTCGACAAGGTCCGGCTCGTGCCCGGCGTGATCCCGGCGCTGCTCCGGATCCAGGGCGCGGGCTACGAGCTCGCGATCGTCACGAACCAGGACGGGCTCGGCACGCCCGAGTTCCCGCAGGCCGCGTACGACGCGGCCGATCGGCTGATCCGCCAGCTGTTCGAGTCGCAGGGCGTGCGCTTCGCCGCGACGTTCGTCTGCCCGCACAAGGCCGACGAGCGCTGCGACTGCCGCAAGCCCGGGCTCGGGCTCGTCCGCGAGTACGCGACCGGCATCGATCGCGAGCGCTCGGCCGTCGTCGGTGACCGCGACACCGACGTCGAGCTCGCGCGCAATCTCGGCGTGCGCGGCTTCAAGCTCGGCCCAGGGGCGTCGAGCTGGGCGGACGTCGCGCACGCGCTGGTCGACGTGCCGCGCGTCGCCCGCGTGCACCGCAAGACGCGGGAGACCGACGTCGTCGTCGCCGTCGATCTCGACCGCGAGGCGGACGCCGAGGTCGCGACCGGGCTCGGCTTCTTCGATCACATGCTCGAGCAGCTCGGCAAGCACGGCGGGTTCGCGCTGTCGGTCCGCTGCGACGGCGATCTCGCCGTCGACGAGCATCACACGGTCGAGGACGTCGCCCTCACGATCGGCGAGGCGCTGCGGCAAGCCCTCGGCGACAAGCGCGGGATCGGCCGCTACGGCTTCCTGCTGCCGATGGACGAGGCGGGGGCCCCGGGGGGGCGACGCCAGAGGGGGCGCCCGCCACGCG
>CAYWGQ010000239.1:0-847 GCA_964457725.1 uncultured Gammaproteobacteria bacterium
TGTCGCGTTTCCCGGTGCCGCCATTGATCTATCAGATGTCGAAGCCGCAGCACGCGGTCCTCCGAGCGGCGGAAGAGAGGCTTGCCGAAACTCCGTGCCGCTCGAGTCGCCCGTTAGCTGAGGTGATCTGGCCGGCCAGAGTTCGCTTCAGCTGCTAGAAGCTGCATGGACCTCGAAGCATTAGCCATACCGAAGCGCAAGGCGCCGAACGAGCAGTTGCAGCGCATTATTAGGGAGCGCCCAATCGCCGGCGCGCATCGGATCTTAACGAAGCGTCTCGCCTCGAAATAGACGTTCTATTAGTCTCAATATTTGGAATAGCCGCCGCGAAGGACGAATCCTAATATCCGTGGTTCGGCGTTAGACAGGCCACCTCACGGAGAGAGGATCGCTCATGCGCAACCGTACCTTCGAGTGCGCGCCGGTGCGCGCGACGTCCGTTCTAGCCACCGCTCTGCTGTACGCGATCGCCCCTTCGGCCGCGGCGCAGCAGCAACGCCTCGAGGAAGTCATCGTCACCGCGCAGCGGCGCGCGGAGAACGTGCAGGACGTACCGATCTCGATGTCGGTCGTAACTGGCGAGCGGCTCGACTTGCGAGCCGTGACGCAAGTCGCTCAGATCGGCGATTACACGCCGAATGTATACCTCGATCCGACCGTGCCTTTCAGCGGTTCGAACTCCGTGCTAGGCGCGTACATTCGGGGCATCGGCCAGAGCGACTTCGCGTTCAATCTCGAGCCGGGGGTGGGCGTGTACGTCGACGACGTGTACCTGGCCCGCAGCATCGGCGCCAACGTCGACCTGCTCGACGTGGAGCGCATCGAGGTGCTGAAAGGACCGCAGGGC
>CAYWGQ010000239.1:857-4533 GCA_964457725.1 uncultured Gammaproteobacteria bacterium
GGCACCCTCTTCGGACGCAACACCATCGGCGGCGCGATCCACGTGATCACCCGCCGGCCGGGCGACGAGTTGCGCACGCGCGCCGAGGTCACGGTCGGCAGCTTCGAGCGGCTCGACGTGCGCGCGGCGGCGGACTTCCCCGTCGTGCAGGACAAGCTCTACGGCGCGGTGGCGTTCTCCTCGAAGAACCGCGAAGGCTACCAGCGGCGGATCCGCTTCCCCGGCTTCGGGCAGTTCGTGTCCGACAGCTTCGACCAGTTCCTGCAATCCGACTACCAGACGGCGGACCGCGCCGGCGGCGAGAACCAGGACAACTTCCGCGGGAAGCTGCTTTGGGTCGTGAACGACGACGTCGAGGTGACGTTCGCGCTCGACTACAACCACACGGACGAGGAGGGCACGCCGAACTCGCTGCTCGCGTTCGACCCGACGAGCGAAGCGTCGCTGACGACGCTCTATAACCTCTGCATCATGCTGCCGCCGGAGGCCGTGCCGCCGCCGTGCGCGCAGCCGCGCGGCACGGATCCGCGGTTCCCGATCCAGGGCTCGCCGGGCCAGTCGGGCGCGCCGTTCATCATCCAGCCGGGGCTGAACAACTCCGTGCCGCGCCTGCCGTTTTCGGATGCGTTCATCACCGACGACCCGGACGTGAGCTACGCGAACGGCAACAACTTCAACAAGCTCGAGGCCGGCGGGCTCTCGGCCATCGTGGATTGGTCGATGCCGAGCGGCATCGCGTTCCGCTACATCGGCAGCGTTCGCGAGCTCGAGTCGTTGTTCGGCTTCGACTTCGACGGCTCGCCGCTGCCGATGCTCGAGCCGTCGTTCGATACCTACCAGAAGCAGTACTCGCACGAGGCGCGGTTCACGGGGGCGGCGGCGGACGATCGTCTGCAGTGGACCGGCGGCGTCTACTTCTTCCACGAGGACGGCGACCTGACGGACTACGTGACCTTCCCCGGCGGGCTGCTCCAGATCTACGGCGAAAACTTCTTCGACAACGACGCGTGGGCCCTGTACGGTCAGATCACCTTCGACGTGACCGAGCGGCTCAGTCTGACCGCGGGCGCCCGCTACACGGACGAGCACAAGGAGTTCGAGGGACGGCAGCGCGACCTGAACCTGATCGCCCCGAAGTCGGGCGCGCCCACGTTCCTGTTTCCGGACCCGAACGACCTGACGCGCTACTATCCGCTCGGCGTGAACGAGCGGGACTTCGACGACGTCTCCGGCCGCATCGGCCTCGAGTACGACGTGAACGACGACGTGATGGCCTACGTCTCCTACTCGGAAGGGTTCAAGTCGGGCGGCTGGACGACCCGGCTCTCGCAGCCGCACACGAGCACGCAGCCGACGGAGTTCAACCCGATCGGGCTCGAGTTCGACGAGGAGACGGCGGAGACGTACGAGATCGGCGTCAAGTCGCAGATCCTGGACGGGCGGCTGCAGCTGAACGCGGCCGTGTTCACAACGGACTACGAGAACATCCAGGTCACGCAGCAGGTCGGGGCTTCGCCCGTGTTCTCGAACGGCGGCGACGGCGAGATCAGCGGCCTCGAGGTGGATCTGCTGTGGCTCGTTTCGGACTCGCTGACGCTGACGGGCGGGGTCGGCTACCTCGACGCCGAGTACACGCGCATCCAGGAAGGCGTGATCCGGCCGGACGGCAGCCCGCTGCCGCTCGACTCCAAATTCGTGAACGTGCCCGAGACGAGCGTGAACTTCGCGGTCGACTACGAGCGGCCGATGGCGAACGGCGGAAGCTGGGGCTTGCACGCCGACTGGGTGCATTTCGACGAGATGGCGAACGACCTCGGCAACACGCCGGAGCTGATGCAGCCGGAGACCGACTTCTTCAACGCGTCGGTCTCGTTCCAGGCGGCGAGCGGCTGGCGGGTCGCGGTCGGCGGCCGGAACTTGGGCGACGAGCGGCACATCGTCACCGGCCAGAATCAGCCCGCGGCGGGCATGGTCAACGGCACGTACAATCGGCCGCGGGAGTGGTTCGCGACGGTGCGCGTGGATTTCGAGTAGGCGCTGCCCCGCCTTCGAGGGCACCGCGCGAGGCTGCGTCGATCCGGAGGCGGGCGGCGCTGCACACAGTCCGCAAACGCCGCGGCTAGCCGGCCTCGGGAGCGGCGGCGAGGAACCGCCGCCGCAGCAGCAGTAGCACGGCCAGGTACGCGAACACGAACGGACAGACGAAAATCATCAGCAACGGCCACAGATTCGAGCCGGCCGCCAACGCGAGCAGCGTGTAGGCGAGCAGCGGCAAGGTGACGAGCAACGGCAGCAGCGCCCACTTGCGCCACCGATCGCGAACGCGCATGTAAGCGTAGATCTGGAGCGCCCAGTAGCCGAGCACGGACCAGGCGGCGAGCTGCAACATCAGCATGAACGGTATGGCGCTGACGCCGCCGGTTCGCGGCGCGGTGCGGATCATGGTCTGTTGTGCGTTGCTCAGCTCCGCCGCCCATGCGGCGCGCTGCCGATCGCCGGAGCGGCCGCCGGCCCAGCGGACGTCGATCCGGCGATCGAGCACTTGCAGCGGCTGCCAGTTGCCGTCGTAGACCTGCACGCGCACCTCGTCGACGGCGGTGGGCCGATCATAGGCGACCCAGGCAACTGCCTCGCCCCGGCCCGGCGGATACGGCGGTGCGGGGTTGAACGCAGCGCCATCCCGAACCTGGAGGCCGCTGCGCCAGCCGCTCGCCTGGAAGCGCAGCGGCCCGTCGCTCTCGTAGGAGATGCGGACGTAGAGCGGCTCGAAGGCGGGCAGTGTGCCGCCGGTCCCGGCCGGATCCGTCGCGAGCAGCGACACGGAAGGCTGCGCGTATGCGTGTGCGCAGAGAGCGAGGAGGGCCAGCACACCGGCGGATCGCAGCAACGCCGAGCACGCCGGACGAGCGCGTCGGCGCCGCGCTGCCGTTTCGTCGTCCCGAGTGCCGCAATTGCGTCGCATCGCATGAGCTGCCGATCATCGCGGCTCACGAGGCTACAACGTTCGGAAACGACACGCGCGAACGAAGTCTCATTTTTCGCCGGCCCCCGCTCGCGGATTGCTCGGGTCGGACGGTCCGGACGCGGGGCGTACGCGATCACGCCGCGCCCTGAATGCGAGACCGGCGCCGCGACCGTAGAATCACCCCCTGCCTGGGGCATTTGGGCCCCGTTTCTCGGGAGAGCTCGACGTCAATGTCCGCGATTCGACCGATCCGCTCGTTTGCCCTGGCCGCTCTGCTGGCGGCGCCCGCCGCTCACGCCGGCGGCGACGACGCCGATGCCGCCCGCGGCGAGGAAGTGTTCAAGACCAGCGGCTGCCCGGCCTGCCATGGCGTGACCAAGGACGACAATTCGAAGGTGGGTCCGCATCTCGTCGGCGTCGTGGGGCGCAAGGCCGGCACCACGCCGAGCCTCTTGGTCACCGAGAGCCTGAAGAATTACGGCGCGATCTGGAGCGCCGAGACCTTGGACGAGTACCTCGCGAGCCCAGGCGCGGTGGTGCCCGGCACATCGATGGGGGGCATTCTGACGGATCCGCAGCAGCGCGCCGACGTGATCGCCTACCTCTCGACGTTGACCGAGTAGCGTCGTCGGCGATACGGGCGAGCGAAGAGTCGCGGGGGGGGGGGGGGGCCCCACACCAGCAGCCAAACGGACAGCAGCCCCAGCCCGA
>CAYWGQ010000240.1:0-4518 GCA_964457725.1 uncultured Gammaproteobacteria bacterium
TATAGAACGAGCCGTTTCATCGGCCGGCGGGGACGATCAGCAGCCGGTCGAGGAGCCAGCGCTCGAGCCGGCCGCGCAGCCGTCCGGCGAGCGCCCACGCGACCGCGATCGCGGCAAGCGCGCCCACGAGGCTGCCTAAGTCGCTGCCGCTCGCGGCGTAGCCCGCGAGCGCACCCCCGAGCAGCGCGGCCCACGGCAGACCGTGCAGCAGCGCGGCCCCCGCGAGCACGTGGCGATGGGGCAGACAGACGAGGACGGTATCGCCGACCCCGAACGGTCCGGCCGCATCGAGCCGCGCGCGGACCGATTGCGGCAGCCGGCGCCAGAGACATGCGCCCTCGCAGCCGCGGCACGGCGGCGACGAAGCGATCTCGAGCTCGACGGAGCCGTCCTCGCAAGCCGCACGGACTACGCCGGTGGCCGTCATGCAGCCGCGCGGCGCCCGTTCTGTTGGGGGCGGAGCGGCGACGCTCACTGCGGTTGCAGCGAAGTCGCGATCGAGCGCACGGTCTGGCGCGGCACCTCGCCAACGGCGGTGACGCGCCGTCCGCGCACGGTAACCGAGAACGCGTTCGTGCTGCCGACCTTCGAGAAGCCTTCCGACAGCTCCGGCTGGGTGTTCGGGTCCTCGATGAAGACCGACACCGTCGCGAGCCCGTCCGAGTAGACGAGGTGCTCGACCGGGTGCTCGGAGCCCGCGATCGCGCCGCGCGTCGCGGCCGACAGTCTGAACCCGCCGGGCAGGTTCTCGACGCGCCAGAGCACGGTGCCGCTGTCCGGCGGGAGCGGCGGCGGCCGCAGCCACGTGAACCCTTCGGTATCGGTCGTCGGCTCAAGCGCGTCGGCCGGCACGTGATCGACGATGTCGAGCTGCGTGAAGAGAATCTGCTCGACGATCTCGCCTCGCTCGTCGGTCAGCTGCGACTTGAGCGGCATCGCAGTCTCCTCGTCGAGCCACAGCATGTAGCCGTAGCGGAACTGATCCCGCGGCGTGATGCCGATCACCTGCGCCGAACGCTGCGCGACCCGCGCGGTGCCCGCGAGCCTGAGCTCGTAGTTCGCTTCGATATCGTCGGTGTAGCTCGGCAACGCGGACGCGAGCGGGTTCAGCTCCTTGCGCTGCTGCAACAGCACGACGCGGCTGTCGGGGAGGATGCACTGCACCTCGTCCTCGCGGCGAATGATCTCGCGGCCGGCGCCGTCGAGCGAGAGGATGCGCTCCGCGATCGAGCCGCCGTCGTTGCGGTGCACGATCTGCAGTGTCTCCCCGGTGCCGCCGTGCACGTGGACGAACGTGCCTTCGTAGTTCAGCTGCTCGACTGCGAGGCTCATCCGCTCGAGCCAGCTGCGCGCGTCCTGTGCCGCGGCGCCGCAGGCGACGAACGCGAGGAGCAGCAAGGATTGCTGCGACGCGCGGATCGGCAAAATCATCTCGGCGTCTCTTCGGCGGCTGCGGGCACGACGGCCGGGCTCTCCTCTCCCAGCACGACGTCCGAGCCGACGACGCCTACGACGTTCGAGTGCACGGACGTGCGGCTCAAGTGCGACGCGTACTGCCCGTGATAGACGAGATAGTTCGTGAGCCGGATCGGCAGGTCGGCCGGGGCGGCGCGGGGAGCCGCTTCCTGCGGCACGACGTAGCTCTCGGGCTCCTGCCATTGCGAGGCGGTCCGGAACATCGCTCCGCTCGGCTGCGCGATCGGCACCGCGGAGTCCTCGTTCGTGTAGCGCAGCAGGCCGATCGCGGCGACCGCTGCGGCGGCGGCGATGCCGGCACCCGCGAGCGGGCGGGTCATCCCGACCGCGCGCCAGCCGCGCTGACGCGCCGCACGCACGACCGGAGGCTGCGCGGCCGCCGGCACACCGTTCAACGCGGCGTCGATCCGGTGCTGTAGCACCCAGGGATGCGGTTGCAGTAACTCGCCGCGCAGTGCGGCCCCGATCAGCGCGTAACGCGCGAGCTGCCCCCGTGCTGTCGCGTCCCGTTCGAGACGGCGTACCAAGAACGCGCTCTCTTCTTCCGACAGCTCATCGTCGATGAAGGCGGACAGTTGGTCCTGGATGTGTTCGGTCATGGTGGTTATCGAAGCAAGGGGCTGAGACGCTTGTCGATCGCCTCTCGGGCACGGAAGATTCGTGACCGGACCGTGCCCACCGGGCATTCCATCGTCTGCGCAATCTCCTCGTAGCTCATCCCCTCGATTTCGCGCAACAGAATGGCGGTTCGGAGCTCCTCAGGCAAGTCCGCGATCGCCTGATTGATGGCGTCGCGAATCTCGTCGGATTGAGCGAGACCGTCGGGCGTGTCGAGCTCGCGCAGCTCCGACAGCAGATCCTGCTGGTCGGGGTCCTGCGGATCGACGCTGAACTGCACCGGGCGGCGGCCCGCTGCTACGAGGTGATTCTTCGCGGTGTTGATCGCGATCCGATAGAGCCAGGTGTAGAAGGCGCTTTCTCCGCGGAACGAGGGAGCTGCCCGATAGGCCTTCAGGAAGGCCTCTTGCGTCACGTCCAACGCTTCGGACGGGTCTCTCACGTACCGCATCACCAGCTTCAGGATCTTGTGCTGATACTTGATTACCAACAGGTCGAACGCCGACCTGTCACCTTGCTGGACGCGCTTGATCAGAGCCAGATCGGAAGAGCCGCTGCCGGCTGCTTGCCGGCTACCCGGATCTGCCAAACGCTTTTCGGTAGACCCCATGCGACACCAAAAAGTTCTCGCTCGCTGGCTTCACCCCGGCGGGGGGAATGGATGCCGCACGAACGAGTTAAGACCGATTCTAACTGAAATCGCTCGGCCCTTCGTCGAACCCTGCGGATTGCCCGCGCCGGAGCGCCGCCTGCAACGCACGCCACTCTTCCGGGTCGAGCTGATCGTGCATCAGGAGCAGCGTCGCCGGCGCCCGTCCGCGCGCGGCGAGCTCGAGCCGGACCCAGCCGCGCGTGAAACGTGTGCCCGCCCCGAGCACCGCGCCGGACACGCCGGCGTCCGGCACCGACCAGCGGCCGTCGGCGAGCCGGACGAGCGGCGGCGGCGGACGGGGTCGGCGCAGAATCGCATGCACGAACAGGGCCGCGCCCGTCAGGGCGCCCGGGATCCCGGGCGCGAGGAGCACGGCCGCCGCGAGCGCGACGGCGTGCACGGCCGCCCACCAGCACGCGAGCGAGCGCGAGGCTCGCGGCTCAAGCGCGAGCGGCGCGGATCTTCTCGACGAGCTCGGCGATGGCGGGGTCGGCCGGAACACCTCGGCCGAGAAGGTAACCGTAGAGCTCCGGATCCGGCAGGTTCAAAAGGCGGTCTAAAGCCTCGATATCCGCCGCGCCGAGCTGCGTACCGTCGCGATCGAGACGCTGCCAGTACGCGTCGAGCGCAGCGTCCAGCTCGCGCATCCCGCGGCGGCTTCGCCAGCGGAGCCGCTCGGCGTCGCCGCCCACGGTCAGGCTCGATGCATCAATGCCGGCGCTCGGCGATCATCTTCTTGATCTCGGCGATCGCCCGGCCGGGGTTCAGATTCTTCGGGCACACGTCCGTGCAGTTCAGGATCGTGTGGCAACGGTACAGACGGAACGTATCGTCGAGCTGATCGAGCCGCTCGCCCTTCGTCTCGTCGCGGCTGTCGACGAGCCAGCGGTACGCCTGCAGCAACGCCGCGGGGCCGAGATAGCGATCCGGGTTCCACCAGTAGCTCGGGCACGCGGTCGAGCAGCACGCGCACAGAATGCACGCGGACGGCTCGTTGATCTTCTCCTGGTCTTCCTTCGACTGCAGGCGCTCGCGATCCGGCGGCGGCGGCGTCCGCGCCTCGAGCCACGGCTTGATCATCGCGTACTGCGCATAGAAGCGCGTCAGATCCGGAACGAGGTCCTTCACGACCGGCATGCTCGGCAGCGGATAGATCTTGACCGGGCCCTTCACGTCCTCGACGGGCGTCAGGCACGCGAGTGCGTTCGTGCCGTCGATGTTCATCGCGCACGAGCCGCAGATGCCTTCGCGGCAAGACCTGCGAAAAGTCAGCGTCGAGTCGATCTCGTTCTTGATCTTGATCAGCGCGTCGAGAACCATCGGGCCGCACTCGGCCATGTCGACGGTGTAGCTGTCGAGCCGCGGGCCCTCGCCGGAGTCGGGATCGTAGCGATAGATCTTGAACTCGCGGCCGTTCTTCACGTTCGCCGGCTTCGGATGCTCCTTGCCGGGCTTGACCCGCGAGTTCTTGGGCAGAACGAGCTTCGCCATCGAAATACCTCTTAGAGCATCAAAGCAGGGCTAGTAAGTGCGCTTCTTCGGCGGCACGGGCTCGACGTCCTCCGTCAGCGTGTCGAGCTGGACGGGTCGATAGTCGAAGCGCACGCGGCCGGCGCCGTCGACCCAGCAGAGCGTGTGCTTCAGCCAGTTCTCGTCGTCGCGCTCCGGATAGTCCTCGCGCGCCTGAGCGCCCCGGCTCTCCGTGCGGTTCAACGCCGACTTGATCGTGCCCATCGCCTGCAGCAACAGGTTCTCGAGCTCCATCGTCTCGA
>CAYWGQ010000241.1:0-4465 GCA_964457725.1 uncultured Gammaproteobacteria bacterium
ACCAGTCGCTCCGCGAGAACCTCGTGCACTGGTGCGTCGACGAGCCGTGGTTCGAGAACGCGCGCCCCGACTGCCGCTTCATGCACTGCCTGCCGGTGCGCCGCGGCGTCGTCGTCACGGACCGCATCCTCGACGGTCCGCGGAGCGTCGTGATCCAGGAGGCGCGCAACCGCATGCTCGTGCAGATGGCCGTCCTCCACCAGATGTTGGGTAAGAAGTAAGCTCATGGCGAGACTGACCGGCAACGAGCGCGCGATCGTCGTCACTGCGCTCCGGCACGCGGTGCCGTACATCCGCGTCTACAAGCGCAAGATCTTCGTGCTGAAGGCCGGCGGGGACGCGTTCGTCTCCCCTGAGACCACGCGCGCGCTCGCCGAGCAGATCGGCATCCTCCACCAGGTCGGTATCCGCGTCGTCGTCGTTCACGGCGGCGGGCCGCAGTCGACCGAGCTCGCGAAGCGGCTCGGCCACTCGCCGCGCTTCGTCGACGGCCGGCGCGTCACGACGGTCGAGGACCTTTCGGTCGCGACGTTCGTGCTGAACGGCGAGATCAACACGCGGCTCGTCGCAGCCTGCGGCGCGCTCGGCATCCCGGCGATCGGGCTCTCCGGCGTCGACTCGGGCTTCATCAGCGCGGTCAAGCGGCCGGTCGTGATGCGCGACGGCGAGGCGATCGACTACGGCTTCGTCGGCGACATCGCGTCCGTCGACGCGAGCGTGCTGCTGAAGCAGCTCGACAACGATCTCGTGCCGATCGTGAGCCCGCTGTCGGCCGATGCGTCGGGTACGCTGCTGAACATCAACGCGGACACGGTCGCCGCGGCGATCGCCTGCGCCGTGAAGGCGGAGAAGCTGATCCTCGCGACCGGCGTGCCGGGCATCCTCGAGAGCCTGGAGGACCCGCGCTCGCTGATCTCCTACATCGATCGCGCCGGGCTCCAGAGGCTCCGCGACGCGGGCAAGCTCTCGGGCGGGATGCTGCCGAAGGTCGCCGCGATCGAGAAGGCGCTCGCGGGCGGCGTGCCGCGCGTGCACGTGATCTCCTACAGCATGCCCGACAGCCTGCTGCTCGAGGTCTTCACGAACGAGGGCACCGGCACGCTCGTCGTCGACGACATCAAGCACCTGTCGCCCGAAGAGCAGCAGGCCTGAGCACGGAGGCCGGATGAGCCGTCTCTGGGACAAGGGGCTGCCGCTCGACGAGCGGATCCTCAAGTTCACGGCCGGCGAGGATCATCGGCTCGACGAGCGCCTCGTGCCGTACGACGTCCGCGCGTCGATCGCGCATGCCCGCATGCTCGCCGCGCAGGGGTTGCTCGCCGCAGCCGATTGCGACGCGATCTGCGACGGCCTCACGGCGCTCGCCGCCGCGCACGACGCCGGCGAATGGCGGATCGAGCTCGCGGACGAGGACGTGCACAGCGCGCTCGAGCGCCGTCTCGTCGAGCGAATCGGCGCGGCCGGCGAGCGCGTGCATCTCGGCCGCTCCCGCAACGATCAGGTCCTCGCGGCGCTCCGGCTCTACCTGCGCGACGCGATCAGCCAGCTCGCGGCCCGCGCCGCCGGCGTGATCGATGCGCTCGGCCGGCTCGCGGCGGAGCAAGGCGAGGTCGCGCTGCCGGGCTATACGCACATGCAGCCGGCGATGCCGAGCTCGGTCGCGCTCTGGGCCGGCGGCTTCGCCACGGAGCTCGAGGACGACCGCGCCGGGCTCCTGCGCGTGCTCGAGCGCATCGAGCTGAACCCGCTCGGCTCCGCGGCCGGCTACGGCGTGCCGGGCCTGCCGCTCGACCGCGAGGCGACGCGACGCGCGCTCGGCTTCGCGCGCAACCACGAGCCCGTCACGGCCGTGCAGCTGTCGCGCGGCAAGGCCGAGGCGAGCTTGATCTTCGAGCTCGCGCTCCTGACCGGCGATCTCGGCCGCCTCGCGAGCGACCTGCTCCTGTTCTACACGGCCGAGTTCGCGTACGTCGACCTGCCCGCGGAAATGACGACGGGCTCGTCGATCATGCCGCAGAAGCGCAACCCGGATGTCTTCGAGCTGGTCCGCGGCGCACAGGCGACGCTCGTCGGCGCATTGAACGAGGCGCTCGGCATCTCCGCGAAGCTCACCTCCGGCTATCACCGCGATCTGCAGCGGCTCAAGGCGCCGCTCTTTCGCAGCATCGACCTCGCGGACGACGTGCTCGCGATCATGGCGCACGCGCTGCCCCGAATACGCTTCCGGCCGGAGCGAATCGAGCTGCCGGAAGAGCTGCGCGCGGCCGAGGAAGCGAACGCGCTCGTGCTGTCCGAGGGCATCCCGTTCCGCGAGGCGTACCGCCGCGTCGCGGCCCGCCTCGCCGCCAAGCGCCGATGACCCGCTTGCACGCACCGCGGATCCTGCGACGAGCGCCCGTTACGGTCGCGCTCGCCGCACTGCTCGCGGCCGGCTGCGGGCAGAAGGGACCGCTGACGCTGCCGGGCGGCGGCGTCGGCCCCGCGCAACCCGAGCCGCCCGCCGAGCGCGACGAGGACGAGCGACGGGATGACGACTAAGCCGCTCGTGCTCGTCGACGGCTCGTCGTACCTCTACCGCGCCTTCCACGCGTTACCGCCGCTCACGACCGCCGCCGGTCAACCGACCGGCGCCGTCTTCGGCGTGATCAACATGCTGCTGAAGCTGCTCGACGACTACGCGCCGGACGACGTCGCGGTCGTGTTCGACGCGCCCGGCAAGACGTTTCGCGACGAGCTCTTCGCCGAATACAAAGCGAACCGCCCGTCGATGCCGGACGACCTGCGCGCGCAGATCCCGCCGCTGCTCGACGCGATCGACGCGCTCGGCATCCCGGTCCTGCGCGTCGACGGCGTCGAGGCGGACGACGTGATCGGCACGCTCGCGGCGCGCGCGACGGCGGCCGGCCGGCGCACGGTAATCTCGACGATCGACAAGGACATGGCCCAGCTCGTCGACGGCTCGATCGAGATCGTCAACACGATGGACGGCACGACGCTCGACCGCGAAGCGGTTCGGGCGAAGTTCGGCGTCGAGCCCGAGCAGATCACCGACTATCTCGCGCTGGTCGGCGACACGTCGGACAACATTCCGGGCGTGCCCAAGGTCGGTAAGAAGACGGCCGCGAAGTGGCTCGCGGAGTACGGCGACCTCGCGACGCTGAAGAGCCGTGCCGCGGAGATCACCGGCAAGGTCGGCGAGAACCTGCGCGCGCACCTCGATCAGCTCGACTTGAACAAGCAGCTCGCGACGATCCGCTGCGACCTCGATCTGCCGATCGGGCTCGACGGGCTCGCGAGGCGACCTCCGGACTTGGAGCGCGTGCGCGCGATCTTTCACGCGCTCGAGTTCGGCCGGCTGCTGAAGCGCTTCGAGGAGAAGCTCGGCACCGAGCCGGCTCAGCCGCCCGCCGCCGAGACCGCGCCTATCGTCGCGTACGCGACGGTGCTCGACGAGGCGGCGCTCGAGAGCTGGGTCGAGCGGCTCGGCGCAGCGAGCGAGGCGGCCGTCTACCCGGCGACGGCCGGCGCGGGTTACATGAACGGCACGCTCGTCGGCATCGCGCTCGCGGTCGCGCCAGGCGACGCGGCTTACGTCCCGCTCGCGCACCGCGGGCCGGACGCGCCGGAGCAGCTCGATCGCGAGCGGGTGCTCGCGCGCCTGCGCGAGTGGCTCGAAGGCGACGCGCCGAAGGTCGGTCACGAGCTGAAGCTCGCGGCGCACGCGCTCGGGAATTGCGGCGTCGAGCTCGGCGGCATTGCCTTCGACGCGATGCTCGAGTCCTACGTGCTCGACTCGACGAAGACGCGGCACGACCTCGCCTCCGCGGCCGCGAAGTACCTCGGCGTCACGCCGGTCAAGCTCGAGGACGTGGCCGGACGCGGCGCGAAGCAGCTGCCGTTCGACCAGCTCGATCTCGAGGCGGCGACCCGCTACGCGGCGGAGCAGGCGGACCTCGCGTTGCGGCTGCACCGGACGCTGTGGCCGGCGCTCGAAGCGCTGCCCGCGCTCGCCCGCGTCTACACGGACATCGAGCGGCCGCTGATCGCGGTCCTGACGAAGATGGAGCGCACCGGCGTCCGTATCGACGCCGCGATGCTGAACCGCCAGAGCCAGGAGCTCGCGGAGGCGATGGCTCGGATCGAGCAGGCCGCGTACGCAGAGGCCGGTGGACCGTTTCTGCTCGGCTCCCCGAAGCAGCTCCAGGAAGTGCTCTACGAGCGGCTCGGCCTGCCGGTGCTCGGCAAGACGCCGACCGGGCAGCCCTCGACAGCTGAAGACGCGTTGCAGGAGCTCGCCGCGCAGGGCTTCGAGCTGCCCCGTCTCGTGCTCGAGTACCGGGCGCTCGCGAAGCTGAAGTCGACCTACACGGACCGCCTGCCGCGCGAGGTGAACCCGCGGACCGGCCGCGTCCACACGACCTATCACCAGGCAGTCGCGGCGACCGGCCGGCTGTCGTCGTCGGAC
>CAYWGQ010000242.1:0-4415 GCA_964457725.1 uncultured Gammaproteobacteria bacterium
CTGCTCCGCCTGAACGGCGAGCGCATCTACGCGGAGTCGCGGGTCGACGTCGTCGCGCCGAACATGTTCGCGGGCAGCGTGCTCGATCTAGAGCCCGATACGCCGTACGAAGTGCGCCTGACGATGAACGATCCCGACGGCGTGCACGGCATCGCGGAGCGCACGGTCACCGTGCGGACTCGCGCGGAGCCGCAACCCGACCCAGGCGGGCGGGTGTTTCACGTCTATCCGCACGGCCATACGGGACCGAAAATCGAGCCCGCGTTCGAAGGCCTGATGTGCGCCTACAACTTCTGGTGCGCCGGGACCGACTGGGCTACCGCCGGCCGGCCGCGCGTGCGCGCGGGCGACACGATCCTCGTGCACGCGGGCGTCTACCGCTACGACCGGCACGTGTACACGAACGACCCCACGTTGAACCGCACGACACCGCTCGACGGCACGTACTACCTGACGGCCGACGGCACACCGGAGCGGCCGATCGTGATCAAGGCGGCGGGAGACGGCGAGGTCGTGTTCGACGGCAACGGCAACTACGCGCTGTTCGACGTGCGCGCGGCCGATTACACGTACTTCGAAGGCCTGACGTTTCGAAACGCGGAGATCGCGATTCTCGCTGGCACGCAGTTCATCGCCGGGGCGAAGGGCCTGACGGTGAAGCACAGCCGGTTCGAGGACGTCGGCGCAGGGATCTTCACGAACTACTCGGGCTCGAGCGGTTTCTACATCGCCGACAACACGTTCATCGGCCGGAACGACCCCGAGCATTTGATCGGCTGGGCGGGCGATTTCTGGGCGCGCTTCGACGGCGTCGACGGTCAGGTATTCCCGCCGCGGATGCTGTCCTACGTCGCCGTGAAGCTCTACGGGCCAGGGCATGTCGTGGCCCACAACTACATCGCGCATTTCCACGACGGCATCAACATCGAAACCTACGGCAACCCGGACGGCTCCTTCCCGAGCGGGCCCGGCATCGTCGACGGCCCGCGATATCCGCCGCCGGAGCACTGGGAGCGCCGCCCCGTCGCGATCGACTTCTACAACAACTACATCACGAACTCGCACGACAACCCGATCGAGACCGACGGCGGAATGCACAACATCCGCGTGATGCGCAACATGCTGATCAACCATCCGTCGCATGCGTTCTGCAATCAGCCGGCGCTCGGCGGCCCGGTGTATTGGATCCGGAACATCGCATATCACCTGCCGCAGGGCTCGACGCGCGTCACGGCCGGGTCCGCGGGCATCCTGTTCTACAACAACACCATCGTCTCCGAGACCACCGTGGCCGGCGGCTCGAATCTGCACTGGCGCAACAACCTGATGCTCGGCCAGAACGCGCAGCCCGCGATCTTCGCCGTGACGACCTTCACGGCCTACAGCTCCTCCGACCACAACGGTTTTCGTGCGAACCCGGGGGCGGAGTTCTCGTTCCAGTGGACCTCGCCGCCGGGAGGCGTCGCGGCGAGCTTGCCCGGCCCCGGCCGATCCCCGGCGCTCGAGACACGCCGTTTCGCGACGCTCGAGGACTACTCGGCCGCAACGGGCAACGACGCGAACAGCGTCCCGGTCGACTACGACGTCTTCGTGAACGTGCCGCGGCTGGACGCGCAGGACACGACGGCGGTGCAGCGGCTGTACCGCGCCGAGGATCTCGATTTCCGCCTACGGCGCGGCTCCGCCGCCGTCGATCGCGGAGCCGTGCTGCCGAACGTCACCGACGGCTTCGCGGGCCGCGCACCGGATTTGGGCGCGATCGAGCTCGGCTCGGCACCGGTTCACTACGGCCCGCGTCCGGCGCGCGAGTAGCGCGACCTCTAAGGTGAGGCTTACGGCGCCGCGGCCGAGTTCTCGAGCACCAGCACCCCGGCGCCGGTGTTCGAGATCGGCGTGTGGTAGTGCTTGTGCACGACGTCGACCGCGTCGTCGAGCGCCCCGCGCATCACGAGCCACATGATCACCTCGACGCCTTCGCTGCCCGCGTTCTCGATGATCTCGGCGGTCGTCTGCGACGCGAGCCATTCCGGGTCGCCGATCACGGCGTCCATCGTCCGCAAGTCGTAGTCGACGTTGATGAGCCCCGCGCGCTCGCCCTGCAGCTGGTGCGACATGCCGCCGGTGCCGAAGACGACGACCTTGAGATCCTCCGGGTAGGAGTCGATCGCCTTGCGCAGCGCTTTGCCGAGCGCGTAGCAGCGGCGAGCCGTAGGGATCGGATGCTGCACGGTGTTCACCGCGAGCGGGATGGCTTTGACCGGCCAACGCGGCAGATGCCGCCACATCAGCGCCATCGGCACGATGAAACCGTGGTCGACGAGCATCTCCTGGCAAGTCGCGATGTCGAACTGCTGCTCGATCAGAGACTCCGCGATGTGCCAGGAAAGCTGCGCGTCGCCTTCGAAGCTCGCGAGCGTCTCGAGCCCCCAGCCCTCGTCCGCGTTGTCGTAGCGGTCGGCGCAGCCCAAGGCGAACGTCGGAATGTTGTTCAGGAAGAAGTTGAGCCCGTGGTCGTTGTAGACGACGATCGCGACGTCGGGGTCGACCTCCGCGAGCCACTCCTTCACCGGCTCGTAGCCGTCGAAGAACCGCTTCCAGTACGGCGTCCCCTCGAGCTTCTCCGCCATCGCGTTGCCGATCGCGGGGATGTGCGAGGTCGTCACGCCGCCGACGATCCTAGCCATTCCAGTACCCTCCACGGCGCTCGAGCTTCTCGACGAGCCCTTTGCCCTTGGCCGCAAGCGCCTGCCTGAAGTCTTCCGTCGAGATGCCCTGGAACGCGGCCCCGGCGTCCTGGACGGTGAAGCCGCGGGGGACGGCGAGCTTCGCGAGGTAATAGATGTTGGCGCCGAGCCTCAGCAGCTCGAGGAAGTCGTCCTCGAGCAGGGCCTTCTTCTGCGCCGGGGTCAAGCCGAACTTGTCCGCGTAAGCGGATTTGTCCCGCGCGAATTCCTCGCGATTCGCTGCGCTGTTGAACGAGAAGAGCAGCTTGTTCAAGGCGTACGCCCCGTGGGCGTGCTTGCCGTCGAACACGTACGTGCCGGGGATCGAGTCGTAGGCGTGCTTTTTCCAGCTCATCTTTTCCAAGTCCTCTCCTGCGCTGTTACTTTTCGCCGATTTCTCCGGAGCAATCCAGGGAATTAACGCTTCATAAATGGTATATTTCGCAGAATCTCGGGTTTTTCGGAGCACACTCCGCCATGCACCGGACTGCCACCGTACCCGCAGTCCCGACCGTGGACTTCTACGCCGACGCGGCGCAGTGGCCCACCTCGGCGCTGCTGCACAGCGAGCCGCTCGTCGAGCGCAGTCGCTTGCACGCGTGGAGGATCCGCCCGCACCGCCACGCGAGCCTCGCGCAGCTCTTCTGGCTCGCTCGGGGCGAGGGTGATGCGCGCTTCGACGGCGAGCGCCACGCGCTCTCGGCCCCTTGCGTCGCGGTCGTGCCCGAGCATTGCGTCCACGAGTTCGAGTGGGCCGAAGGCTCGGACGGCTACGCGCTGTCGATCGCGTCGGCGCTCGTGCACGACCTGCGGCACCGGATCGGCGCCCCCGGCGGTGTCTTTACCGAGCCCGCCGTGCTCGCGGCCGGCGACGACCGCGACTACGTCGACACGTTGTTCGCGCGCATACAGGACGAGTACGTGCACGCGCGGCCGCACAAGGAAGCCTTGCTCGAAAGCCTCGTGAACGCGCTGACGATCTGGGTCGCGCGGCGCGCCGCTCCGGCCCTGCGCTCGGAACAGGCGAGCCGCAGCGCGCTTCACTACGAGCGCTTCACGGCGCTGCTCGAGCGCCACCACCGCTCCGGCTGGACCGTGGCGGACTATGCGAAGGAGCTCGGCATCACGCCGGCCCATCTGAACGCAATCTGCCGGGAGATCGGCGGCTCGAACGCGCTTCGCCTGATCCACGACCGCGTGCTGCTCGCGGCGCGCCGCGAGCTCGCTTATACGGACAAATCGATCGCGGACGTCGCGGCGGGCTTGGGCTTCGCGGATCCGTCCTATTTCACCCGCTTCTTCAAGCGCTCGATGGGAATGACGCCGCTGCAGTACCGGCGGCGGAGCGGAACGCACGCGGGCTAGCGGCGCAGCCCGCGAAGGCCCGTGCGGCGCGGCCTGCGGTCACCGGGCGTTGGAAATTCTTATGCTTGGTTTGCCGGCCCGAGAGGGCCGAGCGCCCCCGATCGCGCTATCCTTCACCGCTAGACCTGCCGGTCACCATCACGTTCGGGGGCGACAACATGGGGAAGCAATCTCGCTCGTTCCTTCTGTTATCGACGTTCGGCCTGGTCGGCGCACTGTTGGTGGCAGGCGCCCAGGTGGGACGCGCCCAGACGGCCGCCCAGCCATCGCTCTGGTCGGATCCTGCCACCTGGCCGAACCGCAAGGTGCCGGTCGAGGGCGACAAGG
>CAYWGQ010000243.1:0-4350 GCA_964457725.1 uncultured Gammaproteobacteria bacterium
CGAAGTCGATGTTCACGGTGATGTTCGCGATCGCCCGCTGCGTCGGCTGGGTCACGCACTGGCGCGAGATGGTCGCGGACCAGAGCACGCGGATCGGCCGCCCGCGGCAGCTCTACGTCGGCCCGTCCAAGCGCGACTACCGCCCGCTCGCCGAGCGCGGGTAGGGGCGGCCTCCGCGCCGCGCCTCCGCATCCCCCTCGGTAGGAGCGGCTGTCGAGCCGCGATCTTCGGTGTCGTGCGGTTCAGCCGCGTGCGTTTGCGGCGCGGCGGTCGCGGCTCGACAGCCGCTCCTACCCAAAGAGGCGGGGATAGGAGGTTGGTCAGGCGAGGAGCGCGAGGACGTCCGCGCGGCTCGCGCGTTTCATCGGCCGCTGGTCGACCGGCGACAGCGGCGCCTGCCGCGAGCGCCGCTCGCCGAACGCGACGACGACCACCTCGGCCCCGTCGCACGTGAACGTGTAGCCGGGCACGGACGTCGGCTGCTCGGCCGGCCGGAACCGATAGCGCCGCTGGCAGTCGCGCCACGCGATCTGCCGCTCCTCGAGCGCATAAACGATGTGCTCCGGCGCCTCCGTGTAGACGTGAATCTCGATCGGCGACGTCTCGGTGGCCGTGCCGGCGAGCACCGGCCCGACCAACCGCGGCTCGAACGGCTCGAGCAGCTCCATCACGTCGGCCGCGATCCGGCGCAACGCCTCGAGCCGCGGCACGTGCGTCTCGGGCTCGAAGAGACGCTGGCGCTCCGCGAGACTTTCCTCGACCTCGGCGTTGCTCGGCAGCGCGCCCGCGGAGCGCACACCGAGCCGCTCTGCGGCTTTGCGCTTCGCGAGACCGTAGTCCTCGATCCCGTTCTCCATCATCAGGCGCGCCGCTTCCTGAGCGAGCTGCTCGCGTAAAGTCGCGGGATTGGAACGAGAGCTTCGTCCGGTCATCGTTTGCTCCGCTCGAAGCGCCGCTCGCGCCGCAGCGGACGGCGCCGAGGGCGGGCGCGCTGCCGCCGCCTGTCCCGCGGCACTAGAAGATCGACTGCGGCTGCGTGCGTCCGGGCTCGGGCTCGCCGGGCGCCGGCGTGTCGAGTCTGCCGCTGAACACGGGCTCCCGCTCGCGCTCGGGCACGCGATCGATCTCGAACTTCTCGAACATCGTCGCTCGGCTCGCGTCGCTCGCGACGAGACCGGTCTCCGGATTGATGCGTACCTCGACGATGCCGGGCGGCCGCTCGACTCGGTGCTCGGGCAAGCCTTCGAGCGCCTCCCTCATGAACTCTATCCACATCGGTATCGCGGTCAGACCGCCTTGCTCGTTGCCGCCGAGCGGCCGGTCCTGGTCGAAGCCGACCCAGGCGACGGCCGCGACGTCGCCGTTGAAGCCGGCGAACCACGTGTCGCGGCGGTCGTTCGACGTGCCCGTCTTGCCGGCCAGATCGCCGCGGCGCAGCGCGCGGTATGCGGCGGCACCGGTGCCGCGGCGGACGACGTCCTGCAGCATGTCCGCGACGAGGTACGCGTTCTGCGGCGTGATCGCCTGCGGCGCGACCCGCAGCCGCGGATACAGCTCCGCGACGTCGTCGATCAGCTCCGGGACCGCGGGCGCCTTGCCCGTTCTCGTCTCGGCCGCGCGCAGCACGCAGTCGAGACAGGCGATCTCGGGCTCCGCCTGATAGAGCACCTCGCCGTTCGCGTCCTCGATCCGCTCGATGAAGTACGGCTCGACGCGGAAGCCGCCGTTCGCGAAGGCCGCCATACCGCCCGCGAGATCGAGCGGCGCGATGCCGCCGGCACCGAGCGACATCGACAGATTGCGCGGCAGGGCGACGTCGTCGAAGCCGAAGCGGCGGATGTGCCGGATCGCGTTGTCGATGCCGATCGCCCGCACGACCCGCACGGACACCAGGTTCAGCGACTCGACCAGCGCCTCGCGCAGGCGCGTCTCGCCGTGGAACCGCCGGTTGTAGTTCTCCGGACGCCACACCGTCTCGAGCCCTGCGTCCTCGATCGAGAGCGGCGCATCGTTGACGATCGACGCGGTCGTGAAGCCGTGCTCGAGCGCGGCCGAGTAGATGAACGGCTTGAACGCGGAGCCGGGCTGCCGTCGAGCCTGCACCGCGCGGTTGAACTTGTTCAGCCCGAAGTCGATGCCGCCGTTCAAAGCGACGATCGCGCCGTCGCGCGGGTCCACCGCCGCGAACGCGCCCTGGACGTCCGGAATCTGCGCAAGACGCAGATTCCCGGCGGAATCGATCCGGAAGCGCACGATGTCGCCGGCGGCGAGCACGTCGGACACGGCGCTCGGGCGCGCGCCGACCGCGCTGTCATTGATATAAGGGGCGGCCCACTGCACCGCGTCGAGACCGATCGTCTGCTCGCCGCGGCTGCGCAAGAAGATTCGCGCCGCCTCGGGCGAAACCTCGAGCACGAGCGCGGCCTCGAGGCCGACGAGGGTCGGGTAATCGCCGAGGATCTCGCGCCATCGCTCCTCGCCGGCAGCCGCGCCGTCCTCCGCCGCGAGGTCGACCCGGGCGACCGGCCCGCGGTAGCCGTGGCGCTCGTCGTAGGCCGTGAGCGCGACGCGGATCGCCCGGTTCGACGCCGCCTGCAGCCGGCTGTCGATCGTCGTCGTGACCTTCAGCCCGGCCGTGTACGCGGCCGGCCCGAAGCGGCGGATCAGCTCCGCGCGGACCATCTCGGCGACGTACGGCGCGTCGAGCTCGACCTGCGGACCATAGCGGACCGAGCGAATCGGCTCGGCGAGCGCCGCCTGCTGCTCCTCGGGCGTGATCAGACCGAGCTCGAGCATCCGCCGGAGCACGTAGCTGCGCCGCGCCGCGGCGTTCGCCGGGCTCGCGACGGGGTTCATGATCGATGGGCCCTGCGGAATGCCCGCGAGGATCGCGACCTCGGACAGCGTCAGCTGATCGAGCTCCTTGTTGAAGTAGGTCTGCGCGGCCGCGACGACGCCGTACGACTGATAGCCGAAGAACGTCGTATTGAAGAAGAGCTCGAGGATCTCCTCCTTCGTGAACTCGCGCTCGATCCGGAGCGCGAGGATCAGCTCCTTGAATTTCCGGACGACCGAATATTGCCGGGTCAGGAACTGGCCCGGGTGATCGCGGGCGACCTGCTGGGTGATCGTGCTGCCGCCCGGCACGCGCTCCGAGCCTGCGACCCGCAGGAAGTTGAACGCTGCGCGGGCCGTGCCCGCGAAGTCGAGCCCCGGATGCTCGAAGAAGGTGTGGTCCTCGGCCGCGAGCACCGCGTCGATCAGCAGCTTCGGAATCCGCTCGTACGAGACCGGGGTGCGGCGCTGCTCGCCGAATTCCTCCATCAGGCGGCCGTCGCGGCTGTACACCCGGAGGGGGATCTGGAGCCGCACGTCCCGAAGCTCCTCGGCCGTCGGCAGGCTCGGCGCGACGTAGTAATAGCCCCCGACGAGGACGGCGGCCATCGCGGCGACGCCCGCCGCGAAAGCGGCGAGGAAAGCCAGCGGGATGCGCAGAAAACTATTCATCGCCGAAGTTGGATTCTACGCCCTTGCCAGTGTAGGGGCCCTTGTGCATAGTCCGCCGCGTTGGGCAAACCCATCGAAAGGTGGGGACGCAAAGCCTCCGGTCTAAGGGCTGCGGCGTTCGAGCTGAGTCTAGGATAGCGGGGCTGCCGATGCAGTTGAACAGTGTCGCCATTCCGAGACCTGGTCGCCGCTTCGCCAGCCATTGCCGCGCTACGCCGCCGCCCCCGAGGATCGCCGCTCTTCGTCCCCCGCGGCCCGGAAACCTGTCGATTCCGGGACGTTCGTCTCAGGTCGGGACTGCCCATTCGGCATACGCTAGCGCGGTTGAACGGTGAGACCCATCACAACAAGTGCTCCAGACCTGGGTTATAGTTAAATTGGGGACTTCAGCGCGTGTATAGAATTCTAACCCAACCCTCCGGGTTGGAAAGGGAAAACCGTGTTCGGGAACCGTAGGAAGGGCTCGTTGATCGGGCTCGATATCACCACGTCGTCCGTCAAGCTCATAGAGCTCGCCGAGAGCGGCCGTGGCTACCGCGTCGAAGCCTACGCCGCCGAGCCGACTCCGCCGAACGCAATCAACGAGAAAGCGATCGTCGACGCCGACGCCGTCGGCGAGGCGATTCGCCGCGCGATCAAGCGTTCGGGCACGAAGTCGAAAGAGGTCGCCGTCGCGATCAGCGGCGATGCCGCGATCACCAAGGTCATTCAGATGCCTCGCAACTTGAGCGAGGCCGAGCTCGAGGGGCAGGTCGAGCTGCAGGCGGATCAGTACATCCCGTTCCCGATCGAGGAAGTCAGCTTCGCCTTCGAGGTCATCGGCGAGAGCGAGCGCGACCCGGA
>CAYWGQ010000244.1:0-4224 GCA_964457725.1 uncultured Gammaproteobacteria bacterium
ATGTCGCCGAACATGTTCTCGGTGACCATCACGTCGAAGTCCGCGGGCCGGCTCAGCAGATGCATCGCGGCCGCGTCGACCAGGAGATGCTCGACCTCGAGGCGCGGAAACTCCTCCGCGAACACGCGCGTCGCGACGTCCCGCCACAGGCGCGAGGTGTCGAGCACGTTCGCCTTGTCGACCGACGTGACCTTGCCGCGGCGCGCCTCTGCGAGGCGTCCCGCCATCCGGCAAACGCGCTCGATCTCCGCGACCGAGTACTCGCACGTGTCGAACGCGCGCTCGTCGGTGCGCTCGCGGCGGCCGAAATAGATTCCGCCGGTCAGCTCGCGCACGACCATGATGTCGACGCCGGCAAGCCGCTCGGGTTTCAGCGGCGAGATCGCCGCGAGCTCCGGCAGCGTCTGCACAGGGCGCAGGTTCGCGAAGAGATCGAGGGCCTTGCGGATGCCGAGGAGGCCGCGCTCCGGACGGAGGTGGCCCGGCCCCTTGTCCCACTTCGGACCGCCGACCGCGCCGAGCAGCACGGCGGCCGCGCCGGTGCACGCCTCGACGGTCTCGTCCGGCAGCGGCGTGCCGGTGCGGTCGATCGCGATGCCGCCGATCAGCGCGTCCTGGAACTCGAGCTCGAGCCCGGTTCGCTCCGCGACCGCACGGAGCACGCGTACCGCCTGCGCGGCAACCTCCGGCCCGACGCCGTCGCCGGCGAGCACGACGATCCGGCTGCTCATGCCGCCCGTCCCTGCTCGAAGCGAGCGATCGCCTCCTCCTGCTCGAGCAGGAAGCCGAGCTGGTCGAGGCCGTGCAGCAGGCAGTAACGGGAGAAGCGGTCGATCGGGAACGCGACCGAGCGGCCGTCCGGCAGCGTCAGCGTCATCGCCTCGACGTCGATCGCGATCTCGGCGCCCGGGTTGTCGATCAGCCACCGATGGGTGTCCGCGTCGACGACGACCGGCACGAGGCCGTTCTTCAGCGAGTTGCTGCGGAAGATGTCCGCGATCTCGGTGCTGACGACGGCACGGAAGCCGTAATCGGTCAGCGCCCACGGCGCGTGCTCGCGCGAGGAGCCGCAGCCGAAGTTGCGGCCGCCGACGAGGATCTGCGCGCCGCGCGCCGCGGGCTGGTTCAGCACGAAGTCCGCGCGCTCGCTGCCGTCCTCGGCATAGCGCCAGTTCGCAAACAGATGCCGGCCGAGTCCCTCGCGGGTCGTCGTCGTCAGATAGCGCGCCGGGATGATCTGGTCGGTGTCGATGTCGTCGTAGGGCAGGACGACCGTTCTCGAGCGAATGTGCTTCACGGGCTCCATCGAAATCACTCCATCAGCTCGCGCGGATCGGCGACGACGCCGCGCACCGCGGCGGCCGCGGCGGTCAACGGGCTTGCGAGGATCGTGCGTGCGCCCGACCCCTGGCGTCCCTCGAAGTTGCGGTTGCTCGTGCTGACCGCGAGCTTGCCGGGGGCGACCTGATCGCCGTTCATCGCGATGCACATCGAGCAGCCGGGCTCGCGCCACTCGCCGCCGGCCTCGCGCACGATCTTGTCGAGCCCGCGCGCCTCGGCCTGCCGCTTCACCTCGTGCGATCCCGGCACGACGAGGAGCCTGACGCCCTCGGCGACGCGCCGTCCTTTCAACACCTGCGCGGCCGCCTCGAGGTCGGATAGCCGGCCGTTCGTGCACGAGCCGATGAAGACGACGTCGACGGGAGTGCCGAGCACGGGCTTGCCGGACTCGACCCGCATGTAGTCGAGCGCCTTGCGGAACGCCGGGCTGTCGCCCGCGGGCACCGCGTCGCCGACCGGGATCACCATGCCGGGATTCGTGCCGAACGTGATCATCGGCTGAAGCGTCGAGACGTCGATCCGTACTTCCTTGTCGAACGTCGCGTCCGGGTCGCTCGGCAGGGTGCGCCAGCGCGCGACGGCGCGCTCCCAGTCGGCGCCCTGCGGCGCGAGCGGGCGGCCCGCGAGGTACTCGTAGGTCGTGTCGTCGGGCGCGATCATTCCGGCGCGGGCGCCGGCCTCGATCGACATGTTGCAGATCGTCATCCGCTCCTCCATCGACAGCGACTCGATGCAGGAGCCGCGGTACTCGACGACGTAGCCGGTGCCGCCGTCGACGCCGATCGTGCCGATGATCTTCAGGATCACGTCCTTCGCAGTGACGCCGGGCGCGAGCGTGCCGTCCAAGGTGATCGCGAAGGTCTTGGGCTTGCGCTGGAGCAGGCATTGCGTCGCGAGGACGTGACCGACCTCGGTCGTGCCGATGCCGAACGCGAGCGCGCCGAACGCGCCGTGGGTGCTGGTGTGCGAGTCGCCGCAGACGATCGTCTTGCCGGGCTGCGTCGCGCCGAGCTCCGGGCCGATCACGTGGACGATGCCGCGCTCGCGGCTATCGAAGGAGCGCAGCTCGATGCCGAACTCCGCGCAGTTGTCGATCATCTGCCGAACCTGCTTCGCGGCGGCCGGCTCGCTGACGACCTCGAGATCCTTCAGCGATCCCACCGGCACGGTCGGCGTCGAGTGATCGAGCGTGCCGAGGGAGAGGTCGGGCCTGCGCACCTTCAGGCCGCGCGAACGCAGCACGTCGAACGCCTGCGGGCTCGTGACCTCGTGGATCAGGTGCAGATCGACGTACAGCACCGCCGGCGTATCGGCCGTCTCCGGCGCGACGACGTGCGCTTCCCAAACCTTGTCGAACAGCGATTTTCCGCTCATGCGTGAAAAAACCTTTTGTAATCAGATGGCTGCGGCACGGCTCTTGCCGCCTTCGACCGGCTCGAGCCAGCCCCAGCGATCGGCCGTCGTGCCGTCGAAGAGCCCGAAGAAGAGGTTCTGCAGTCGCTCGGTGATCGGGCCGCGCTTGCCTTCGCCGACCGGAATCTTGTCGACGGAGCGCACCGGCGTGATCTCGGCCGCGGAGCCGGTCATGAACACCTCGTCGGCGATGTACAGCTGCTCGCGCGGGATGTTCTGCTCGCACACGGTCAGCCCTGCGGATTCGGCGAGCTTGACGACGGTGTCGCGCGTGATGCCCGCAAGGATCGATGCGGACACCGGCGGCGTGAGCAGCTTGCCGTCCTGCACGACGAACACGTTCTCGCCGGCGCCTTCGCTGACGTAGCCGTCCGTCGTGAGCGCGATGCCTTCTGCGAAGCCGAGTCTCCGCGCCTCGAGCGTCACGAGCGCGCTCGAAAGATAGTTGCCGCCGGCCTTCGCGAGCGCCGGCAGCGTGTTCGGGGCGACGCGCTGCCACGACGACACGCAGACGTCGACGCCTTGCTCGAGCCCGCCCTCGCCGAGATACGAGCCCCATTCCCACGCGGCGATCGAGCACACGGCCGGCTGATCGATGTTGCCGGCGACGCCCATCTCGCCGTAGCCGCGGAACGCGATCGGCCGGATGTACGCCCCGTTCACGAGGCCGTTGTCGCGCACGACCTGCTTCGACGCTTCGATCAGCGTGGCGACGTCGTACGGAATCTGCAGGCGGTAGATTTTCGCGGACGCGAACAGCCGCTCGATGTGATCGGTCAAGCGGAACGCGGCGGCGCCGCGCGGAGTGCGGTACACGCGGACGCCCTCGAACACGGATGAGCCGTAATGCAGCGCGTGGCTCAGCACGTGCACGGTGGCCTGCTCCCAAGGAACCATCCGGCCGTCGTGCCAGATGTATTGACTCGTCTTCAGTGGCATGTACGCATACTCCCGCGTGACGGGGCGGTCGATGACGCCCGCGGGCCGCCCGGCGCGGCCCGCGGGACCGTGTCGGCGGCAGCCCGGCTCGGGGCGCCGCGGCGGCGACACATTAATATAGCCGCGCGGCGAGCGCGACTCGGCTCCTCATTCCTCGAGCCAGCTCATTCTCCCGCGCAGCTCGCGACCGACGGTTTCGATGCGCTGATCGAGATCCTCCTGGAGCAGGCGCTTGTAGTTCGGCAGCCCGGCCTCGTTCTCGGCGATCCACTCGCGCGCGAACGTGCCGTCCTGGATCTCCTTCAGCACCGCGCGCATGTTCTCCTTCACGTGCGCATCGACGATCCGCGGACCGCGCGAGAGGTCGCCGTATTTGGCGGTGTCGCTGACGTACTGGTGCATCTTCTTCAGGTCGCCCTCGTGGAGCAGATCGACGATCAGCTTCACCTCGTGCATGCACTCGAAGTAGGCCACCTCAGGCTGGTACCCGGCGGCGACGAGCGTCTCGAAGCCTTGCACGATCAGCTCGGT
>CAYWGQ010000245.1:0-4186 GCA_964457725.1 uncultured Gammaproteobacteria bacterium
GTTGATCGTGTCGACACGGCGCATGGTCTGGATAATGCGCCCCGGCATCGCGCCGATATAGGTCCGGCGGTGGCCGCGAATCTCGGCCTCGTCACGCACGCCGCCGAGCGAAACGCGCACGAACTCGCGCCCAATCGCGCGGGCGATGCTCTGCCCGAGCGACGTCTTGCCGACGCCGGGCGGGCCGACGAAGCACAGGATCGGGCTGCGGCCGTCCGCATTGAGCTTGCGCACCGCGAGGTACTCGAGGATCCGCCGCTTGATCTTGTCGAGGCCGTAGTGATCGGCGTCGAGGATCTCGCGCGCTTTCGCGATGTCGATGTTCTCCTCGTCGAGCACGCTCCACGGCAGCGCGACGAGCCAATCGAGGTACGTGCGCACCATCGAATGCTCGGCGGCCGCCTCCGGCATGTTCTCGAGCCGGCGCAGCTCCTTCAGAGCCTGCTCCTTCGCTTCCTCCGGCATGTTGGCGTCTTCGATCTTCTGCCGGAGCTCCTCGATGTCGCGGTTCTCCTGGTCCTCGCCGAGCTGCTTCTTGATCGTCTTCAGCTGCTCGCGGAGCAGGAACTCGCGCTGCCGCTCGTCCAGGCTCTCCTGCGTCTGCTCGCCGATCTCGCGCGTGAGCTTCAGCACCTGCACGCGGCGGGCGAGCTGGTCGATCACGGTGTCGAGACGCTGGCGGAGATTGACGGTCTCGAGGATCGTCTGCTTCTCGGCCGGCTTGATGTCGATCAGGCCCGCGATCAGGTCGGCCAGCTGGCCGGGCGAGTCGATCTGCTGGAGCGCGGGCCCGAGCTCGGGCGGCGCTTGCGGCAGGAGCTCGATCGCCTCCGCGGCCTTCTGCTTCAAGTGCGCCGCGCGCGCCTCGATCTCCGGATCCGTCGAATGCGGCTCCGGAATCAGGTCGAAGCGCGCCGCGAGGAACGGCAGGTTGTTCAGGTAGTCGAGCGCGCGGAAGCGCTGCTCTCCCTGGCAAATCAGGTGATGCATGCCGTTCGGCGCGGTGATGTAGCGCACCACGCTGACGGTCGTTCCGACCTTGTACAGGTCGTCAGGACCCGGCTCGTCGACGCTCGGATCGCGCTGCAGGATGATGCCGAGCTTGTGGCCGTGCTGGACGGCTTCCTGCGCGGCGCGGATCGAAATTTCCCGGCCGAGCGCCACTTGCGTGACGGCACCCGGGAACATGACGAGGTTGCGCACCGGCACGATCAGCAGCACGTCCTCGGGCAGGGAGGTCTTGTCCTGCTCCCGTCCGGGCTCTACTTTGCTCTCGTCGCGTTCTTCCATAGCTTTCTCGAGGATTCTCGGAAGTCACGTAATTGGGGCGGTCCGGACGATTTCAAAGCCCGTTCGGCGTCCTTTTTGCAGGGATCGTGCCGGGCAAAGATGGGACCGCCCGCGGAGCTGCATGCCCATGATAGACCTCAACCCGGAGATCGTTCAGCAGATCATCGCGAAAGCGCGCGAGTTTCAGGCCCCCGAGGACCTGGTCATGCCCGAGGAGGACGATTCGGGCGACCTGGCGACCGACCCAGCCGAGGCTTGGCGCGGCGACCCCGCATTCCAGCAATTGCAGGCGGCAATCGACGATCTTGCGCAGGATCAGCAGATCGCGCTGGTCGCGCTGATGTGGGTCGGGCGCGGTGACTACGGCCCGGACGAGTGGGAGGCGGCCGTCGCGCAGGCCGAGCAGGAGTGGACGCCGCGCACGGCCGAATACCTGAGCGGCACGCCGCTGCTGGCCGACTACCTCGCCCTCGGCCTCGAGCAAGTCAGCACCTCCGACGACGACACGTAGCCTGAGCCACGGCGCTGGATGCATCGGCAGAGCGTCGCGCATCGCCGCCAGCCGACGGCGTGACGCGTTCCCGTGCGGGTAGGAGCGGCTGTCAGCCGCGACCGCCGCGACGCCGAACGAAGCCGCAGCCGCGCCGCGCTCGGCTGAGCGGCGGGAGTCGTTCCGAGCGGGCGCCGCAGGATCGCTACGCGGGGCCGGGGGAAGAGAGGGCGGCGGCGAGGGCGGCGTAGTCGAGCGCGCTCGACGTGTCGGCGGTGACCGTGACGGCGCGCTCGGCCGCGTCGAGCGGCTCGACCGTCGCGAGCTGGCGCTCGAGCACGCGGAGATCCGCTTCGGACGCGTCCGTCCCCCGCGCGTGGCGCGCCGCGACCCGCTCGCAGAGGACGCCCTCGCTCGCCGCGCACTCGAGGATCGCGAACCGTGCGCCGGCCGCGGTCGCCACGTCCCGGAAGCGGGCGCGGTCGCCCGCGCGCAGGAAAGCCGCGTCCGCGATGAAGTCGAAGCCGTGCCGCAGCGCCGTCGCCGCGATTTCCGCGAGCCGGCCGTACGTGCGCTCGTTGGCCGAGGCGTCGTACAGGCCGCCGCCGACCGGCGAGCCGCTCCGCGCCGTGCCCGCGAGCCCGGCGAGCCGCTTGCGCTCGAGATCCGAGCGCGCGCGGAGCGCCGGCAGCCGCCCGACGAGCTCGGTGCTCACGTGCGTCTTGCCGCTGCCCGAGAGCCCGTGCGTCACGACGAGCAGCGGACGGCGCGGCGCGACGAGCCGCTCGGCGAGATCGACGTAGGGCGTGCGCTCGGGCTCCTCGCCGGCCTGCCTGGCCTTGATTGCGCGAACCTTCGCGCGGACGAGCGCGCGATAGACGAGGTAGAACCGGAGCACTCGGAGCGCGTCGTAATCGCCGCCGTGCTCGAGGTAGCGGTTCATGAAGCGATAGCCCAGGTCCTCGCGGCCGTGGGCGAGCAAGTCCATCGCCGGAAAGGCGGCCTCGCTCGCGACGTCGCCCGAGCGGAGCAGCGGGTCGAACTCGAGCGCGTCGAACGCGACGATCGTGCCGTCGAGCTCGACCAGGTTCTCGAGATGCAGATCGCCGTGCCCTTCCCGATGCCGGCCGGCCGCGAAGCGCTCGGCGAGCACGTCCGCGAGCGACCGGCTCGCCCGCTCGGTCCACTCGCGCAGCTGGCGCAGCCGCGCGAGCGCCTCCCGGTTGCCTTCCGCGAACGTCTCGAGCTCGTCGAAGTTCTCGAGCGCTGCGGCGACGACGCGCTGCGGCGCATCCGCCGGCTCCGCGAGCGGCGGAAGCTCCGCATGGAATGCCGAGAGCCGCTCGGCGAACGCCTCGAGCGCTTCGCAGCTGACCGCGCCGGCCGCGAGCCGCCGGTCGAGCCGCGCGGCGGACGGGAACTCGCGCATCTTCACCGCGTATTCGATCGCGGGCGCCGCTTCGATCTCGGGCCGCTCCGGCGTGCCGCCGATCGGCACGACGGCGAGGTAGAGCTCCGGCGCGAGCCGGCGATTGAGCTCGAGCTCCTGCTCGCAGAAATGGCGGCGCCGCTCGAGCGTGCTGAAATCGAGGAACGGCAGCCGCACGGGTTTCTTGATCTTGTAGGCGTGCTCGCCCGTCAGAAACACCCACGAGATGTGCGTCTCGACGAGCTCGACGGCGCGGACGCCCGCGCCCCAGGTCTCCGGGCGCCGGAGCGCAGCGATCAGGGGCGGCTCGGAAACCTTCGCCACGGCGCCGGCGGTCCGGTCAGCCCGGCTCCCCGCCGATCCGCTCGAGGAGCTCGGCGGTCCGCGCGCGCATCAGCTCGGGATCGCCGCGGCTCTCGACGTTCAGGCGGATCAATGGCTCGGTGTTCGAAGCGCGCAGGTTGAACCGCCAATCGGCGAACTCGACCGACAACCCGTCCATGTGGTCGACGGCCTTCGCGCTCGCGCCGTAATGCGCCTCGATCTCGCGAAGCACGGTCGGCGCATCCGCGACCTTGCGGTTGATCTCGCCGCTCGCGGGATACAGCGCCATCCGCTCGCCGACGAGCTCCGACAGCTTGCGCCGCTCCTTGCTCATCAGGCCCGCGACGAGCAGCCACGGAATCATGCCGCTGTCCGCGTACGAGAACGCGCGGAAGTAGTGGTGCGCGCTCATTTCGCCGCCGTAGACCGCGTCGACGTCGCGCATCGTCTGCTTGATGAACGCGTGGCCGGACTTGCTCTGCACGGCCTTGCCGCCGTACGCGTTCACGACGTCGAGCGTGTTCCACGTGAGCCGCGGGTCGTGAACGATCGTCGCGCCCGGATGCTGCTCGAGGAACGCCCGCGCGAGGAGCCCGACGATGTAGTAGCCCTCGATGAACTGGCCGCGCTCGTCGAACAGGAAGCAGCGGTCG
>CAYWGQ010000246.1:0-4043 GCA_964457725.1 uncultured Gammaproteobacteria bacterium
GCTCGAGCAGCATCGCGACCGCGCCGGCGCCCTGCGTCGGCTCGCCGGAGCTGCCGCGCGCATACTCCGCGATGTCGGCGCTGACGACGATCGCGCAGCGGTCCGCGCGCTCGACCGCGAGGTAGCGGAGCGCGTGCTTCAGCGCGTAGATGCCGCCGAGACACGCGTGCTTCACCTCCGGCACCTCGCAATTCCTCGACAGCGGCGGCTGGCCCTCGGCCTTCAGCGCCTCGTCGAGCATGCCCTTGATGATCACGGCGCCGGCCGAGTTGTCGGTGCTCGACTCCGTCCCGAGCCCGAGGAAGCCGACGCGGGTCGGATCGACCTCGTAGCGCTCCATCAGCCGGCGGACGGCGTTCGCCGCGAGCGTGTAGACGCTCTGGGCGGGCCCGCGCATCCGGAAGCTGCGGCCGACGACGGCGCGGGTCTTCTCCCACGGCGTGGCGGTCCATTCGCACCAGGCTTCGAGATCGACGCGGTAGGGCGGCACGTAAACGGCGAAACCACTGATGCCGACTTGGTCGCTCATAGCACTCCCACGAAAAGAATGTCCCCTGCTGCGCCGCTCCCCCAGCGGTGCCGCGATGCCGTCCCCGGGCCGCGATTATAGGTCAACGGCTTATGAATCCACTAGTTAGCCACGCAACAACGTGGTCGATACGCAACATCGACTTCGTTCGCCGACTGCTCGGCCGCGCTGCGCTAGAATGCCGGCCTCGGAGAGGAGGCGCGAACGCCTGCTCGCCGCTCGCCGGCGGAGATCGGCGACGACAGTAGAAGCTCTTGATGAAGCTGAGGATTCGCGGTAACTCGGTGCGCTTTCGACTCGCGAAGAGCGAGCTCGAGCAGATCAGTGAGGCGGGTTTCGCCGAGGACGCGGTGCAGTTCCCGTCCGGACCCGCGCTGCGCTACCGCGTCGAGGTGTCGCGCAACGGCACGCTCGCCGCGAGCTTCACGAGCTCGCTCGTCAAGGTCACCGTGCCCGAGGCCGAGGTGCGCCGCTGGCTCGATCCGAAGGAGGTGTCGATCCGCGGAGAGCAACCGCTCGACGGCGGCGGCACGCTGAAGATCCTCGTGGAGAAAGACTTCGAGTGTCTCGTGCCGAGACCGGACGAGGACAGCGGCGATCTTTTCGAGAACCCCCGCAGCCGCCGCTGACGGCTGCAGGCCCGGCGGCGGCCCGCCGCTATACTAGCCCCGGCTCGGAAAAGGTCGGGCGGCGGAAGGACGAGTTGCGGTGACTGATCCGAAAGTGGACCGGAAAAGAAGCCTGAACGGCGGTCATGACGGGCTCGCGGCGCGCGTCCGCGGGATCGCGGAGGGGCTCGCCGCGCAGCCCGGGGCGCTGTTGCCGATCCTGCACGCGATTCAGGACGAGCTCGGCTACGTGCCGAAGGAGGCCGTGCCGGTCGTCGCGGACGTGCTGAACCTGTCGCGCGCCGAGGTCCACGGCGTCGTCACCTTTTATCATTTCTTCCGCACGGAGAAGCCGGGCCGGCATACGGTCTACGTTTGCCGCGCCGAGGCCTGCCAGTCGATGGGCGCCCGCGCGCTCGAGCGCCACGCCCGGGAGCGCCTCGGCGTCGATTTTCACGGCACCACCGCCGACGGCCGGTTCACGCTCGAGCCGGTGTATTGCCTCGGCAACTGCGCCTGCTCGCCCGCAGTCATGGTCGACGAGACCGTCTACGGCCGCGTGTCGCCGGAGCGGTTCGACGAGATCCTTGCCGAGCAGGGGGCGTCATGACCCGTATTTATGTGCCGGCAGATACGACGGCCCGTTCGCTCGGCGCCGATCGAGTCGCCGCCGCGATCGCGGCGGAGGCGAAGGCGCGCGGCGTCGACGTCGAGGTCGTCAGGAACGGCTCCTTCGGGCTCTACTGGCTCGAGCCGCTCGTCGAGGTCGAGGCGAACGGCACGAGGCTCGCTTACGGGCCGGTCACGCCGGGCGATGTGCCGGGCCTGTTCGACGCGGGCTTCACGGCCGGCGGCTCGCATCGGCTGCTCCAGGGCCCGACCCGGGAGATCCCGTACCTCGCGAAGCAGACGCGGCTCACGTTCGCGCGCGTCGGCCTGACCGAGCCGCTGTCGCTCGACGACTACCGCGCGCACGGCGGCTACAAGGGCCTCGAGAACGCGCTCGCGATGACGGGCGAGCAGGTCGTCGCGGTCGTGACCGAATCGGGTCTCCGCGGCCGGGGCGGCGCCGCGTTCCCGACCGGCATCAAGTGGAAGACGGTCCTGAGGACGCCGGCCGAGCAGAAATACGTCGTCTGCAACGCCGACGAGGGCGATTCGGGCACGTTCGCCGACCGGATGATCATGGAGAGCGATCCTTACGTCCTCGTCGAGGGCATGACGATCGCCGGTCTCGCGGTCGGTGCGACGCAAGGCTACATCTATATCCGCGCCGAGTACCCGCAAGCGATCCGGACGATGCGGGCGGCGATCGAGCGGGCTCGGGCGGCGGGCTATCTCGGCGCCGACGTCCGCGGCAGCGGTCGGCGCTTCGAGCTCGAGGTCCGCGAGGCGGCCGGCGCGTACATCTGCGGCGAGGAAACCTCGCTCCTCGAGAGCCTCGAGGGCAAGCGCGGCACGGTCCGCTATCGCCCGCCGCTGCCGGCCGTGAAGGGACTCTTCGGCCGGCCGACGATCGTGAACAACGTGATCTCGCTCGCGACCGTGCCGATCATCCTGGCCGAGGGGGCCGAGTTCTACAAGAACTACGGCGTCGGGCGCTCCCGCGGCACGCTGACGATCCAGCTCGCGGGCAACGTGAAGCGCGGCGGCCTGATCGAGATCGGCTTCGGGCCCACGCTGCGCGAGGTTCTCGAGGACTTCGGCGGGGGCACGGCGACCGGCCGGCCGATCCGGGCGGTACAGGCCGGCGGGCCGCTCGGTGCTTACGTTCACCCGAGCCAGTTCGATACCCCGCTCGATTACGAGGAATTCGCTGCAATTGGCGCCATGATCGGTCACGGCGGCCTCGTCGTGTTCGACGACAGCGTCGACATGGGGGAGCAGGCCCGGTTCGCCATGGAGTTCTGTGCGATCGAATCCTGTGGCAAATGCACGCCGTGCAGAATCGGCGCGGTGCGCGGTGTCGAAGTGATCGATAGAATCCGAAATGGCGAGAACGAGGCCTCGAATTTGCAGCTGTTGCGGGAGTTGTGCGACACGATGGTCACCGGCTCGCTATGCGCCCTCGGCGGCATGGCGCCGTTTCCGGTGCTGAGCGTGCTGAACCACTACCCCGAGGATTTGCGGAGCCGCACGGACGCCGCGCGACCCGCCGGAGAGAAGCTATGAGCGCAGCCTACAAGCCCTACCGCCGTGCCCGGGACTTCGGCACGCCGGCGAGCCCGGCCACCGAGCAAGTCACGCTGACGATCGACGGCGAGGAGGTCACCGTTCCGGCGGGCACGACCGTGCTGCGGGCGGCCGCGCTCGCGGGCGTCAACATCCCGAAGCTCTGCGCGTCCGACAACTTGAAGCCGTTCGGCTCGTGCCGGCTCTGCCTCGTCGAGATCGAAGGCGCGAAGGGCCTGCCCGCGTCTTGCACGACCGAGGTGCGGCCGGGCATGAAGGTCACGACGCAGAACGAGCGGATCGCCGCGATCCGGCGGAACGTGATGGAGCTGTACATTTCCGACCACCCGCTCGACTGCCTGACCTGCCCCGAGAACGGCGACTGCGAGCTGCAGGACATGGCCGGCGCCGTGGGTCTGCGGGAGGTCCGCTACGGCTACTCCGGCGCGAACCACTTCGACGAGCCGAAGGACACGAGCAACCCGTATTTCACGTTCGACCCGACGAAGTGCATCGTCTGCTCGCGCTGCGTGCGCGCGTGCGAGGAGGTGCAGGGCACCTTCGCGCTGACGATCGACGGGCGCGGCTTCGCGTCGAAGGTCGCCGCGAGCGAGGACGTGCCGTTCTTCGACTCCGAGTGCGTCTCCTGCGGCGCGTGTGTCCAGGCCTGCCCGACCGCGACGCTGACCGAGAACTCGCTGATCGAGCAGGGCATGCCGGAGCACTACGTCATC
>CAYWGQ010000247.1:0-3995 GCA_964457725.1 uncultured Gammaproteobacteria bacterium
CGAGGATGCGCAAGCTCTTCCGCGACGTGCGCTTCACCGGCGCGTCGCCTTCGCGCATCAGCGCGCGGATCGCGGTCGGCGCCGTGTAGAGGATGTTCACCTGGTGCTTGTCGACGATCTCCCAGATCCGGCTCGCGGTCGGGTGGTTCGGCAGGCCCTCGTACATCAGCGTCGTCGCGCCGTTCGCGAGCGGCCCGTAGACGATGTAGCTGTGGCCCGTCACCCAGCCGACGTCCGCGGCGCACCAGTACATGTCGCCGTCGTGGTAGTCGAACACGTACTGATGGGTGAGCGAGGAGAAGAGCAGGTAGCCGCCCGTCGTGTGCAGCACGCCTTTCGGCTTACCGGTCGAGCCCGAGGTGTAGAGGATGAACAGCGGATCCTCGGCCGACATCGTCTCGGGCTCGCAGGCCGGGGACACGGCTTCCGCGAGATCGCGGTATCGGCGGTCGCGCTCCGCGTGCCACGGCACGTTCGCGCCGGTGCGCTCGACGACGACGACGTGCTCGACCTTCGTGCCCGTCACGCGCTCGAGCGCCTCGTCGACGTTCGCCTTCAACGGGATGCGCTTGCCGCCGCGAACGCCCTCGTCGGCCGTGATCACGACGCGCGAGCCGCAGTCCTCGATCCGGCCGCGCAGCGCCTCCGGCGAGAAGCCGCCGAACACGACCGAGTGGATCGCGCCGATCCGCGCGCATGCGAGCATCGCGACCGCAGTCTCGGGGATCATCGGCATGTAGATCGTGACGCGGTCTCCCTTCCCGACGCCGAGCTGCCGCAGCACGTTGCCGAACCGGCAAACCTCCTCGTGGAGCTCGCGGTAGGTGACTCTGCGGGTCTCCCCGCCGTCGCTCTCCCACAGGATCGCGGTCTGCTCGGCGCGGCTCGGGAGATGCCGGTCGACGCAGTTGACGGCCGCGTTCAGCGTGCCGTCGGCGAACCAGCGGATATGGAGATCGCGCGCGTCGAACGAGACGTCCTTGATCTGCTGGGGCGGGTCGATCCAAGTGAGCCGCCGCGCCTGCTCGCGCCAGAAGCCGTCCTCGTTCTCGATCGAGGCGCGATACATCGCCTCGTAGCGCTCTTTGTCGATGAAGGCGTGCGCGGCCGCAGCCTTCGACACTCGGTAAATTTTCTCGGCCATGGTCCGATGATAAGCCGCCGGGCCGCGAAAGTGGGAGCGCTCGGCTCCCGCTTCTCGAGCTCTACGCGCCGCTCCGCCCCCGTAGGAGCGGCTGTCCAGCCGCGATTTTTCTAACCCGCCACCAAGTAATGCAGACTGAACAGCTCCGCCCGATCCACCCAGCACCGCCGCGGCCCGAGCCCCGCGTTGCGCGCGAGCTCGCGAAACTCCTGCAGCGAGTACTTGTGCGAGTGCTCCGTCACGATGTATTCGCCCGGCTCGAACGCGACGAGCGTGCCGTCGACGCGGACCCGCTGCGCGCACCTGCTGACGAGCCGCATCTCGACGCGGCCTTCGGCCTCGTCGTAGATCGCGAGGTGCTCGAAGCGGTCGAGCTCGAAGTCGGCGCCGAGCTCCCGATTCAGCCGCGCGAGCAGATTGAGGTTGAACTCCGCGGTAACGCCCCGGCGGTCGTTGTACGCTGCATGCAGAATCTCGGGATCCTTCCGCAGATCGACGCCGATCAGGAGCGCCCCGCCAGGCTTCGCGACCGCGCCCATCACCTGCAGCAGCTCGCCGGCCGTCCGCCGCGAGAAGTTGCCGATCGTCGAGCCCGGGAAGAACACCAGGTTGCGCTCGGGCGTGACGGGGTGGGGCGGCAGCGGAAACGGCCGCGTGAAGTCCGCGAACACCGGCTGAATCCGCAGCCGCGGATAGTCGCTCGCGAGCTCCTCCGCCTGCGCGCTCAGGTATTCGCCGGAGACGTCGACCGGCACGTAGGCGACCGGCTCGACCAGATGATCGAGCAGTAGCCGCACCTTCATGCTCGAGCCCGCACCGAGCTCGATGACCGACGCGCGGGGCCCGACGAGCTCCGCGATGTCTGCCCCGTGCCGGCGCATCAGGCCGAGCTCGGTGCGCGTCGGATAGTACTCGGGCAGCGTGCAGATCCGATCGAAGAGCTCGGAGCCCCGGCGGTCGTAGAGATACTTCGGATCGATGCGTTTTTGCGGCGCGGTCAGCCCGGCGAGAATCTCATCCCGTTCGGCTGCAAGGCCCAAAGCGACGTCGTTCGCGACAGCGAGCTGGCTGCGCATGCGGTTCCCTCCGCGAGGATTTCTTCCCGCTTTGCAACAACCGCGCCACTGCTCGCCGAGCGCCGTGCCGGGCTTCGCGGCCGGGAGTCGCCGCTCGATCTCGCGCTATTCGGTTGATTCCCGGGTGCATAACGGCTTCGGCAGGGAGGCGACGGCGCTGCCGTTACTCGTCCCGCGCGAGCCGGAATCCCAAAAATTGCCATCGATCGTGGGGATAAAAGAAACTGCGGTAGGTCGCACGCACGTGCTCGGCCCAGGTCGCGCACGACCCGCCGCGGACGACCATTTGATTGCACATGAACTTGCCGTTGTACTCGCCGAGCGACCCGGCGAGCGGGCGGAAACCGGGATACGGCGCGTAACTCGACGCGCACCACTCCCACACGTCGCCGAAGAGCTGCGCGATCGCGGCGCCTTCGCTCGACGCTCCTCCGCCGGCGACCGGATGCAGATAGTCGGCGTCGAGGAAGTTGCCGTCGATCTCGGTCTTCGCCGCGGCGGCCTCCCACTCCGCTTCCGTCGGCAGTCGGGCGCCCGCCCAGCGCGCGAACGCATCCGCCTCGTAGTAGCTCACGTGGCAGACGGGCGCGTTCCGGTCGAGCGGCCGCCACCCGCCGAGCGTGAACTCGCGCTCGAGATCGTCGGACCAGCAGAGCGGCCGGTTCCAGCCGGCTTTCCGGATCTGCGCCCAGCCGTCCGCGAGCCAGAGCGCGGGATCGCGATAGCCGCCGGCCTCGATGAACTCGCGGAACTCGCCGTTCGTGACGAGGCGGCTCGCGAGCGCGTGCGGCCGGAGCAGCACCTCGTGGCGCGGCGTCTCGTTGTCGAAGCAGAAATCCCGGCCGTCGCTGCCGATCTCGAACACTCCGCCCGGGTGGCCGACGAAGCGAAGCGGCGCGGCCTCGCGCTCGGGCGGCTCGGGCAGCGGCGCGTAGGCCGGTCCGAGCGGGTTCGCGAAGAACGCCTGCTTCACGTCCGTCAGCAGAAGCTCCTGGTGCTGCTGCTCGTGGTTCAGGCCGAGCGCGATCAGGAACGCGAGCTCGGGATCGCCGCCGCGCCGCTCGATCAGCCTCTCCATCGCCTCGTCGACGTGCTCGCGGTACGCGACGATCTCCGCGACCGTCGGCCGGCTGAGCAGCCCTCGCTCCGGCCGCGGGTGCATCTCCCCGACCGTGTAGTAGTAGGAGTTGAACAGCCGATCGTAGAGCGGATGAAACGGCTCGTAATCGCCACTACCCACGCCATCGTGGGCGTGTAGGAGCGGCTGTCCAGCCGCGACCTCGTGGCTGTGTAGGAGCGGCTGTCCAGCCGCGACCTCGTGGCTGTGTAGGAGCGGCTGTCCAGCCGCGACCTCTTCCTGCCGGAGCAAACAAAACCGCTCGAAAAACCACGTCGTGTGCGCCAGGTGCCACTTCGTCGGGCTCGCCTCCGGAATCGCTTGCACCACGTGATCCTCGGCCGCGAGCGGCGCCGTCAGGTCGAGCGTCGCCTGGCGGACGAAGCGATATCGCGCGGCGAGCGCCGCGGCGCTCGGCGCCCGCAGGTCGTGGGCATGCGACATGCGGGTTCCCTCCCGTGCGGCAGACCGGTCTTCGTCGAGGCTAGACGTGCGAAGAAGCGCTGTCAAAACAGCCGTCTCGGCGCGCTGCCTTGACGACCCGGTAAGGGGGCCGCTGTAATAGGCGCCCGCCGCGGAGGCTACCGCGGCACCCGCCCGCGAATGGCCAGGTAGCTCAGTTGGTAGAGCAGCGGACTGAAAATCCGCGTGTCGGTGG
>CAYWGQ010000248.1:0-3977 GCA_964457725.1 uncultured Gammaproteobacteria bacterium
AGACGTAGTCGGTGCCGGCGAGCACCCAGCGCTCGACGCCGAGCTCGTTCATCAGATAGTCGACCGCGGGGATGGCCTGCTGATTCGGCGCGGCGCCGGTATAGAACACGTTTCTCGAGGACTCCTCGCCCTCGTACTGCACCGGATAGAAGAGCAGGCCGTTCAGCTCCTCGAACACCGGCAGCACGGACTTGCGCGAGACGGACGTCCAGCAGCCGAACACCGCCGCGACGTCGTGGATCTCGAGCAGCTCGCGGGCCTTCTCGGCGAACAGCGGCCAATCCGAGGCGGGGTCGACGACCACCGCCTCGAGCTTCTTGCCGAGCAGGCCGCCGGCCGCGTTCTGCTGCTCGATCAGCATCAGCATCGTGTCCTTGAGCGTGGTCTCGCTGATCGCCATCGTCCCGGACAGCGAGTGCAGCACGCCGACCTTGATCGTGTCCTCCGCCGCGGCGGCTCCGGCCGCGGCGAGCGCGAGCGCCGCGACGGCGGCGCGAAGGGTGGTGCGGGTCGTCATGTTCGTGTCTCCTATGACCTAGATCTGGATCTGCACGCCGAAGAAGAAGCTGTCGACGTCCGGTCCCGGCATGCCGGTCAGGTTCGCGTCGCCGCTCGTGAAGTTCGCGTTCAGCCGGGCGTTGTGGCCGCGGATGAGGAAGTTCACGCCGATCTCGGTGAGGTCGCTGTCGGGGCCGTCGGTCGGCTCGTTCGAGCTGTAGCGGACGTACGGCTGATAGCGGACCGGACCGGATCCCGGCAGCAGGTAGGCGAAGGTCGCGAAGTACGCGTCCCCGTCGAACAGGCAGAAGCAGTCCGGATCGGCGAGCGCGAGCGGCGTCAGATCGGCGTCGAACTTCTTGTATTCCGCCTCGACCGTGAACGCGCTGCCGTTGGTGAACGCGTTCTCGTAGAGCATGTCGAGGATGACCGCGCTGAAGTCGCCCGGCGACAGCGCGGAGCCGGTGCCGTTCTTCTGCGACTGGCTCGAAAGCGCGAGCGTGAAGATGTCGCCCGCCTCGCCGAAGTAGGTGCTGCTCGTGTAGTAGGCGGGGTTCGGCTCCATCTCGAGGAAGTTGAACGCGACGCGCGTCGTGAACAGCAGGTCGTCGTCGACGTTCGGTCCGCCGTCGACGCCGTCGAAGAGGCCGACCGCATACTGGAACTTGCCGACGGTGCCCCACAGCGTCATGCCGTCGTCGCGGCCGAGAAGTCCCGCCTGGCCGAGCTGATCGGACGGCAGCAGGGGCACGGTGTACTGGTTCCACGAGAGGCCGTAGTACGGACCGTTCATCTCGATCCGGTCCGCCGGCGTCAGCATGCGGCCGATCCACAGGTTGAACGAGGGGCTGAACTCGAACTGCGCGATCGCGTCGAGGATGTCGATGTCGCCCGCCGCGCCGATCGGGTCGTTCGCGTCCTGGCCGAAGACGCAGCTCTCGCATTCGGTGTTGAGCGTGAACTTGACGGTCTCGCTCGCCTGGCCGTTAACGTAGAGCCGCAGGCTCTGAACCGCGAAGGTGCTCGAGCGGTCGCCGGACGGCGTCGCATCCTCCGTGCTCGTGAAGCCCGCACGGATGCCGGCGCCGACGCTGACCCAGCGCGTATCGTCGATCTGGATCGTGCCGGCGCCTTGTGCCCAATGCGGCGCCAGCAACGTCCCAAGCAGAGCCGCCCACGGCCGCGCCGTGGCTCGCGTACTGATCATCGAGGAATCTCCTTTCCCGGTCTGTGAGTGCAGATTTCGTTATCGTTGGCAGCGTCGTCGCTTCGACGCGCACGACGCGGAGCAACATCCATGCCAGAGCTTCCAAGCCGCGTAATTTCTCGCTCTGCGCTCGAGCGGCGCTTTCGTGTTGCACTTCGGGCGTGCACGTTCGTGCACGCTGCACCACGCGCGGACACGCATGAGTAGAATTCGTGCGTCCGTTGACACGCGTTCATCGATCAACCTGATGGGAGCATCGCGTCGCCACGCCGTCACAGCCGCCGAAACGCGGAGCGGCAGCGCGCTCTTGCGCGACGCGGACGCGGAGCGCGCGCGCCACGGCGCCGCGCCGCACCCGACGCACGGACTTGCGATCGGCGACGTGCGCCCGGGGCGCGCCGTGATCTGGAGCCGGGCGAGCGAAACGTCGCGCCTGCTCGTCGAGCACGCGCTCGAGCCGAGCTTCCGCGAAGCGGTCACCGTGCGCGGCCCGCGCGCCGTCGCGGCGACGGACTACACGGCGCGCGTCGAGCTGCGCGGCTTGCCGGCCGACCGCGAGGTCTTCGTGCGCGTCTCGTTCGCGGCAGGGGAGCGGCGCGGCGGCGCGGTCACCGGGCGGTTCCGCACGGCCCCCGCGACTCGGCGCGACGTGCGCTTCCTCTGGTCGGGCGATACGGCGGGGCAGGGGTTCGGTATCAATCCGGAGTTCGGCGGCATGCGGATGTACGAGACGATGCGCCGCACGAATCCGGACTTCTTCATCCACAGCGGCGACACGGTCTACGCGGATGGGCCGATCCTGCCGGTGCAGATCGCCGAGGACGGCCGCGAGTGGCGCAACGTCGTCACGCCGGAGGTCGCGAAGGTCGCCGAGACGCTCGCCGAGTTCCGCGGCCGCTTCCGCTACAACCTGCTCGACGAGAACGTCCGGCGCTTCAACGCCGAGGTGCCGCAGATCTGGCAGTGGGACGACCACGAGGTCGTGAACAACTGGTCGCCCGCGAAGGACCTTTCGGCGGACGACCGCTATACCGAGAAGGACGTCCGCGTGCTCGTCGAGCGCGCGCGTCGTGCGTTCCTCGAGTACGCGCCGCTGCACCGCCCGGGCGGCGGCGCGCCCGACCGAATCTACCGGCGGATTCCGTACGGGCCGCTGCTGGAGGTGTTCGTGCTCGACATGCGCAGCTACCGCGGGCCGAACTCCTACAACCGCCAGGAGCGGCAGGGCCCGGACACCGCCTTTCTCGGCGCGACGCAGCTACGGTGGCTCGAGCACGCGCTCGCGCGCTCGCGGGCGCTCTGGAAGGTGATCGCCGCCGACATGCCGCTCGGCCTCGTGATCGGCGACGGCGAGGACGAGCAGGGCCGGCCGCGCTTCGAGGGCATCGCGAACGGCGACGGGCCGCCGCTCGGGCGCGAGCTCGAGCTCGCGGAGCTGCTGTCGTTCATCAAGGCGCGGCGGATCGCCAACGTCGTCTGGCTGACCGCCGACGTGCACTATTGCGCGGCGCATCGGTACGATCCCGCGCGCGCGCAGTTCAAGGACTTCGAGCCGTTCTGGGAGTTCGTCGCCGGGCCGCTGAACGCGGGCAGCTTCGGGCCGAACCTGCCGGACGACACGTTCGGCCTGGACGTCGTGTTCCAACGCGTGCCGCCCGGCCAGAACTACTCGCCGTTCGCGGGCTACCAGTTCTTCGGCCAGGTCGACATCGACGGCCGCACCGGGACGATGACCGTCCACCTCAAGGACTTGGAGGGCGCGACGCTCTTCACCCAGACGCTGGAGCCGCGCGTCTCTTGACGTAGGAGCGGCTGTCCAGCCGCGACCGCCGCGCCGCCGAACGTCTGGCACGCCGCAGCGCGGCGTCGGTACGACGGCGACGCGACCGAGACGAAGCCGAAGATCGCGGCTGGACAGCCGCTCCTACGTTGTCGGTGCGCTATTCGTGGCGGAGTGCGTCGATCGGATCGAGCCGCGCGGCGCGCCGCGCCGGCAGAAACCCGAAAACGATGCCGATCAGTGCCGAGAACGCGAACGCTCCCCCGATCACGAGCGGATCGACGACGAACGGAAACGCGAGCATCCGCGCCGCGACGTACGACGCCGCGAGCCCGAGCAGCACGCCGATCGTGCCGCCCGCCGTCGTCAGGATTACCGCCTCGACGAGGAACTGCAGCAGCACCTCGCTCTCGAGCGCGCCGATCGCGAGCCGAATCCCGATCTCGCGCGTCCGCTCCGTCACCGACACCAGCATGATGTTCATGATGCCGA
>CAYWGQ010000249.1:0-3977 GCA_964457725.1 uncultured Gammaproteobacteria bacterium
GCGCGTCGTGCTCTCGCCCGGCCTGCCGGTGGTCCTGCCGATCGTCCGCGAGGCCCGCGCGCGCGGCATCCCGGTCGCGAGCGAAATCGAGCTCTTCGCCGCGCACGCCGCGGCACCGGTGCTCGCGGTGACCGGCTCGAACGGCAAGAGCACCGTGACGACGCTCGCGGCCCGGATGCTCGAAGCGGCCGGGCTCGACGCGCCGGCCGGCGGCAATCTCGGACCGCCGGCGCTCGAGCTCCTCGAGCGCGGCGCCGCGGACGCGTACGTGCTCGAGATCTCGAGCTTCCAGATGGAGACGACCGAGAGCCTGCGGCCGCTCGCGGCGACCGTGCTGAACGTCTCCGCCGATCACTTGGACCGGCACGGCAGCGTCGAGCACTACGCCGCGCTGAAAGAGAAGCTGCTCGCGGCCGCGTCGCACGCGGTCGTGAACGACGACGACCCGCTCGTGCGCGCGATGGGCGAGCGGCATCGGCACGCGGTCGCGTTCTCCGTCGAGCGCCCGCTCGCACGCGGCTACTCGATCGTCGCGACGAGCGGCGGCCCGTCGCTCGCGCGTCACGGCGAGCCGCTGCTGCCGCTCGCCGAGCTCGCGCTTCGCGGCCGGCACAACGCCGCGAACGCGCTCGCCGCGCTCGCGCTGACCGACGCGCTCGACGCGCCGCTCGCGCCGCGGCTCGACGTGCTGCGGACGTTCGGCGGGCTGCCGCATCGTTGCGAGCCCGTGGCGGAGCGGGGCGGCGTTGCGTATCTCGACGACTCGAAGGGCACGAACGTCGGCGCGACCGTCGCGGCGCTCGCGGGGCTCGCGGGGCCGCTCGTGCTGATCGCGGGCGGCATCGGCAAGGGCGCGGACTTCGCGCCGCTCGCCGCGGCCGCCGTCGGCAAGGTGAAGGCGGCCGTGCTGATCGGCGAGGCCGCGCGGCAGATCGGCGCAGTGCTCGAGCCGATTGCCGCGGTGCGTTACGCCGAGAGCATGGAAGAGGCGGTCGCAACGGCCGCGGCGCTCGCGGCGCCCGGCGATACGGTGCTGCTTTCGCCGGCGTGCGCGAGCCAGGACATGTTCCGCGACTATCGCCACCGCGGCGAAGCGTTCGCGGCCGCGGTGCGGGAGCTGCCGGCATGAGCGCGCTCCTCGAGAAACGCGGCCCGGTGTTCGATCCGACGCTCGTCGGTGCGTGCTTCCTGCTCGCGGTGATCGGCACGATCATGGTTGGCTCCGCGTCGATCTCGCTCGCCGAGCGGAACACCGGCGAGCCGCTCTTCTATCTCTACCGTCATCTCGCGGCGCTCGGTCTCGGCGCCGCCGCGTTCGCGTTCGCGGCGTCGGTGCCGATCGAGTCGTGGTATCGGCTGCACTGGCTGCTGCTCGCCGCCGCGTTCGCGCTGCTCGTGCTCGTGCTCGTTCCGAGCTTGAGCGAGCCGATCAACGGCGCGCGACGCTGGCTCGCGATCGGCCCGGTCACGCTCCAAGCGTCGGAGCCCGCTCGAATCGCGATCCTGATGTTCATCGCGGCCTACGGCGCGCGCCGCGCCGAGGAGCTGTCGACGTCGCTGAAGGGTTTCCTGAAGCCCTTGCTGCTCGTCGCGGTCGCCGCCGTGCTGTTGCTCGGGGAGCCGGACTTCGGCGCGGTCGTCGTGCTGACGGCCGCGAGCCTCGGGCTCTTGTTCGTCGCCGGCGCGCGGCTGCGGGACTTCTCGCTCGCAGTCGTGGCCGGCGCCGCGGCGCTCGCCGTGCTCGCGTACACGTCGGAGTACCGGTGGAAGCGCATCCTCGCGTTCCTCAATCCGTGGGACGAGCCGTTCGGCAGCGACTTCCAGCTGACGCAATCGCTGATCGCGATCGGCCGCGGCGGCGTCGCCGGCGTGGGGTTAGGCGAGAGCGTGCAGAAGCTCTTCTATCTGCCCGAGGCGCACACGGACTTCGTGTTCGCGGTGCTCGCCGAGGAGCTCGGTCTCGCGGGCTCCACACTCGTGATCGTGCTGTTCGGGATGATCGTCTACCGCTCGATCGCGCTCGGTCGCCAGGCGTTGCGGCAGAGCCTGCCGTTCCACGGCCTCCTCGCCGTCGGCATCGGGCTGCTGCTCGGCCTCGAAGCGTTCATCAACATCGGCGTGAACGCGGGCGTCCTGCCGACGAAGGGGCTCGCGCTGCCGCTCGTGAGCTACGGCCGCTCGAGCACGGTCGCGACGCTCGGTGCGCTCGGCCTCCTCGCGCGAATCTACTACGAGGTGAACGTCCGCGGCCGAAAGGCGGGCGCGGCCGTCCAGCCGCGATCTTCCGAGCGCGAGGAGGCGGCCGAACGGCCGCAGCGCAAGAAGCGGAGGCGCGGGCGATGACCGCGGGCCCGATCATGATCATGGCCGGCGGCACCGGCGGGCACGTGTTCCCGGGTCTCGCGGTCGCCGAAGCGCTCAAGCGGCGCGACAGCGCGGTCGTCTGGCTCGGCACGCGCCGCGGTCTCGAAGCGCGGCTCGTGCCGCAGCACGGCATCGACGTCGAGTGGATCTCGATCTACGGCGTCCGCGGCCGCGGCGCGTTGGCCTGGCTCGCCGCGCCGTTTCGGATCGCGCTCGCCGTGCTGCAGGTGCTCGGCACTCTGCGCCGCCGGCGGCCGTCGGCCGTGCTCGGCATGGGCGGCTTCGTGTCGGGTCCGGGCGGGCTCGCCGCGTGGCTCGCGCGCAAGCCGCTCCTGATCCACGAGCAGAACGCGGTCGCAGGCACGACCAACCGCTGGCTCGCCCGCTTTGCGGAGCGCGTGTTCGAGGCGTTTCCGGGGAGCTTCCCGCCGGGCGTGCGTGCGGAGCTCGTCGGCAACCCGGTGCGCGACTCGATCGCCGCGCTGCCGCCGCCCGCGGAGCGGTTCGGCGCGCGGGCGGCCGAGCGCCGCCGTGTGCTCGTGCTCGGCGGCAGCCAGGGCGCGAGGGTGTTGAACCGGACCGTGCCCGAGGCGCTCGCGCGGTTGCCCGCCGAGCTCCGCCCCGAGGTCTGGCACCAGACCGGCACGGCCGGACGCGACGAGACGGCCGAGCGATACGAGGCGCTCGGGCTCGCCGGCGACGGCGTGCGGGTCGATGCATTCATCGAGGACATGGCCGCGGCCTACGGCTGGGCCGATCTGGTCGTCGCGCGGGCCGGCGCCCTGACCGTGTCGGAGCTCGCGGCGGCCGGCGTCGGCGCGGTGCTGATCCCGTTCCCGCACGCGATCGACGATCACCAGACGAGGAACGCCGAGCAGTTCGTCGGGGCCGGCGCCGGCGCGCTGCTGCCGGAGCGCGACCTCACGGCGGAATCGCTCGCGGCCGAGCTCGAGCGGCTGCTCGCGAGCGGGCCCGCGCTCGTCTCGCTCGGCGAGCGCGCGCGCAGCCTCGCGCGCGTCGGCGCGGCCGAGCGGCTCGCGGAAGCCTGCCTCGCGGCCGGAGGTGCGCGATGAACGACCGGATGGGGCGCATCAACAAGATCCACTTCGTCGGCATCGGCGGTGCCGGCATGGCTGGGATCGCCGAGGTGCTCCTGAACCTCGGCTATCGCGTGCAGGGCTCGGACCTGAAGCTCTCGCCGGTCACCGCGCGCCTCGCCGCGCTCGGCGCGGAGATTCGCGAGGGGCACGCGGCGGCGAACGTCGAGGACGCGGACGTCGTCGTCGTCTCGAGCGCCGTGCCGCCCGACAACCCCGAGGTGCAGGCCGCGCAGGCGCGGCGCGTGCCGGTCGTGCAGCGCGCGCAGATGCTCGGCGAGCTGATGCGCTTCCGCTACGGCATCGCGATCGCCGGCACGCACGGCAAGACGACGACGACGAGCCTGATCGCGAGCGTGCTCGCGGAAGCGGGGCTCGATCCGACGTTCGTGATCGGCGGGCGGCTCCTATCCGCGGACGCGAACGCGAGGCTCGGTGCCGGCCGCTATCTCGTCGCCGAGGCGGACGAGAGCGACGCGTCGTTCCTGCACCTGCAGCCGATGATCGCGGTCGTCA
>CAYWGQ010000250.1:0-3899 GCA_964457725.1 uncultured Gammaproteobacteria bacterium
CAACCCGGCGCCCGACTGGGACGGCAGCGTGCGGCTCGGCGACAACCTCTACAGCAACTCGGTCGTCGCGCTCGACGCGGATACCGGCGAGCTCGTCTGGTACTACCAGTTCACGCCGCACGACGAGCTCGATTACGACTCGACGCAGGTGCCGCTGCTCGCGGACATCGAGTGGCGCGGGCAACCGCGCAAGGTGATGCTCTGGGCGAACCGCAACGGCATCATGTATCTGCTCGACCGGGTCACCGGTGAGTTCCTGACCGGCAAGCCGTACGTCAAGCACAACTGGTGGGCCGGCTTCGACGAGAAGGGCCGGCTGCTCCGCGTCCCCGGCATGGACATCACGCGCGAGCCGAAGCTGTTCCACCCGCACGTGCACGGCGCGATCAACTGGGCGGCGCCGGCGTTCAGCCCGAGGACGGGCCTCTACTACGTCTCGCACTGGGAGAACTCTGGGATCGTCGCGATCGAAGGCCAGTTTCCGCAGCCGGCCGGCATCCATCGCCGCCAGACCGCGATGGGGCAGGTGAACCTCGAGCCGTTCTTCAACAACGACGAGGAGGCTTACGGGGTCATTCGTGCGTACGACCCCGAGACGCTCGATCCGGTCTGGGAGCACCGGATGGCGGACATCACCTGGGCGGGCGTGCTGTCGACCGCGGGGGATCTCGTGTTCGGCGGCGGACGCGAGGGCTACTTCCTCGCGCTCGACGCGGAGACCGGCGAGCTCCTGTGGCGCGCTTCGCTCGGCGGGCAGATCAACAGCGCGCCGATGAGCTACGCCGTCGACGGGCGTCAGTTCGTCGCGATCGCCGCGGGCAGCGCGCTGTTCGCGTTCGCGCTGCGGGAGGAATAGGGCGCACCGCAGCGCGGCGCGCCGCTATCGTGTCAGAGCGATCTGGCTCCGTTACTCACAACGATCACAAAGGAGAGCTGACCATGAGACCGATTCTCGGAATCGCCGCCGTTCTCGCCTTCTCGGCCGCCGCCGACGCGGCCGAGCCCGTCGTCGCGATCTCCCCCGAGGCGCAGCGTGCCCTGCTCGAGAGCGACGACCCGCAGCTCGCCGCGAACAAGCGGCTCGTGTGGGACATGTGGCGCAACTTCCTGCAGGCTGGCCGGATCGACGAGGCCGACAAGTACCTCGCGCCGGAGTATCACCAGCACAACCCGAACGCGGAGACCGGGCTCGAAGGTGTGAAGGCGTATTTCCGCGCGCTGAACGTTCAGCCGACGCCGGTCAAGGACCACATCGACCGCCTCGTGTCGATCGTGGCCGAGCGCGATCTCGTCGTGCTCGCGCTCGTGCGCGAAGGCGTCGACAAGGACGGCCAGCCGTACACGACGACGTGGTTCGACATGTTCCGGATCGCCGACGGCAAGATCGTCGAGCACTGGGACACCGCCACGAAGCCGTAGCTAAGCGAGCGGGGCGACGAATCGATAGCCGTGGCCGTGGATGGTCTTGATGACTTGCTGCCGGTGGGGGTCGTCGCCGACCGCGCGCCGCGCCTTCATCACGCAGCGCGTCAGCGCGCTTTCCGTCAGGATCATCCGCGGCCAAATCGCCTCCTGCAGCTCGTCCTTGCCGATCGCACGGTCGCTGTGCTCGATCAGGTAGAGCAGCAGGTTGAACGCGCGCTGCTCGATGGCGACGGCGCGGCCGTCGCGGGTCAGCTCGCGCGAGCGCGGATCGAGCTCGCAGCGGTCGAACCGATAGACGTGCGCCGGTAAGCCGGCGCGCGCGGCGACGTCGTCCTCCGGCGCGGGGCCGCGCGAGGTCTGCGCGTCCCAGCCGAGGAATCGGCCGACCGCGCTTTCGAAGCGGCGCCAGGCCGGCTCGTCCTCGACGAGCAGATGGTTGCCGCTGTCGAGCGCGACGAACTTGGCGCCGGGTATGCCGGCCGCGATCACGCGGCCCTGGTCGAACGGCACGATCACGTCGTCGCGCGGGTGCAGCACGAGCGTCGGCGCCTGCACGAGCGCCATCCGGTCGGTCACGTCGATGTCGCCGGCCGATTCCATGATCAGGGCGGCGATGTCGGGCCGCGCCGTGCGGCGCTGCAGCTCGCTGAACCAGGCGAGCTGCTCCTCCGTCGCGCCCGGGATGAACAGCTCCGCGAACATCCGCCGATACGCGGGCGTGTCGGCGCCCCAGCCGACGCGGACGAGCTCGGCCTGCGCGCGCCCGGTGCGCTGCGACTCGACGCCGCGGCGCGCCCAGCCTTGCACGAAGCCGCCGTGGATGACGAGCTGGCTCACGCGCTCCGGATGCCGTGCGGCGTATTCGATCGCGACGGACGCGCCCTGCGAGATTCCGAGCAGCGCGAACCGCTCGAGCTCCGCCGCATCCGCGATCTGCTCGAGGTCCCTGACCTGCCATTCGAACGAGAGGTTCGTCTCCACCCAATCGGACAGCCCGCTGCCGCGGACGTCGTAGCGATACAGGCGATGGTGCCGGGAGAACAGGCCGAACCAGTGCCGCCAGACGGGGCTCTCCCAGTCGAACTCGAGATGGTTCAGCCAGTTCGCGGTCTTCAGGAGCGGCGGGCCGGAGCCCGAGGTCGCGTAGGCGAGCCTCACGCCGTCGCTCGTCGTCAAGAAGCGGATCGTCTGGTCCATCGCGCCGGACCTCCTCCGCGATCGTACTGCAAACGGTCCGGGCGCGGGGCCCCTTTGCCGGGCCCGAGGCTTCCCAAAGTCGCTCAGCGTTTGCGCGGCCGTCCTTCGGTGCCGGCGCCGGCGGTGATGAAGACGGCGGTTGCGCGGCCGCTCACCTCCGCCGTGTGCCAGACGCCGGGCGGGTTGATCGCGTATTCGCCCGGCCCGAGTGTCGTCCGCACCTCCTTGCCGTCGATCTCCTGCACGAGCGTGATCTCGCCTTCGGTGCAGATCACGACCTCGTGGCCCTGCGGGTGCATCTCCCAGCTGTCCCACGGCGCGTCGAACGAGAACATCGACACGAGCCGGCCCTCGGCGCCGTCGCTCGCGTGGCGTTGCATGTATGCCTCGTACCACTCGATCCCGGTGAACTCTGGCTCGCTGACTGCGGTCGCGCCGGTGCCGAGATGCACCGGGTGGCGGGCAAGATTGCGCTTCATGGCGGCCTCCTGACGGTAGCAGCGCTGTCTTATTGTCCGCCACCGGGCAGAAACGCGCGATCCGGGAGCCGGAGGCGCCGCTTCACGCGAGCACCGGCGTCTTTCCGCATGTAGAATCGTGCCTCGTCTTGATTCCCGAACGAAAAGGGCAAGGGGGAATAACAGTGGTCAAGAAGCTGGCATTGGCGGCACTCTGCGCGTCGTCGCTGTGCGGTACCGCTATCGCGCAGGACGCAAGGACCGTGATCGCGAACGCGCAGCGCGCGCTCGGCAACGTCCAGTCCATCACGTATTCGGGCTCCGCGCGCGATGTCGCGTTTCAACAGTGCGGGGCGAACGCCGCGCAGATGATCTGCTACGGCCCGCACGACCCGATGCGGCCGATCCACAACTACGTGCGCGTGATCGATCTGAACGCGCCGACGTCGCGCCACACCGGCAACACGTTCAACATCGGCCCCGGCGGCTCGACCACGGTGACGCCCGGCACGTTCTTCCAGGAAGTGACGCCGCAGCAGGCGGACCTCTCCCAGCCTTGGGGGCAATCGCTCGAGCTCTACATCACGCCGTGGGGCTTCCTGAAGGGCGCCGCGGAGGCCAACGCGACGGCGAGCCGCCGCCGCGTCGACGGCCGCAACTACACGGTGTTGAGCTGGAGCCCGACGGTGAAGGCGCCGTCCGGCAACTCCTACGTGATCAACGCCTACCTGAACGACGAGAACCTGATCGAGCGCGTCGAGACCTGGCTCGGCGAGAACATCATGGGCGACATGCACATCGTCGCGACGTACTCCGGCT
>CAYWGQ010000251.1:0-3102 GCA_964457725.1 uncultured Gammaproteobacteria bacterium
TGTCGCCGATCTCGTCGAGGAACAGCGTGCCGCCGTCGGCCTGCTCGAACCGGCCGATCCGCCGCTCCATCGCGCCCGTGAACGCGCCCTTCTCGTGGCCGAAGAGCTCGGACTCGAGCAGCTCGGCGGCGATCGCGGACGTGTTCAGCGCGACGAACGGCTGCCGCGCGCGCGGCGAGTTCTCGTGCAGCGCACGCGCGACGAGCTCCTTCCCGGTGCCGGACTCGCCCGTGATCAGCACGGTCATGCTCGAGCGCGACAGCCGGCCGATCGCCTTGAACACCTCCTGCATCGCCGGCGCGTGACCGATGATCCGCGGCGGCTGCTTCGCCTCGCTCTGCCGGCCGTCGCCGGAGCCGCGCTGGCGTGCGGCGCGGGACACGAGCTCGATCGCCTCGTCGATGTCGAACGGCTTCGGCAGGTACTCGAACGCGCCGCCCTGGTAGGCGGCGACCGCGCTCTCGAGATCCGAGTGCGCCGTGATCACGATCACCGGCAGATTCGGGTCCGTCGCCGCGAGCCGTTCCATCAGCTCGAGGCCGCTCATGTCCGGCATGCGGATGTCGGTGATCAGCACGTCCGGGCGCTGCCGCTCGAGCGCGGCGAAGAACGCGCGGCCCTCATCGAAGCCGCGCGGAATCATCTGCGCCTGCTTCAGCGCCTGCTCGAGCACCCAACGCACGGATTCGTCATCGTCGACGACCCAGACGCTCAACCCCGGCGTCGCCATCAAGAGGCCTCCTCGTTGCCGTTCCCCGCGACCGGCAGCCGCAGCTGAAACACGGTCCGCCCGGGCTCGCTCATGAACTCGATCAGCCCGCCGTTGCGCGTGACGAGATCCTGGGCGATCGTGAGCCCGAGCCCGGTGCCGGTCGTCCGGCCGGTCACTAGGGGATAAAAAATCGTGTCCTTGAGCTCGTCGGGAATGCCCGGACCGTCGTCCTCGACCTCGAGCGACAGCACGAGCCGGTGCTTCTCGCCGCCGAGCACGAAGTTCGACAGCGCCCGCGTCCGGAACGTGATCCGGCCGCGCTCGCCGATCGCCTGCAGGGCGTTGCGCGCGAGATTCAGATACGCCTGAATCATCTGATTGCGGTCCGCGCTCGCGGCCGGCAGGCTCGGATCGTAGTCGCGAACGATCTCCACGGCAGCCGGCTTCTCGGCCTCGATCAGCTGCGCCACGTGCTCGGTGACGCGATGCACGTTCAGCGTCTCGAGCTGCGGCGCGGAGCCCGCCCGCAAGATGCCGTCGACGAGCGACGCGAGACGATCGGCCTCCTCGATGATCACGCGCGTATAGGCCTTCAGCTCCGGCTCCGGAAGCTGCCGCTCGAGGAGCTGCGCCGCGCCGCGCAGCCCGCCGAGCGGGTTCTTCACCTCGTGGGCGAGCTGCCGGATGATCCGCCGCGACAGCCGCTGCTGCGCGAGCAGGGTGGCCTCGCGGCGCATCTTCCGATCGCGCTCCGTGTCGAGCAGCTCGAGCAGCAGGCCGGGCTCGCGCTCGAGCGGCGTCGCACGACAGTCGAGGATCAGCTCGCGCTCGCCGACGCGGGCCGCGAGCTCACGCAGCCCGAACGTGAGCCCGGTCTCGAGCGCGCGCCGGCAAAGCGCGAGCAGCTCGCGCGCCGGCGTCACGAGCTCCGCGATCGGCCTGCCGATCACGCGCCGCGCGCTCGTCCCGAGCAGCGCCTCGGCCGCGGCATTCAGAAAGGTGATGTCGAGCTCGCCGTCGAGCACGACGACCGCGGTGGTCAGGCTCTGGAGAATGTTGCCGCTGTCGGGGGCGCGGCGTGCTCGGCCGAGCGGGCTGCTGCCCGGCCCGCGAGCGCTCAGCCGGCGTTCGGCACTCGGCGCGGCGGAGCGTTCGGGTTGTTCGGATTCAGGATGCTCGTTTGCTGCACCATGAAGGTGACCGGCAACGAGCGCAGCACGATCTCGCCACGTGCATCGAGAATCGCGGCCTGCAGCGTGTGCACTCCGCGAAACACCTCGGGGACCGTGACCTGGAGCGACGTCGTGTTCAGATACCGCCGCTCCCCGTCGATCAAGATGTCGATCACGTGACCCGCCTCGAGCTGCGGCTCGAGCCTGAGCTCGACCTCCAGCGTGCCGCCGATGTTCCAGAGCGTCTGCTGCTCGGTCGGGCTCGTGACGAGGAACAGGCGATAGGAGTGGCCGCGCTCCGGCTGCACCTGCGGCGCGGTCGCCGCGCCTGCTCGGGGGATGGCCTGCGGCGCGGGCGCCGGGGCCGCGGGCCGCGGCTCCGGCAGATCGATCCGGCGCGCGCCCGGGACCGGAGTGTCGGAGTAGTGCGTGACGCCGTTCTCGTCCACCCACGTCCAGACGGTCGCGCCGCTCGCGCCGAGCGTCCAGAGAGATACCAAGATCAGCCACTTACGCACGCTCCAAGCTTAGCGCCGCAGGAGGACTTCCGCCAACGGCGGCGGCGGGATTCTGCGAACCCCGCCGCACTTTCGCCTTTACAGAACGTCTCCGCGGGCCTACAGGCTGTAGTACATGTCGAACTCGACCGGGTGCGTGGTCATCTGCAGCCGCGTGATCTCCGCCTGCTTCAGCTGGATGTAGCCGTCGATCAGCGAGTCGCTGAACACCCCGCCCGCCTTCAGGAATGCACGGTCCTTGTCGAGCGCCTCGAGCGCCTGCTGCAGGCTGAAGCAGACCGTCGGAATGTTCCGCTCTTCCTCAGGCGGCAGGTCGTACAGGTCCTTGTCCGAGGGCTCGCCCGGGTGGAGCTTGTTCTGGATGCCGTCGAGGCCGGCCATCATCATCGCCGCGAACGCGAAGTACGGGTTCGCCATGCTGTCCGGGAAGCGGACCTCGATGCGGCGCGCCTTCGGGTTCGACACGTACGGGATACGGATCGAGGCCGAGCGGTTCCGCGCGGAGTACGCGAGCAGCGTCGGCGCTTCGAAGCCCTTCACGAGGCGCTTGTAGCTGTTCGTCGACGCGTTCGTGAACGCGTTCAACGCATGTGCGTGCTTCAGGATGCCGCCGATGTAGTAGAGCGCGGTCTCGGAGAGGCCGCCGTAGCCGTCGCCGGTGAACAGGTTCTTACCGCCCTTCGCGAGCGACTGATGGACG
>CAYWGQ010000251.1:3112-3765 GCA_964457725.1 uncultured Gammaproteobacteria bacterium
CTGCCGTTGTCGCCGACGAGGGGCTTCGGCATGAAGGTCGCGGTCTTGCCATAGCTGTGCGCGACGTTCTGGACGACGTACTTCAGCACCATGACCTGGTCGGCCTTGTCGACCAGCGTCCCGAACTTGATGCCGATCTCGCACTGACCGGCGGTCGCAACCTCGTGGTGGTGCACCTCGCAGACGAGGCCCATCTCCTCGAGCGCGAGACACATCGCGGAGCGGATGTCGTGCAGGGAGTCGACCGGCGGCACAGGGAAGTAGCCGCCCTTGACGCCCGGGCGGTGGCCGATGTTTCCCTCGGCGCGGACCTTGCCCGACTGCCAGTGGCCCTCGGTCGAATCGACCGCGTAGGACGCGCCGTGCATCGCGACTTCCCAGCGGACGTCGTCGAACACGAAGAACTCGTTCTCCGGCCCGAAGTACGCCTCGTCCGCGATGCCCGTCGAGCGCAGATAGGCCTCGGCACGCTTCGCGAGCGAGCGCGGGTCGCGCTCGTAGCCCTGCATCGTCGCGGGCTCGATGACGTCGCAGCGGATGTTCAGCGTCGGCTCCTCGCTGAAGACGTCGAGGACGGCCGTCGCGCAGTCGGGCATCAGGATCATGTCTGACTCGTTGATGCCCTTCCAGCCGGCGATCGACGAGCCGTCGAA
>CAYWGQ010000252.1:0-3763 GCA_964457725.1 uncultured Gammaproteobacteria bacterium
TCCTTGACGAGCTCGATCGCGACGCGCATCGACGAGTTCTTCTTCCGCTTCAGCGCGTCCGACGGCGGCTCGTCCATCCCGACGACCTCGGCCGCCGGCTGATAGCGCAGCCGATCGCCGTAGCGATCGCCGGCCTCGCGCTTCGCCCGCTCGAGCGTCTCCGGCAACCCGACGAGCACGAGGCTCACCGAGTCGTCTTTCTCGAGCGTCGCAAATGCCGCGGGAACGACGACGACGGCGCCGTGATCGCCGCCCATCACGTCCAACGCAATGGTGACCTTGCGCGTCATCCCCCCGGCTCCGAGCGGCCGTAACGAGCCCGCGAGCACGACTGCCCGCTACGCCCTCGGCTGCGTCGCCCCTATTCCTCTTCGGCGCCCGGCTGGCGAACGTCGATGACCTTGCGGCCGCGGTAGTAGCCGCTCGGGCTCACGTGATGGCGCAGATGCGTCTCGCCGCTGGTCGAATCGACCGTCAGGGTCGGCGGGCTCAACGCGTCGTGCGAGCGGCGCATGCCGCGCTTCGACGGCGTCTTGCGGTTCTGTTGAACGGCCATGGCTGGTTCTCCTCGATATCAATCCAATTCGTTCTCGGCGGCCGGGCTCAATGACCCGGCGCCGCCTCGGACTCCAATCCGCGGCCGAGCGTTCCGCAGTCCGCCGCCCGCGCGTGTTTCGGCGCCAACGGCAGCGAAACGATCAACTCATCCTCGATCAGCTGCGCCGGCTGCAGCCGGTTCCCTTCGAGCACGATGGGCTCGTAGCCTTCCGGCAACCGCGACTCGAGCGCCGGCGACTCGAGCAGCGCGAGCTCGACGTCCTCGTCCACGGCGTGCGTGAACGGCTCGAGGCACCGTTGGCACGTGAGGCGGAGGTCGCCCCCGATCTCGAGCCTGACCGTCAGCCACCCCTCGCCGTCGCGTCGGAACGCGAGCTTCGCCTCGACGGCACCATCGTCGCTCGCGAGCAAGCCGCGCAGGCGCTCCATGTCGCGCACCTCGAGCCGCCCGCCGAGCTCCGCTCGCCTCACCCCGAGCGACTGCAGGTCGTGCAGACTGTACCAGCTCGAGAGCGGCGCAGACATGACGCGCCATGATAAGTTACAACAGTTTCTTCGGTCAAAACCGCGAGTTACGCGGCGTTTCTGCCGCCCTTCCGGAGTCCCGATGCCGACGCTCGTCCTCGCCTCCACCTCACGCTACCGCCGCGAGCTGCTCGCCAGGCTGAACCTGCCGTTCGAGTGCCGCGCCCCGGATGTCGACGAGACCCCCGTGCCCGGCGAGGCGCCGGAGTCCCTCGCGCGGCGGCTCGCCGCCGCGAAGGCCCAAGCGTGCGCCGCGCCCGGCCTGGTCGTGATCGGCGCCGATCAGGTCGCATCGCTCGACGGCCGCCCCCTCGGCAAGCCCGGCGGCCATGACGCAGCCCTCGAGCAACTCCTCGCCTGCCGAGGCAAGACGGTGTGCTTCTACACCGCGGTCTGCATCGCGGACGGCACGAGCGGCCGGCGCTGGCAGACGGTCGACCGCACGGACGTCGCGTTCGCGACGCTGTCGCGCGCGGCGCTCGACCGGTACCTGCGGATCGAGGAGCCGTACGATTGCGCCGGCGGCTTCAAGGCCGAAGGGCTCGGCATTGTGCTGTTCGAGCGGATCGTCTCGCAAGACCCGACCGCGTTGACCGGCCTGCCGCTGATCTGGGTCGCCCGCACGCTCAGCGAGGCCGGGATCGATCCTCTCTCTGCGACATAGCGTCGAGCACGGCGGCGAGCTCCGGCGCGAGCGGGACGCTGACGGAGAACGGCTCGCCCGTGTCCGGCCAGTTAAACGCGACCGCGTGCGCATGCAGGAAGAGCCGCTTCAGCCCGAAGCGTTCGAGTCGAGCGTTGAACGCCGGATCGCCGTAGCGGTCGTCGCCGGCGAGCGGGTGGTCGATGTGCGCCGCGTGCACGCGGATCTGGTGCGTTCGGCCGGTTCCGATCGTGATATCGGCGAACGACGACGGCCCCGGATAGCGCTCGAGCAGCCGGAAAGCAGTGTGCGCGGGCTTGCCGTCCGGCGCGACTGCCGCCCGCGCCTCGCCGCCGGCGTGGCGGACCGCGAGCGGCGCGTCGACGGACGTGACGCCGTCCCCGAGCGCGCCGCGGAGCAGTCCGAAGTAGCGCTTCTCGAGCCGCCCTTCGCGCAGCAGCGCGTGCAACGCCCGCAGCGTGCTGCGGCGCTTCGCGAGCAGCAGACAGCCGGAGGTCGGCTGGTCGAGCCGGTGCACGAGCTCGAGCGACGGCAGATCGGGCCGCAGGCTTCGCAACGCCTCGATGCAGCCGTACGGCACGCCGCTGCCGCCATGCACGGCGAGGCCCGCCGGCTTGTCGAGGACCAGCAGCCGATCGTCCTCGAACACGATCCGCTCGGCGAGCCAGCCGAGCCCCTCGCGGCCGGGACCCGTGCGCGGCAGCTTCACGTCGCGAACCGGCGGCAACCGCACGCGGTCGCCCGCCTCGAGACGATAGCTCGGCGACGAGCGCCCCGAGTTCACGCGCACCTGACCGGAGCGGATCAGGCGATAGACGTGGCTGCGCGGCACGCCCTTCAGCGCCGCGAGCAGATAGTTGTCGAGCCGCTGCCCCGCGGACTCGCGGTCGACGACCCGCTGCTCGGCACCGCGCGAGTTGTGTTTTTCCGGAGAATTCAAGGTCGTACGAATTGAGCGCTCGAGGGCCTGTGCTATAGTACGCGAGGGGTTGCGCCCGTGTTGGGCAACCAGCTAAGCGTCCCCGAGCCTGTTTCCAACGAGGCGGCCACGATCGGTCCGCCAGGTGTGCAATATCGATAGCCGGCGTAACCGGAATTACGTACGCCGCGGTGATCGAAGGCGCGCGATTGGCTCTCCGTCAAGAACCCGAAGATTGAACTCGACGGACGGATGGAGCCCAGCGCCGCGCCGGCGCGAGACTCAATGATACAGCCCATCCCACAGTTCGGTTCCCGCTGTGCCTGCTCGCCGACCGCGGTGCTCTACTCCGGGCCAAGGTCCCGGCTGAAGGAACTGACCATTTATGAAGCGAATGTTGGTGAACGCCACGCAGCGCGAAGAGCTGCGTGTGGCCATGGTCGATGGCCAGAAGCTTTACGACCTTGATATCGAGGTCCCCTCCCGAGAGCAACGCAAGGCAAACATCTACAAAGGCCGCATCACGAGGCTCGAGCCGAGCCTCGAGGCGGCTTTCGTCGACTACGGCGCGCAGCGGCACGGCTTCCTGCCGCTGAAGGAAATCTCCCCCGAGTACTTCATCCGCGAGCCCGCCGAGGGCGAGCGCATCCAAATCCGCGAGGTCCTGAAGGAAGGTCAGGAGATCGTGGTGCAGGTCGACAAGGAGGAGCGCGGCACCAAGGGCGCCGCCTTGACGACCTACGTGAGCCTCGCGGGCCGCTTCCTCGTGCTGATGCCGAACAACCCTCGCGCAGGCGGCGTCTCGCGCCGCATCACGGGCGAGGACCGGGACATCGTCCGGCAGTCGCTCGAGGAGCTCGCGCCGCCCGAGGGCATGGGCTGCATCGTGCGCACGGCCGGCGTCGGCCGCAGCACCGAGGAGCTCAAGTGGGACCTCGACTACCTGCTGCGGGTCTGGGAGTCGATCCTGCAGGTCGTCGTGACGCGGCCGGCGCCGTTCCTGATCTACCAGGAGGGCAATGCGATCGTCCGCGCGCTGCGCGACTACTACTCGAGCGAGATCGGCGAGATCCTGATCGACGACCCGAAGGTCTACC
>CAYWGQ010000253.1:0-3739 GCA_964457725.1 uncultured Gammaproteobacteria bacterium
TGCTCCGCGAAGCATCTGCCGGGTTACGTCGAGAAAGCCGGCGACCTCACCGCCAAGGGCGTCGACACGATCGCCTGCATGGCCGTGAACGACGTGTTCGTGATGTCCGCATGGGGCAAATCCAGCGATGCGGACGGCAAGGTGCTGATGCTGGCTGACGGCAACGGCGAGTACGTGCGTGCGCTCGGCCTCGAGCTCGACGCGAGCAAGTTCGGGATGGGACAGCGCGGCAAACGCTTCTCGATGATCGTCGAGGACGGCGTCGTGAAGCAGCTGAACGTCGAGCCGCCCGGCGAGTTCGGTATCAGCTCCGCCGAGAAGGCCCTCGAGCAGCTCGGCTGACGGCTAGCCGCCTTTCGGCGGCAGCGCGGCGAGCAGCGCGGGAACGATCTCGAACAGGTCGCCGACCAGCCCGAGGTCGGCGACTTCGAAGATCGGGGCGTCCGGATCCTTGTTGATCGCGACGATCGTTCCCGCGTCCTTGATTCCCGTCAGATGCTGGATCGCGCCGGAGATGCCGATCGCGACGTAGAGCTCCGGCGCGATCACCTTGCCCGTCTGTCCGATCTGCAGCTCGTTCGGCGCGAGCCCCGCGTCCACCGCCGCTCGCGACGCTCCGACCGCCGCGCCGAGGCGGTCGGCGAGCGCTTGCACGAGCACGAACTGCTCGGCGCTGCCGAGCGCGCGCCCGCCGGCGACGACGCGCGCCGCGGTCTGAAGATCCGGCCGCTCCCCGGCGCTGCCGCTCGCCCGCTCGACGAAGCGCGTATGCGCCGGCAACGGGACGTCCACGGCCGGGGTTTCGATCGGCGCGGAGCCTCCCCGCGGCGCTTCGGCGTACGAGGCCGTTCGCACGCTCGCGACCAGTATCGAGTCCGCCGGTGCCTCCACGGTCACGATCGCATTGCCCGCGTAGATCGGCCGCCGGAAGCGGTGCGGTCCCTCGACCGCCATCACGTCGCTCAGCATGCCGACACCGAGCAACGCGGCGACGCGCGGCAGCACGTCCTTGCCGAACGTCGTGCCCGGTCCGAGCACGTGCGTATAGGCGTGCGCGAGCGCGGCGATTTGCGGTGCGAGGATCGCGGCGAGCGGCTCGCGGTTCTCCGGCCGGTCGACGTGCAGCACGCGCCGGACGCCGGTGAGCGTTGCCGCTTCCGCGGCGACCGCGGCCGTCCCCGCGCCGAGCACCGCTACGTCGACGGCCTCCGGCCGGAGCTCGCCCGCGCAGCGCACGCACTTCGCGGTGCTCGCGTTCAGGCGCGCGCCGTCGTGCTCGGCGACGATCAGCACGGCGGCCATCAGACGAATCCTCGCCGGCCTAGCTCGGCCGCGAGCTCGGCCGCGTCGGCGAGCATCCGGCCGCGGGCGCGCGGAGCCGGCGGCTCGGTCTTGACGATCCGGAACCCGGGCTCGGTTGCGACGCCGAGTGAGGCGAGCGGCAGCGTCTCGAGCGGCTTGCGCTTCGCTTTCAAGATATCCGGCAGCTTCACGTAGCGCGGCTCGTTCAAGCGCAGATCGGCGGTGACGACCGCGGGGAGCTCGACCGCGATCGTCTCGAGGCCGGAGTCGACCTCGCGCGTGACGACGAGCGTGCCGCCGTCGACCGAGACGCGCGACGCGAACGTCGCCTGCGGCCGGTCCCAGAGCGCGGCGAGCATCTGACCGGTCTGGTTGTTGTCGCCGTCGATCGCCTGCTTGCCGAGCAGCACGAGATCGGGCTGCTCGCGCTCGACGACGGCAAAGAGCGCGCGGGCGACCGCGAGCGGCTCGAGCGCGCCGTCGGTCTCGACGAGGAGCGCCCGGTCTGCGCCCATCGCGAGCGCCGTCCGGAGCTGCTGCTCCGCCGCGCGCGGCCCGAGCGTCACGGCGACGATCTCGGCGGCGTGGCCGGCTTCCTTCAGGCGCAGCGCCTCCTCGAGCGCGATCTCGTCGAACGGGTTGATGCTCGTCTTGAGCCCGTCCGTCGCGACGCCCGAGCCGTCGGGGTTCACGCGGATGCGGACGTTGTAGTCGACCACCCGCTTCAGCGCGACCAGGATTCGTTGCAATGTCCTCTCCGTGGAGCACGACCGACAGTCGGCAGCCATTCTAGTGACCCGCCGCCACCGGTTCAGCAACCGGCGTCACGGCCGCGCGACGGCGTCGCTACAATGCGCCGATGAACGGACCGTTGATCGAAGCTGCCGAGCTCGCGGAGCGAGCCGCGCAACCCGGCTGGGTCGTCGTCGATTGCCGCTTCGACCTGCTCGCGCCGGCGCGCGGCCGCGAGCAGTACCTCGAAGCGCACATCCCCGGCGCGCGCTACGCGGACCTCGACCGCGATCTCGCGCGGCTGCCCGGCCCGCACGAGGGCCGTCACCCGTTGCCCGACGCCGGGCAGTTCGCGGAGCGGCTCGGGGAGTGGGGCATCGACGAGGATACGGCCGTCGTCGCGTACGACGCGCAAGGCGGCGCGATCGCCGCGCGGCTCTGGTGGCTGCTCCGCTGGATCGGCCACGAGCGGGCGTATCTGCTGAACGGCGGCCTGCCGGCCTGGCAGCGGCTCGGCCTGCCGCTCGAGCGGACGCCGCCCGAAGTGCAGCCGCGCCGCTATCGGCTTGCGCGGACCGCCGACGCCGCCGTCGTCGCGACCGAGGAGATCGAGGCTCATCTGCGGCGCGGCGGGCTCCTCGTCGACGTTCGCGCTCCGGCGCGCTATGCGGGCGAGCAGGAGCCGATCGACCCGGTCGCGGGGCACGTGCCCGGCGCGGTGAATCGGCCGTTCACGGCAAATCTCGGTCCCGACGGCCGCTTCCTGCCGGCGCCGGCGCTCCGCGCCGAGCTCGCCGCGCTGCTCGGCGGCCGCAGCCCAGGCGACGTCGTCGCGATGTGCGGCTCCGGCGTCACGGCCTGCCATCTGCTCGCGGCGCTCGCGGCCGCCGGCGTCGACGGCGGGCGGCTGTACGCGGGCTCCTGGAGCGAGTGGATCCGCGACCCCGGGCGCCCGGTCCGCACCGGGCACGAGCCCTGAGGAGAACCGGGGCCGCAGCCCTGGACGCTTTCTCGGCGCGCGTGCTACAAGGCACGCTCACGTTTTCCCTCCGATAGGTTCACGCCGTGTTACGCCAAAGCCAGATCGAAGCCAGCGGCCAGCTGAAGAACGTTCGCTACGAGATTCGCGGACGGCTCGCCCGGCGGGCCCACGAGCTCGAGCGGCAAGGCTACGAGATCACGTCGCTCAACATCGGTAACCCGGGCCTGTTCGGCTTCCGGACGCCGGAGACGATGCGGCTCGCGATGATCGAGAACCTCGGCGCGGCGGAGCCCTATTGCCACCAGAAGGGCATTTTCCCCGCCCGCGAGGCGGTCGTGATGCAGCAGCAGGAGCGGGGCGTGCTGAACGTGACCGCCGATCACGTGTTCATGGGTAACGGCGTGAGCGAGCTGATCGACCTGACGCTCCGGGCGCTCCTGAACCCCGGCGACGAGGTGCTGATTCCGAGCCCCGACTATCCGCTGTGGACCGCGGCGACGGTGTTGAACGGCGGCCGTGCGGTGTACTACCCGTGCCCCGAGGACAACGGGTTCGCGCCCGACGTCGAGGCGATCGAGCGGCTGATCACGCCGCAGACCCGGGCGATCGTCGTGATCAATCCGAACAACCCGACCGGCGCGGTGTACGGGCGCGAGACGCTGACCGCGATCGCGCGGCTCGCCGAGCGGCACGGGCTCGTCGTCATGAGCGACGAGATCTACG
>CAYWGQ010000254.1:0-3667 GCA_964457725.1 uncultured Gammaproteobacteria bacterium
AGGCGGATCAGTACATCCCCTTCCCGATGGAAGAGGTCAGCTTCGACTTCGAGGTCATCGGCGAGAGCGAGCGCGACCCGGACATGCTCGACGTCCTGCTCGTCGCGACCCGCACGGAGAACGTCGAGCAGCGGCAGGCCGCCGTGGAAGCGGCCGGGCTGTCCGCGAAGGTCGTCGACGTCGAAGCGTTCGCGGTCGAGAACGCATGCCGCCTGATGACGCATCAGATGCCGGACGGCGGCGCCGACAAGTTCATCGCGATCGTCGACTTCGGTGCGAGCACCACCACCTTCAGCGTGCTGAAGGACCTGAAGGTCATCTACACGCGCGACTTCGCCTTCGGCGGCCAGCAGCTGACCGAGGAGATCATGCGCACGTACGGCTTGAGCATGGAGGACGCCGGCCGAGCGAAGAAGGAAGGCGGCCTGCCGAGCAACTACCAGCCCGAGGTGCTCGACGCGTTCATCGACGACATGTCGCAGCAGGTCAGCCGCTCGCTCCAGTTCTTCTTGGCCTCGGGCAGCGGCCGCGAGCAGCCGGATCAGATCCTGGTCTGCGGCGGCTGCGCGAACATCCCGGGCGTCGCGGACGTGATCGGCAGCCGCGTCGGCATTCCGACGGAGATCGGCGACCCGCTCGGCCAGATGAAGGTTTCGGGACGCGCGAAGGCGCAGGGCGTCGAGAAGGACGCGACTGCGCTCCTCACCGCGTGCGGTCTCGCTTTGAGGAGCTTCGACTGACATGCCGACGATCAACCTACTTCCATGGCGCGCGGAACTGCGCCAGAAGCGCAAGAAGGAATTCCTGACGGCGTTGCTCGGCACCGTCCTGGTCGGCGGCCTGCTCGTGTACGCCTCGAAGCTCACGGTGCAGGGCTGGATCTCCGAGCAGAACCGGCGCAACGAGCTCCTGCGCAGCGAGATCGCGGAGCTCGACCGGCAGATCACCGAGATCGAGGGGCTCGAGAGCCAGAAGGAGCGGCTCCTCGCGCGGATGGAGATCATCGACCGGCTGCAGCGCTCGCGGCCCGAGGTCGTGCACCTGTTCGACGAGCTCGTCAATGCGACGCCTGAAGGCGTGTACCTGACGGAAGTCAAGCAACAGCAGTCGCGGATCGAGATCAAGGGCTCCGCGCAGTCGAGCACCCGCGTGTCGGCGCTGATGCGCAACATCGACAGCTCCGAGTGGCTGCGGGATCCGGGCCTCGACGTCGTCGAGACGGTCGCGCAGGGTCCGGCTCGCAACTCCCAATTCACCGTGTTCGCGCAGCAAGTCTCGCGCGCCGACGAAGCGGAGGCGGTGCAATGAACATCATTCAGGAGCTGCAGAATCTCGACACGAACGATCCCGGGCGTTGGCCGCTGCCGATCCGGATCGGCGCATGCGTGCTGACGTTCGCCGCGGTGCTCGCGTTCGGCATCTACATGTTCGTCGTGAAGACCGAGAAGCCGATCCTCGAGCGCGCGCAGCGCGAGGAGCAGGATCTGCGCGCGACGTTCGAGGCGCGCCAGCGCAAGGCCGCGAACTTCGACGCTTATCGCGAGCAGCTCGCCGAGATCGAGCGCTCGTTCGGCACGATGCTGCGGCAGCTGCCCGGGAAGACCGAGGTCCCGAGCCTGCTCGTCGACATCTCGCAGACCGGGCTCGCCGCCGGGCTCGAGGAGAAGCTCTTTCAGCCGATGGGCGAGATCCAGCGCGACTTCTACGCCGAGCTGCCGATCCGCATCCGCTACACCGGCAGCTACCACGAGATCGGCAGCTTCGTCAGCGGCATCGCCGCGCTGCCGCGGATCGTGACCTTGCACGACATCACGATCACGCCGGCGGGCGGAGATGCGCCGTTCGACGAGCTGACGCTCGACGCGACGGCGAAGACCTATCGGTATCTCGAGGAAGACACCGCGGGAGGAGCGTCGTGATACGGACGCAAGCGATCGTGCGCTGGGCCGCCGTCGCGGCCGCGGCCGGCGCCTTGGCCGGCTGCAGCAACGAGATGGACGAGCTTCGCGCCTACATCGACGAGGTGAAGGCCAGGCCGGGCGGGCGCATCGAGCCGTTGCCCGAGATCCGGCCGGCGCCGACGTTCGCCTACGACCCGGCGGGTCGACGGTCGCCATTCATGCCGGACACGCCGCAGCGCCGCGTGAACCCGGACCCGAACGCGATCGACGCGCCCGATCCGAATCGCCCGCGCGAGTTCCTCGAGCAGTTCCCGCTCGACACGCTGCGCATGGTCGGCACGCTGAACGTGCGCGGCACGAACTTCGGCCTGGTTCAGGGGGCCGACGGGCTGATTCATCGCGTGACGGTCGGCAATCACATGGGCCAGAACTATGGCCGCATCACGTCTATTTCCGCATCAGAGATTCGGTTGGTGGAGATCGTCCCGGACGGTCTCGGCGGCTACCTCGAGCGCCCCGCGGCGATCGGGCTCGCCGATTGAGCACCACGAGAGCCATCAGGGAGTGAACTGTATGTTGAACTCGACCCCCGTTCGGTGCGCGCGCACGGTCGCGCATCTGCGCCGCGCCGCGGCGACGATCGCCGCGCTCGCGGCCGCCGGTCTCTCTTGGTCCGCCGCCGCACAGGATCTCCGACTCGAAGGCATCGACGTGCAGGCGCTGCCGGGGCAGCGCGTCGAGCTTCGGCTTCGGACGAACGGCCAGGCGCCGGAGCCGATGAGCTTCACGATCGACGATCCCGCGCGGATCACGGTCGACTTGCCGAACACTGCGCTCGGGATGAGCCAGCGCCGGCAGGACGTGAACGTCGGTCCGCTGACGACCGTGCTCGCCGCCGAGGCGAACGGCCGCACGCGCATCGTCCTCAACATGAGCACGATGGCTCCGTACGAGACGCGGGTCGAGGGCGACAGCGTCTACGTCACGGTCGGCCAGGGTGCGGGCGGCGCCGCGGCGTCGTTCGCCGGTCAGCCCGCGCGCACGCAGCCGGCGGCCGCGGCCGCCGCCGGTCCGCGCGCGATCAGCAACATCGACTTCCGCCGAGGACCGGACGGTGCCGGCCAGGTCGTCGTCCAGCTCACGGATCCGCGCACGACGGTCGACGTCCGCCAGGAGGGCGGGCGCGTCGTCGTCGACTTCCAGGGCACCGAGCTGCCGACAGAGCTGATGCGCCGCCTCGACGTCACCGACTTCGCGACGCCGGTCTCGACCGTCGACGCGCTGCGGAGCAACGGCAACACGCGGCTCGTCGTCACGCCGTCGACGGACTACGAGCAGCTCGCCTACCAGACGGACAACACGTTCACGCTCGAGCTGAAGCCCCCGGTGGAGGAAGAGGAGCAGCAGGTCGGCCTGTTCGACGAGAACCGCGAATACACGGGCGAGCGCCTGACGCTGAACTTCCAGGACATCGAGACGCGTGCGGTGCTCCAGCTGCTCGCCGACACGAGCGGACTGAACATCGTCGTCAGCGACACCGTGCAGGGCAACGTGACGCTGCGGCTCCAGAACGTGCCGTGGGACCAGGCGCTCGACATCTTACTGACGACGAAGGGTCTCGACATGCGCCGCAACGGCAACGTGATCATCGTCGCCCCGGCGGACGAGATCGCGGCCCGCGAGCAGGCCGCGCTCCAAGCGCGCCAGGCGCTGCAGACGCTCGAGCCGCTGCGCTCGGAGTTCATCCAGGTGAACTACGCGAAGGC
>CAYWGQ010000255.1:0-3662 GCA_964457725.1 uncultured Gammaproteobacteria bacterium
GTCGCTCCTACAAGCGGGGGCGCATCGACGTAGGAGCGGCTGTCTAGCCGCGATCTTTCGGGCTGACGAAGAGTCGCGACTGGACAGTCGCTCCTACAAGCGGGGGCGCATCGACGTAGGAGCGGCTGTCCAGCCGCGATCGTCCGGGCTGGCGAAGAGTCGCGACTGGACAGTCGCTCCTACAAGCGGGGGCGCATCGGGGTAGGAGCGGCTGTCCAGCCGCGATCTTCCGGCCGTGACGAAGAGTCGCGGCCGGACAGCCGCTCCTACCCCGCGAGAATGGCGCGGGTTAGAACGCGGGCTCGAGGACCGCGTCGGGAATGCGAACCGTCGCCGCGTCGCGGACGTTGCCGACGTAGGCCGACAGCTCGGCGACGGCCGCCTGATCCGCCAGCTGCTGGCGGCGCTGCTCGCGCTGGTCCCGCGGGATCGACTCCGGGTTGCCGGGCTCGACGGCGTAGAGCAGCACGACCGCCTCGTCCCCGCTCGCGAGCGGCACTCGCTCGATACGCGGCTCGTCGCCGGCCGGCGTCGGCATCGCGAACAGGGTCGCAAGGACTTCGCTCGGCGGACCGGCCGAAGTGCGCTCGAACCAGGTGCGCTCCCGCCAAGTGCCGCCGTGCGCGGCGGCGAGCGCGGCGAGCGGGCTTTGGTCGGCGGCCTGCTCGTCCGTTTCGGCCGACGCATCGGCGCCGTCTTCGCTCGCGTCGGCCGTGGCTTCGTTCTCCGTCGCCGGTCGCGGCTCGACAGCCGCTCCTACGGCGGCGTCGCCGGTCGCGGCGGAATCGCCGATTGCGCCGAGATCCAGATCGTCCTGCTCGAGCGCCGCAAGGAACGCCTCCGCGGCGGCTCGCGCTTGCGCTTCCGCACGGCTGCGGCGCAGCTCCTCGGTCACGCGATCGCGGACCGCCTCGAGCGGCTGGAGCTCCGACGGATGATGGCCGGTCACCCGCAGCACCAGCACGTGATCCTCGGAGAGCTCGATCAGATCGGTGTTCTCCTGCCGCTCGATCGCCTGCGAGTCGAACGCGGCCTGCACGACCGGCGCACTGTTCGGGAAAAGCTCCGGATCGCCGCTCCGCGGCAGCCCCTCGCGCCGCTTCAGCGGCAGCCCCATCGCCTCGGCGACGGGCTCGAGCGTATCGATCGCATCGAACGCGCGATCCGCGAGCTCGTTCGCGCGGTTGTAGAAGATTTCCTCCGCCTGCGCCCGCGTGTACTCCTCGCGGATGTCGTCGACCACCTGCTCGAACGACTGCACTTCGCCCTCGCGAAGCGCCTCGAGCTTGATCACGTGCGAGCCGAACTCGGTCCGCACCGGCCCGCGCACCTCGCCGACCTCCATCGAGTAGAGCGCGTCCTCGAACGCATCGCCGAGCATCCCGCGGCCGATCCAGCCGAGGTCGCCGCCGTCGCTCGCGGTCACCGGATCCTGCGAGAACTCCGCGGCCAGAGCCGCAAAGTCCTCGCCGGCGTTCAGCCGCTCGACGAGCTCGGCCGCCGTCGCGTCGGCACCGTCGCCGGTCAGCAGGATGTGCCGCGCGTGGCGCTCCTCCTCGGAGACGAACCGCTCGCGCTGCTCGTCGTAATACGCCCGCAGATCGTCCTCCGTGACCTCGATCTCGCCGGCGACGTCGGCCTGGGCGATCTCGATATATTCGATATCGACCGTCTCCTCGGTCATGTAGCGATCGCGATTCGTCTCGTAGTACTCGGCGACGTCCTCGTCCGTGATCTCGATTCGGTCGATGAACGAGTCCGCTTCGAACAGCACGTACGCCGCTTCGCGCCGCTGACCGAAGAGCTCGATGTAACGGCGAAACTCGGCGGGCGTGAGAAAGGTCGACGCGGCGACGCCACGCTGCAAATCGAGCATCTCGAGCTGCCGTCGCTGCGCTTCCTCGAACGCGGTCGGCGACAGTCCCTCGTTCGCGAGACGCGAGTTGTAGAGCGCGAGCGAGAAGTTGCCGTCGATCTGGAATGCGGCCATGCCGCGGATGAACTCCGTCAGCCGCTCGTCCGAGACGCGATAGCCCGCCTTTTCGACACGCTGCTCGAGCGCCTCGTTCGCGACCATCCGCTCGATGAGATTGCGCCGAAGAACCCGGCGCATGTCGTCGGTGAGCTCGATCCGATAAAGCTGCGCGTACTGATTCTGCTCCTGCTGCAGCGCACGCTCGAACTCCAACAGGGAGATCTCCTCGCCGTTGACCTTCGCGGCGAAGCCCGAGCCCATGAACGTGAAGTCGACGCCCCAGAAGACGAACGCTATCGCGAGCAGGCCGAGGATGATGCCGGCCACCCAGCGTCCGACGGAGTCATGAATCTTTTGCAGCATGTCGGTTCACTCACCAAATTCGGGAGGAACTGCGGCGGGCGGGCGACGCGAAGAATCGCGGCGCGAGAAGTCGCGGCTGGACAACCGCTCCTACGCAGGACCGCGGCCGGAGAGCCGCTCCTGCCCCCGAGGCCGTTCTCGCTGCCGCCCTCCCCCCAAAAAAAGAAGGACAGACCCGAAAGCGCAGTCTGTCCTTTATGCGTGTCTGGCGGAGTGGACGGGACTCGAACCCGCGACCCCCGGCGTGACAGGCCGGTATTCTAACCAGCTGAACTACCACTCCGACTCTCTCTGGTGGGTGCTGAGGGGTTCGAACCCCCGACCTTCGCCTTGTAAGGGCGACGCTCTCCCAGCTGAGCTAAGCACCCTGGGACAGAGCCGGTCAGTTTACGGCATCCTTCAATGCCTTACCAGCTTTGAACCCCGGGACGTTCGTCGCGGCAATGTTGATCGTCTCGCCGGTACGAGGGTTGCGTCCGCTGCGGGACGCCCGGTGCTTCACCGTGAACGTGCCGAAGCCGACGACCGATACCTGCTGCCCCTTCTTCAGCGCCGCGGTGATGCTGTTCACCACCGCATCCACTGCTCGCGTAGCGTCCGCTTTCGAAAGATTCGCTGCGTTCGCTACCGCGTCGATGAGTTCTGCTTTGTTCATTCCGTTCCCTTACGCGACTGCTCGAAGTTGATCCCCAGACGCCCGTTGCGTCTACCCACAACCAAGCACAGGCGAAAAATCTTCACGCAAAAGTTTTTCGCCGGAAAGTGCCTTTGGCTTAAGAGCCCGATCGCCCCCACGCGAAGAGGGCCGGTCGCGCGGTCCAGTAGAACTTCCGCTGCTGACGCCGACCCCGAGACGAGCAACCTTATACCAAGCCCGATTTTCGCGTGTCAACGCCGCACAAAGCGTGCTCAATGCGGGAGAATCGCCTCGCCTTTCTCGCTCGACTCGACCGGCTTTTCACGCTCTTGAGCGCCATCGTCGTCGTTGCGAGTCGGACGCGGCATCTGCTGCAACGCGAGCTCCCACACCTCGTCAATCCACTTGACGGGAACTATCCGCAACTTCTCTTTGATGTTCTTCGGGATTTCTGCGAGGTCCTTCTCGTTGTCTGCCGGAATCAGCACAGTCTCGATTCCGCCTCTGTGTGCCGCAAGCAACTTTTCCTTCAAGCCGCCGATCGGCAACACCTCTCCGCGCAGCGTGATCTCGCCCGTCATCGCGACGGTCGACTTCGTCGGAATGCGCGTGAGCGCGGACACGAGCGCGGTGCACATGCCGATACCCGCGGACGGCCCGTCCTTCGGCGTCGCGCCCTCGGGCACG
>CAYWGQ010000256.1:0-2599 GCA_964457725.1 uncultured Gammaproteobacteria bacterium
CGCGGACTACCTGGTCCGGGAGATCCAGGACGTCTACCGCCTCCAGGGCGTGAAGATCAACGACAAGCACATCGAGGTCATCACCCGGCAGATGCTGCGCAAGGTGGAGATCACCGATCCGGGCGACACCCGGTTCCTGCGCGGCGAGCAGATCGATCGGGCGCGGGTGAACGAGGCGAACCGCGAGGTCGAGGCCCGCTCGGGCCGGCCGGCGTCGTTCGAGCCGATCCTGCTCGGCATCACGAAGGCGTCGCTCGCGACCGAGTCGTTCATCTCCGCGGCGTCGTTCCAGGAGACGACCCGCGTGCTGACCGAGGCGGCCGTGCGCGGCCTGCGCGACGACCTTCGCGGCCTGAAGGAGAACGTGATCGTCGGCCGGCTGATTCCGGCGGGCACTGGTTACGCGCACCATCAGGAGCGCCGGCGGACCCAGGAGGACATCTTGGCCGAGGAGCTCGCCGAGCTCGACCGCGAGCGCGAGGCGCGCGCGGCCGCCGAGGCGAGCGTCGCGGACGAGGGCGGGGAAGGCGCCCCGCAGGAGGAACCGCAGGACGCGCCGGCGAGCTGAGGATCTGGGAGGGCGGCGCCCGGGGGTAGGAGCGGCTGTCGAGCCGCGACGCTTCCGGGCGCCGCCGGCCTCAGGTCCACGCCGAGGCCGGTCGCGGCTCGACAGCCGCTCCTACAGCGACGGAAGGGTACGGATCGTTGGTTGACGTCGATCCGGCCCGACCCTAGAATTTCGGGCTCTCGACGCTACCCCCACTATCGGCTCTAGCGTCCCATGCCTCGCGGCTTTTGAGGCGAGGAACACGATGGCCCGGATGCCGATCTCGGCAACGGGCCGATTCTTTATTGGCCAGGCACTGGCCGATTCGTCGGCCCGGACGGCCGGATAAGTTAGAGACAGTTTGATGGCGACTACCAATCAGCTCGTTCGTAAGTCCCGCACTTCGCCGAAGAGCAAGAGCAGCGTGCCGGCGTTGAACGCGTCGCCGCAGAAGCGGGGCGTATGCACGCGCGTCTACACGACGACGCCGAAGAAGCCGAACTCCGCGATGCGGAAGGTCGCGCGCGTGCGTCTCACGAACGGGTTCGAGGTCACGAGCTATATCGGCGGAGAGGGCCACAACCTCCAGGAGCACTCGGTTGTGCTGATCCGCGGAGGCCGCGTGAAGGATCTCCCGGGCGTTCGCTACCACGTGGTACGCGGCACGCTCGACTGCGCCGGCGTAAACGATCGCCGCCAAGGGCGGTCGAAGTACGGCGCCAAGCGCCCGAAGGGCTAATTTCGCAAACGGCTGAGCAACGATGTCACGAAGAAGTCAAGCGCCGCGGCGGGCGGTGTTGCCGGACCCGAAGTACGGCAACCAGATGCTCGCGAAGTTCGTCAACATGGTCATGCGCAACGGCAAGAAGTCGGTTGCGGAGCGAATCGTCTACGGGGCGATCGACCGCATTTCGGAGCGCACGGGCCAAGACCAGGAGCGTGCGCTCGAGCTGCTCAGCCAGGCGCTCGACAACATCAAGCCCGCCGTCGAGGTGAAGTCCCGCCGCGTCGGCGGCGCGACCTACCAGGTGCCCGTCGAGGTGCGCCAGGCTCGTCGCGAGACGCTCGCGATGCGCTGGGCGATCGAGGCCGCGCGAAGCCGGTCCGAGAAGAGCATGGCCGTGCGCCTCGCGCACGAGCTGCTGGACGCCGCCGAGAATCGGGGAGCGGCGGTGAAGAAACGGGAAGACACTCACCGGATGGCGGACGCCAACAAGGCCTTCGCGCATTACCGGTGGTGAGCCAATGGAATTGAGGCATCGACGTGGCAAGGAAGACTCCCCTCGAACGCTACCGGAACATCGGCATCATGGCCCACATCGATGCCGGTAAGACCACCACTACAGAACGGATCCTGTTCTACACCGGCGTCTCGCACAAGCTCGGCGAGGTCCATGACGGTGCGGCGATCATGGACTGGATGGAACAGGAGCAAGAGCGCGGCATCACGATCACATCGGCCGCGACGACGTGCTTCTGGAAAGGCATGGACCAGAGCTATCCGGAGTACCGCATCAACATCATCGACACGCCGGGGCACATCGATTTCACGATCGAGGTGCAACGGAGCCTCCGTGTGCTCGACGGCGCCGTGGCCGTGTTCTGCTCCGTCGGCGGCGTCGAGCCGCAATCCGAGACGGTTTGGCGGCAGGCGAACAAGTACAACGTGCCGCGGCTCGCGTTCGTCAACAAGATGGACCGCACCGGCGCGAACTTCTTCCGCGTGGTTCAGCAGATCAAGGATCGCCTGAAGGGCAATCCGGTCGTTCTGCAGGTGCCGATCGGCGCCGAGGACAAGTTCGAAGGCGTCGTCGACCTCGTGAAGATGCGCGCGATCGCATGGGACGAGGAGACGCAGGGCACGCGGTTCGAGGAGGAGCCGATTCCGGCCGAGCTCGAGGCCGTCTGCGCCGAGTATCGCGAGAAGCTCGTCGAGGCCGCCGCCGAGGCGGACGAGGAGCTGCTGAACAAGTACCTCGAGGGCGGCGAGCTCTCTCAAGAGGAGATCAAGCGCGGCATTCGCGCCCGCACGATCAAGGGCGAGATCGTCCC
>CAYWGQ010000256.1:2609-3660 GCA_964457725.1 uncultured Gammaproteobacteria bacterium
CTGTGCGGCTCGGCGTTCAAGAACAAAGGCGTCCAGGCCGTGCTCGACGCCGTCATCGACTATCTGCCGTCGCCGGCCGACCGCCCGCCGATCAAGGGCACGCTGAACGACGCCGAGCACACCGAGGCGACGCGGCCTGCCAGCGACGACGCGCCGTTCGCCGCGCTCGCGTTCAAGATCGCGACCGATCCGTTCGTCGGTAACCTGACCTTCTTCCGCGTCTATTCGGGTGTCTTGAACTCCGGCGACACGGTCTACAACCCGATCAAGGACAAGAAAGAGCGCATCGGCCGCCTGCTGCAGATGCACGCGAACGAGCGCATCGAGATCAAAGAGGTGCGCGCCGGCGACATCGCCGCCGCCGTAGGCCTGAAGGACGTGACGACGGGCGACACGCTCGTCGACCCGAACAACGTGATCACGCTCGAGAGGATGGAGTTCCCGGAGCCCGTGATCGCAGTCGCGGTCGAACCGAAGACGAAGAGCGACCAGGAGAAGATGAGCCTCGCGCTGTCGAAGCTCGCACGCGAGGATCCGTCGTTCCGCGTCTCGAGCGACGAGGAATCCGGGCAGACGATCATCCAGGGGATGGGCGAGCTTCACCTCGAGATCATCGTCGACCGCATGCGCCGCGAGTTCAAAGTCGAGGCGAACGTCGGCAAGCCGCAGGTCGCCTACCGCGAGACGATTCGCGCGACGGTCGAGCAGGAAGGCAAGTTCGTCCGCCAGAGCGGCGGCCGCGGCCAGTACGGCCACGTATTCCTGCGGCTCGAGCCGCTCGAGCCCGGCAAGGGCTACGAGTTCGTCAACGGCATCGTCGGCGGCGTCGTGCCGAAGGAGTACATCCCGGCGGTCGACAAGGGCGTGCAGGAGCAGATGCAGAACGGCGTCATCGCCGGCTACCCGGTCGTCGACGTCAAGGTCACGCTGTACGACGGTTCGTATCACGACGTCGACTCGAGCGAGATCGCGTTCAAGATCGCGGGCTCGATGGCGTTCAAGGAAGGCGCGAAGAAGGCGAAGCCCGTGCTGCTCGAGCCGATCATGCGGG
>CAYWGQ010000257.1:0-3600 GCA_964457725.1 uncultured Gammaproteobacteria bacterium
AGTAGTCCTCGATGTTCTTCGAGTAGAAGCTGCCGCCGAGCGAGCCCGACGCCTCGTAGCTGTCCACCGTGAGCCACTCGCGGTACGGCTTCATCTTCTCGCCGGTGTAGACGGCCGGCAGCGGCGACGGGATCCAGCCCGACTCGAGGGTGTTCGTCGCGTACGCGCGCGAGCCGACCGGCACGATGCCGAACTCCTTGCCCGCCTCGAGGATCGCGGCGCGAACCTCCTCGCCCTCCTCGTACGGCCCCCAGATCTCGAGGCCCGGCGCACCGGCCATGCCGTGGCGGAGCGCCCGCACCGGCCGGCCCTTGATCTTGATCACGTCCATGTGGAAGAACTTGATGTCGGGGAACGGCCCGCCGTTCAGCTTCTCGATGACCTTCTCGGCGTTCGGCCCCTGAATTTGATAGCGGTAGTTCTTCCGGACGACCGGCTTGCCCATCGGGCGCGACGGGGAGCGATCGTCCTTGACCACCTGCACGTCGTAGCCGCCGGTCGCCGCGTGGAACTGGATCCAGTTCGCCGACGGCGCGCGGCCGACGAAGATCAGCTTGTTCTGCTCGGTGTGAAACAGGATGCCGTCGCCGATGACGTAGCCGTCGTAGCTGCAGGGAACGAACTGCTTCGCGCGGTTGACTTGGAAATTCTTGAAGCTGTTGATCGCGAGATCCGATAGCAGCTTCAGCGCGTCCGGGCCTTCGACGAACAGGTCCACCATGTGGTGGGACTGGTCGAACAGCACGCAGGTCTCCCGCCATGCCCGCTGCTCGTCCCGCCAGTTCGTGAACTCCGGGGGGACGACCGGATAAACGTAGGCGCCGATTTGCGAGTTACGCAGCAGATCGACGGGATTGACCGTCTTCAGCAGGTCTTCCAGGCTTCGTTGACTCATTTCTTTCTATGACTCCCTGATGACTCTCGTAGCAGGCGTCGGCGGCGCCTGAAGGGCGGCTAGTCTAGCACCGGGGAAAGCAATACCAGTCCGATTCAGGAGCTTGCCGTCGGCGGCCGCGGTCGGACGAGCTCCCCCGGCAGTAGGACAGCCGCAAGACTTTAGCACAGGATGGCCGAATCCGGCTCGGCTCCGCAGCCGTCTCCAGGTCGAGATGGTTACCTCGCGTGCGTTTCGAGGTAGTCGAGCACGAGCGCGGCGGTCGTGCGCATTCCGACCGCGATCGCCGCATCGTCCGCGACGAACGTCGGGGTATGCAGCCCGCCCGAGGAGCCTCCGGGCGGGCGCGTGCCGAGCCGGTAGAAGAACGCCGGCACCTGCTCCGCGAAGTACGCGAAATCCTCGCCGAGGCTGACGGGATCGAGGACGTGCACGTGCGTCTCGCCGAGCGTGCGCACGAGCGTCGGCGCGAGCTCCGCGGCGAGCGCGCGGTCGTTCACGAGCGCGGGCGTGATGCGATCGTACTCGAGCTCGTAGGTCGCGCCGTGCGCGCGCGTGACGCCATCGAGGATCTCGCGCATCCGGCGCTCCGCCGCGGCCTGCGCATCGACGCCGTACGTGCGGACGGTGCCTTCGAGCTCGACGCGATCCGGGATTATGTTCCACCGCGTGCCGCCGCGGACGATGCCGACGGTCACGACGCCGGGCTCGAGCGGCGCAAGCGTACGCGAGCGGATCGTCTGCAGCGCACCGATCGCCTCCGCCGCGATCACGATCGGGTCGACGCCGAGATGCGGCTCGGCGCCGTGACTCTGCCGGCCGACGATCGCGGCGCGGAAATGATCGACCGCGGCGAACGTCGGCCCGGCGGTGTAGCCGACGTGCCCGGCGTCGAGATCCGGATGCGAATGCAGGCCGAAGATCGCGACGGGGCTCGGCGCGCCGAGCACGCCCTCCTCGATCATCAGCTCCGCGCCGCCGCGCTCGCCCGGCGGCGGCCCTTCCTCGGCCGGCTGAAAGATCAGCTTCACGGTGCCGGGCAGCTGCTCGCGCAGACCCGCGAGAAGCGACGCGACGCCGAGCTGGACGGCCATGTGCACGTCGTGACCGCACGCGTGCATCACACCGACGTCCTGGCCGAGATATGTCGTCCGCACCGTCGAGCGATACGGCAGATCCGTCTGCTCCTCGACCGGCAGCGCATCCATGTCCGCACGGAGCGCGACCACGGGGCCTGCGCGCCCGCCGTGCAGCACGGCGACGACGCCGGTGTGCGCGATGCCCGTCTCGACCTCGAGGCCGAGGCCGCGGAGGTGCTCCGCGACGAGCCGGGCGGTTTCGTGCTCGCGGTTGCCGAGCTCCGGCGCCGCGTGCAGGCGGTGGCGGAGCTCGATCATCGCAGGCGCGAGCTCGGCGACGCGCCGGTCGAGCTCCTCCGAAGCGACGGCGGTCGTCTGCGCGAGCGGCGCGGCGGAGACGACGAGCGCCGCGAGGCCGAGCGCCGGCAGCGCGCCTCGCCGTGCGCTCATCAGATGCGGCCCTGATTCGGGCCGAAGTCGACGGCGATCGCTGCGTCGTAGTAACGCAGCGCGACGGTCTTCGGCGGCGCGACGGCGTCGATCCGCGCGAAATCGTCGGGCGTCAGCTCCACGGTCGCGGCGCCGAGGTTGTCGAGCAGCTGCTCGAGCGTCCGCGGCCCGATGATCGGCGCCGTGATGCCGGGCTGCGCCGCGTTCCACGCGAGCGCGAGCTGCGACGGCGTGCAGCCCTTCTCCGCCGCGAGCGCGACGAGCGCGTCGATCACGTCCCACGCGGCCGGCGTGGCCGGCCGGCCGAAGTTGTCCTTGCCGCCTTGCCAGCGGCCTTCCGCGCTCTGGTCGTCGCGCCGGTACTTGCCGGTCAGCAGACCGCCGCAGAGCGGCCCCCAGCTGATCACGCCGAGCCCGAAGCTGCGGCAGGCGGGGATCACCTCCCGCTCCGCGGTCCTGTCGAGCGGGTGATACGGCAGCTGCTCGCAGACGAAGCGGTTCAGCCCGAGCTCCTTCGCGACCCACAGCGCTTCGACGATCTTCCAGCCGGCGAACATGCTCGTGCCGATGTACCGCACCTTGCCGGCGCGGATCAGGTCGTCGAGCGCGCGCAGCGTCTCGTCGATCGGGATGTCGGACTGCGGCCGGTGCAGCTGGTAGAGATCGATCCAGTCGGTGCCGAGCCGCTCGAGCGAGGCCTCGCACGCCGCGATCAGATGCCGGCGGCTCAAGCCGCGGGCGTTCGGGTCGTCCTGGTCCTGCGGAAAGAACGCCTTGGTCGCGACGATCGTGCGCGCGCGCACGCTCTTCGTCGCGAGCGCGCGGCCGACGACGGTCTCGGCGACGCCGGCCGAGTAGGCGTTTGCCGTGTCGATGAAGTTGATGCCTTCGGCGAGCGCGCGCTCGACGATCTCCACCGAGTCGCGCTCGTTCGTGCGGCGGCCGAACATCATCGTGCCGAGGCAGAGCTTGCTGACCTTGACGCCGGTGCGGCCGAGGTTCCTGTACTCCATGCCGCAAGTGTACCGCCCCCACCCAGCATGGTAGGAGCGGCTGTCCAGCCGCGACTGCCGCAGCGCGAGAGATCGGCGCGACGCCGAAGATCGCGGCTGGACAGCCGCTCCTACCGTGGGTGCGCCGCGGCGGCGAAGGTCGCGGCGGGGAAGCCGCTACGAC
>CAYWGQ010000258.1:0-3531 GCA_964457725.1 uncultured Gammaproteobacteria bacterium
TTCCTGAACATGTTCTACGGGGGGCGGCTGAAAGCGATGCCGCCGAAGCTCGTGAGCGACGACGGCCGCCACGTCGTGATCCGGCCGCTCGCGTACTGCGCGGAGCGCGACATCGCGCGCTATGCCCGCGGCCGCGGCTTCCCGATCATCCCGTGCAACCTTTGCGGCTCGCAGGAGAACATGAAGCGGCGCGAGATCAAGCGCATGCTCGAGGCGTGGGAAGCGGAGGATCCGGGCCGCACCGAGCGGCTGTTCCGCAGTCTCCAGAACGTGACCGCTTCACACCTCGCCGATCGCGGGCTCTACGATTTCGAGAACCTGCGTCCCGCCGCCCGGGACGGGTGAGCGGCCGGCGCGCCGCCGGTCAGCTGCCGCCGACCGCGGCGTCGTAGGCGGCCGCGTCGGGCTCGGGCTGGGGCTCGATCACCTCCGCCCGCAGCTGCTCGATCGTCTCGACCAGCTCGCGCGCGTTGCCGAGCCGCTGCTCCTTGTGCTTCGCGAGCAGCCGATCGAGCAGCGGCTGAAAGGCGGTCAGCTCGAGCGGCAGCTCGGGCACCGGAGCGTCGCAGTGCTGGGACAGGATCGCGGCGGTGGTCGCGCCGGTGTACGGCTTCTGGCCGGTGAGCATCTGATAGAGGATTACACCGAGCGCGTATAGGTCCGTGCGCTCGTCCGTCTCCTCGCCGCGCGCCTGCTCGGGGCTCATGTAGTACGGCGTGCCGCTGATCGACAGCGTGTCCGCAGCGGCCTCCGGCGCCGGCGCGAACGACGCCTGCGAGATGCCGAAGTCGATCAGCGCGACGGTTCCGTTCTCGCGCAGCATGATGTTCGCGGGCTTCAGGTCTCGATGCACGATGCCCGCCGCGTGAATGATCGCGAGCGCGTGCGCGATCTCGACCGAGTAGCGCAGCGCCTCCGCCGACGTCACGCGCGAGGACAGCCGAGCGCCGAGGTGGCCGAGCGGGAAGTACTCCATCGCGATGTAGCAATACCGGCTCGTGACGCGGAAGTCGTAGATCTCGGCGACGGCCGGATCGTGCACGTCGTAAAGCAGCTTGAACTCGGCGACGAGCTGCTCGAAGTTCTTGTCGCGCGACAGCGAGCCGCGCCCGCGGTGCAGCACCTTGAGCACCACTTCCCGCGCGTGCTCGGCGCTGTAGGCCACGTGGACGGAGACGTTGCCGTGGTTCGCGAGGCAGCGGCGGATGTCGTAACCGAAGAGCCGCAGCGCGCCCGGCACCTCCGGATCGGCCGAGACGATCGCCTGGCGGTGGAGCAGCGCGCGCTGCACCGCCGAGAGCACCTGCTCGCGGCCGAGCAGCTCCTTCGGGATGTAGTCGAAGGCGCCCGACTTGATCGCCTGAACCGCGGTGTACTCGCTGCCGCGCTGCGTGATCAGGATCACGGCGGGATTCGCAGGGTCCGCGGCGATCGCGCGCAGCGCGCGCAGACCCGGATTGTTCGCCGTGCCGTCGGCGGAGAAGTCGCACGCCGCGAGCAGCACGTCGAAGCCCTTCAGCTTCGCCGCATCGCCGAGCACCTCGGGCAACGTTGCGCTCTGCGACTGCACGGACGCGCCGCGCCAGCCCTTCAGCGCGAAGCGGAGCAGGGCGGCGCGGGTCTTGCCGTCGGGGTCCAGGATCAGGATCCGCGGCGCTGTGCCGGCGGGCAGGCTCATCGATCGCGCACCGTAGCAAACGGCCGCGTCGCCGTGAGTGACCAGAATCACAGGGGCGGCGGGGGATTCCCTTAACGGCCGGCGCCTTGCTCCGACAGATCGCGGACCGCCTCGACGATCTTCGGCAGGTCGCGCCGCATCGTCGCGCGCACCCAGAAGCGCGGCACCGGCATGCCCGGATCGACCTCGAGCTCGTATAGAAGGAGCGTGCGCCCGTCGTCTTGCGGCAGGAGCTCCCACGTGCCCGACATGTAGGCGATCGGGCCGCTGACGCGGCTCACGTGCACGCGCTCGTACGGCTCGTAATCGAGCCGGAACACGTGCTCGAATCGCGGCAGGAAGAACGCGGGCTTCACGACCTGGACGAAGAGCTCGGCGCGTCCGTCGTCGACCTCCTCGAGCCGACGGCAGCTGACGACGTTCGGTACGTACTCCGGGGCGAGCTCGCACGCGGTCAGAACGTCCCAGATCTCCTCCGGACGCGCGGCGATCAGCGCGGCGACCTGCACTTGCACGCGCTGGGCCGGCCGGTTCCGCGGGACGTCGACGAGAATCTCGCCCTGCTCGAGCGCGGCTCGGTCGATCCAGGGCGGATCGCCCTCTTCGGCAGCCGCTGCGGCGGCCGCGCCGAGCAGGATCAGCGCGGCGAGGAGGGGGGCTGCCGCTCGCCTACTCGGCATTCTCCGCGACGATCGTGTTGCGCAGCACGCCGATGCCGGAGATGTCGACCTCGACGGTGTCGCCGGGCTTCATCCAGACCGGCGGCTTGCGCCCCGCGCCGACGCCTCCCGGCGTGCCGGTCGCGATCACGTCGCCCGGCAGGAGCTCGGTCCACGTGGAGCAGTACTCGATCAGCCGCGGGATGTCGAAGCACAGCTCCGCGACGCTCTCGTCCTGCATGACCTGGCCGTTCAGCAGCGTGCGCAGCCGAAAGCGGCTCGGATCCGTTTGCTCGTCCGCGGTCAGGAGCCACGGCCCGAACGAGCCGCTCGCGACGAAGTTCTTGCCGGGCGTCCACTGCAGGCCGTGACGCTGGAAGTCGCGGATGCTGCCGTCGTTGAAGCAGCTGTAACCGGCGACATACGACAGCGCATCCTCGCGCTTCACGTGCCGTGCGCGCCGGCCGATCACGACGGCGAGCTCGCCTTCGAAGTCGAACTGCTCGGAGGCGGCTGGGCGCACCAGCGGCCTTCCGTGGCCGACGAGGCTCGATTGAAATCGGACGAAGATCACCGGCCAGTCCGGGCGCTCGCGGCCCATCTCGCGGATGTGCGGCATGTAGTTCACGCCGACGCAGAGGATCTTCGCGTCGGCGTTCGGGATCGGCGGCAAGAGCTCGACGTCGCCGATGTCGAGATCGGCCGGCAGCCCCTGCATGCCCCGCAGCACGTTCACTGCGCCCGCCGCGAGCACGTCCTTCAGCCCCGGAAACTCGCTTGCGAGCCGCTTGCCGACGTCGATCACGCCGCCCGGGACCGCGATCCCGTAGCTCGTCTTGCCGTCGTGCTCGAAGCTGATCAGACGCATGCCCGCTTTCTCCTGTCGTCGAGAATCCGATGGTACCGGTAGTCCGGCGTCGATGCGCTGCCGACCGGCGCCGGTCGCGGCCTCGTCAGGCCGCCGCGGCGGAGCGGCGCGGCTCGCGGGCGAGCGCTTCGGCGGCGAGGCGTTCGATGGCCTGCTCGAGCGGCAGCACCTGCTGACCCTGCTCGCCGAGCCGGCGGATCGACACGGTGCCCTCTTCGACCTCGCGTTTGCCGACCGCGAGGAGGACGGGCACCTTCGCCAAGCTGTGCTCGCGCACCTTGTAGTTGATCTTCTCGTTGCGCAGATCGGTCTCGACCCGGAGCCCG
>CAYWGQ010000259.1:0-3500 GCA_964457725.1 uncultured Gammaproteobacteria bacterium
CAACTCCTCAGGAACTCACTGAGCTGCCTCTTTCGGGAATCCATCGATCCTCTTCCCATCCGGCGGGTACCGGGCGCGGCCCCGCCTCTCCATGAAAACAAGGGCTTGGCGCTCGGCCGCCCTTGCGCCTCTCACTGGGCGGGGTACCGGCGATGGCCGGGCCCGCCCCTCGCTGTCCATGCGTTGACGCCGGGCCGCCCCCAATCCGGCGCTCCGACCCGGGTCAATTTAGGGGAAGCCACCGACCATCACAAGGCTGATGATGCTGGTAGCAATGATAGCACTGCAGACTCCCGATCAACGTCGGACCGTCCGGCCGGCCGCCCTTTCTCGCGCGGAATCTGCCGAAGATACGACATGCACGCAGTTTCCGCAGACCTACAGCATGGTCGGCGTGATCATGGCCGCGATGCGGCTCAGCGTGCCTGGGAGGAGGCGCTCTGACGCAGACTTCCTAGTTCCAAGCGCCGGCGTTCAGTACCAGCTGCGCCCGGATTCCCGGGCGCGACGAGGATTCGATCGGGACGCGGAACTCGACGCCCCCGTCCGTCTTGGTCATGTCTGCGTCGCGCGTCGCGCGGCCCGGCGTTCGCGAGTCGTAGCCGTAGCGAATCGTCCAATGAGCCTGCTCGTCCGGCGGCGGGACCGCCTCCAGCGTGAGCGTGTCGCGATAGAGATACGAGCCCTCGATGTGATCGTCGATTCTCAGCTTGTGATCGACCTCGTACTCGGGCACGCGCACCGCGACATCGACGCTGAACACGAGCGGTCCGGTGCCGCGCTTCGTCCGGTTGCGGGCGCTCAGGAAGACGGAGAATAGGTGCGGGTGACGAGGTCCGTCGTCCGGTCTCAGCATCTCGTCGAAGGTACGCAAGACAGCCGACCCCTCCTCGAAAAACCGGCGATGCAGATCATAGCGGGCGCCGCGAACCCTGACGGCCGTCTCGAAGTAATAGGATGCCCGGATCTTCTTGCCGTCGCGCTTGGCCTGCTCCACGCGCGGAGGGAGCGTAAGCTCGGATACCTCGAGCACGCCGTCCACGCGCACGTCTCCGAACAGGAAGCGGACGAGATTCTGGTAGCCTTCCTCCGAGTTGACGATGCCGTAGTGCCCGCTATGGCTTCGATAGACGAAGGCGCGAGGGGTGCTCCGCACCGTCGCGTTGTCGATCTGCACCAGGCCGTCGCTCATCGGTCCGACGGCGCGCCGCGACCACCCGGCGGCCACTTCGTAGTCCTTGCTGCTCGTTCCGACGAGGCTGAAGAACCGCTTCGGATCGAATTTCCCGTCGAGGCTGTCGACCCGCTCCGAATCGGGCGGCAGCGCCAGGTACTCGGCCATCTTGCGCCGGTTGAAGTTGTTGGCGTTGTTCCGAGAGAAAAAGCCCGGCACGTTGCCCAGAACTCGGACGTCGATGCCGTTGTGGGGCGTCGCGTAGGTGAAGACCTTGTCGACGTGGCGCCGCGTTTCCTCGGATGCGACCCGAGGGTTCTGGAGCAGGCATCGGCAGATCAGGCCGCCCATCGAGTGGGCGACCAGGTAGACGCGAAACGCGCGGCGGGCGGTCTCGTCGTCGCCGCATACGGAGTCGCGCACCTGCTCTATCAGCCTGCCGAGCCCTTCGGCGTAGATCGGGATATCCGGCCGATTCGCATCGGGATCGAGCTCTCGGGAGACTTGATCATAGTACCGGTAAATGATGACGCTTTTCGGCCCGATGCTGTTCTTCAGGTAACCCTCATCCCCGCCGATATAGACGTCGCGGTAATCGTAATCCTTCATCAGCCGGACGAGCGGCGACTCGAAGATGAATCGCTGGACCGACTTGTCCCACCGTTGACGGACCTTGGTCGAGCCGAGGTTGAAGCCCATGTATGGCGTGGCGACGGTCTCCTCGACAGCGTCCTCGCTGCCCGCATACCCACGCACGTAAATGATCGGATGGTACGGCGGCTCTATGATGATGTCCGGCATGTGCTTATCGTGGTTCGACGTTCCCAGTGCTCTCGAGGTTCTCGTTGCTCATGCGCACGCGGCGAAGCCTTGATGCCGCGGACCGCTGCGGCAAGCTCGAGCGCGAGATAATATACCGTACACAAGGATTCACGAAATACGGGACCACATGGTTTCCCGTCTGACATTACTCGACCGTTGCGTTCGACGAAGCCGGCCGGGCTCAGGAGCCGGCGGCGAGAGACCACCGCCGGAGCAGCAGTAGCGCGGCCAGGTATGCGAACACGAACGGACAGACGAAGATCATCAGCAACGGCCACAGATTGGAGCCGGCCGCCAACGCGAGCAGCGTGTACGCGAGCAGCGGCAAGGTGACGAGCAACGGCAGCAGCGCCCACTTGCGCCAGCGGTCTCGAACGCGCACGGCGGCGTAGATCTGCAGCGCCCAGTAGCCGGGCACGGACCAGCCGGCGAGGAAGAACATCACGACATACGGCATGTCGCTGCCGCCGCCGGTCGGCGGCGCGGCGCGGATCATCGCCTGTTGAGCGTCGCTCAGCTCCGTCGCCCATGCGGCGCGCTGCCGATCGCCGGAGCGGCCGCCCCACCGGACGTCGATCCGCAGATCGAGCACTTGCAGCGGCTGCCAGTCGGCGCCGTAGACCTGCACCCGCACTTCGTCGACGACGGCGGGGCGGTCATAGGCGACCCACGCAACGGCCTCGCCTCGGCTCGGCGGGTACGGCGGCGCCGGGTTGAACGAGGCGCCATCCCGAACCTCGATGCCGTTCCGCCAGCCGCTCGCCTGGAAACGCAGCGGCGCGTCGCTCTCGTACGCGATGCGGATGTAGAGCGGCTCGAAGGCGGGCAGTGTGGCGCCGATCCCGGCCGGATCCGTCGCGAGCAGCGATACGGAAGGCTGCGCGTATGCGTGCGCACAGAGCGAGAGGAGGAGCAGCACGCCGGCGGATCGCCGCAACGGCGAGCACACCGGACGAGCACGCGAGCGCCGCGCGGCGGTTTCGCTGTCCCGAGTGCCGTAGTTGTGTCGCATGCACGAGCCGCCCGATGATCGAAGCCGTCGAGGCTACAGCGTTGCGGGACGGCGCGCCGGAACGAAGTCTCAGTTCGATCGGCTGGCTCGGCGGAGCCGAGTGGCACATTGGCTGCATACGCACAGGGGAAGCGGATCGGCCGAGCCGACGAGCCGTGCGGCACCGGCCCCTCCTCCAGCCATCGCGCAGTCGATAATTTCCTCGTAGGAAGATAAAGTCACGGCACGGCGACCCCGTTTGACCCGCCCCGTCGCCGCTCGGGTTCTTCGAAATGGAAGGGTTGAGGAGAACAACGTGACCGCCAAGCAAGCTCGCCGCTTCATCGGCACCAGCGTCGTCGCCGGAGCCGTCATGTCCGCGCTCGCCCCGGCCCCATCGGCGGCGCAAGATCAACGCGCGCTCGAGGAGATCGTCGTCACGGCGCGCCGGCGCGCCGAGTCGTTCCAGGACGTGCCGGTGACGATCACCGCCTTCGATCAGGACCCGATCCG
>CAYWGQ010000260.1:0-3427 GCA_964457725.1 uncultured Gammaproteobacteria bacterium
CGACCGGCATCGTCGTCGAGTGCCAGGACGAGCGCTCGCAGCACAAGAACCGCGCCCGGGCGATGTCGCTGCTCCGGGCGAAGCTGCGGGACGCCGAGGTGTCGCGGCGCGAGGCCGAGACAGCCGAGCGCAGGCGCAGCCTCGTCGGCACCGGCGACCGCTCCGAGCGGATCCGCACGTACAACTTCCCGCAGGGGCGGGTGACCGACCACCGGATCAACCTGACCCTCTACAAGCTCGATCAGATCATGGAAGGCGACCTCGACGAGGTCATCGATGCGCTCATGAAGGAGCATCGCGCGGATCAGCTCGCGGAGCTCGGGATCGGCGCGTGAACGCGCCCGCGCGCCAGGGCGGCGAGTCGCTCGGGACGCTCCGAGCATGGGGCGCGGCGGTGCTCGCGCCGAGCGACACGGCGCGGCTCGACGCGGAGCTGCTGCTCGCCGACGCGGCCGGGGTGCCGCGGGCCGCGGTGATCGCGTTTCCGGAGCGGACGGTCGACGCGGCCGCGGCGGCGCGCTTCCGCGCCGCGGTCGCGCGCCGCGCGGCGGGGGAGCCGCTCGCGTACCTCGTCGGGCGGAAGGAGTTCTACGGGTTACCGCTCGACGTCACGCCCGCGGTGCTGGTTCCGCGGCCGGAGACGGAGCTCGTGGTCGAGCAGGCGCTCGCGCGTCTGCCTCCGGAGGCGCCGTGCACGGTGCTCGATCTCGGCACCGGCAGCGGGGCGATCGCGCTCGCGATCGCGTCCGAGCGGCCCCTGGCGGCGGTGACGGCCGTCGACTCGAGCGCGGCGGCGCTCGAGGTCGCGCGCCGGAACGGCGAGCGGCTCGGGCTCGTCGTCCGCTGGATCGAATCGGACTGGTTCGCGGCGCTCGGCGACGAGCGCTTCGACGTGATCGTCTGCAATCCGCCGTACGTGCGCGAGGACGATCCGGGGCTCGCCGGGGCGCTCGCGTTCGAGCCGCGCGCGGCGCTCGCGGCCGGCGCCGACGGGCTCGCGGCGTTCGCGGCGGTGCTGGACGGCGCGGCGCGGCATCTCGCGCCGGGCGGCGAGCTGCTCCTCGAGCACGGCCACGACCAGCAGGAAGCGCTCGCGGCGCTCGCGCGCGAGCGCGGGCTCGCGGCCGTCGCCCGCTACCGCGACTACGCCGGCCACCCGCGCGCACTCGCGCTGACCGCCGCCCCCCGGGTAGGAGCGGCTGTCCAGCCGCGACTGCCGCGGCGTTGAGGTCACCGCAGGGCGCCTTCGCCGTCACTGCATCGCGGCGCGGACGCCCGCTCCGGTCGCGGCTGGACAGCCGCTCCTACCGGCGCAGCGGTTGCGTTGACGCGCAGCGGTTGCGTTGACGCGCAGCGGTTCGCGTTGAGGCGCAGCGGTTCGCGTTGAGGCGCAGCGGTTCGCGTTGACGCGTAGCGGTCGGCGGTGGTTGGCGGCGGGGGTTAGTGGAGGAGGGCGCTGCGCGATTCGCCGCGAAGGATCGCGGCGGCGTCCTGCTCGTCGTAGCGGAACGTACGGTTGCAGAACTCGCACGTGAGCTCGACGCAGCCGACGTCCGCGAGCAGCTCCTCGACCTCGGTCGTGCCGAGCATCCGCACGATGCCGGCCAGCCGATCGGGCGTGCAGCGGCAGTCGTGCAGCACCGGCCGCGGCTCGAACAGCCGGATGTCGTACGCCGCGAACCGCCGCGGCAGCAGCTCCGCGGCGGGCGCCGCGAGCAGCTCCTCCGAGCCGATCGCCTGCGCGAGCTCGGCCGCACGCTCGAAGTCGCCGGTCTCCGGGTCGTGGTCGGGCAGCACCTGGAGCAGCAGGCCCGCGGCGTTGCGCTCCGTGCTCGTCAGGATCAGCCGCGTCGGCAGCTGCTCCGAGCGCTCGAAGTAGTTCTCGAGACACACCGACAGCCGCGCGCTCGACAGCGGCACGATGCCCTGGAAGACGCCGTTCCGCGCGCCGGTGTCGAGGTTCACGACGAGCCTGCCTTCGCCGAGCAGCGACTGGCCCGCCCTGTAGTCGTTGTGGTGCACCATCCCGCGCACCCGCAGGTCGTCGCTGCACTGCACGAGCAGCAGCCGCACGGGCCCGTCGCCCTGCAGCTGCAACGACACCTTCGGCTGATGCTTCAGCCCGCTCGCCATCAGCACGGTTGCGGCCACCCCTTCGCCGAGGAGCCGCTTCAGATCGTTCGGGTAGTCGTGCTGCGCGATGACCTGCTGCCAGGTCTCCTGCAGCCGCACGAGCGCGCCTCGCACGCCGCGTCCCTCGAGCAGGAAGGTCTGCACTTCGTTCATTGCTCTCCGCCGCCGAGCTTCGCCCGGAGGATGCCGTTCACCTGCTGCGGGTTGGCCTTGCCCTGGCTCGCCTTCATCACCTGGCCGACGAGAAAGCCCAAGACCTTCGTCGTGCCGGCCCGGTATTGCTCGACCTGCGCCGGATTGGCCGCGAGCACCTGTTCGACGAGCGCCTCGAGGCTCGCCGTATCGGTGATCTGCTTGAGGCCTTTGGCCTCGATGATCGCCTCGACGCTGCCGCCGCCCTGCTCCCACAGCGCTTCGAATACGTCTTTGGCAATCTTGCCGGAGATAGTTCCGTCCTCGATCTTGTCGAGCAGCTCCGCGAGCGTCGCGGCCGGCAGCTTGCTCTGCTCGATGCCGAGGCCGTCGCGGTTCAACGCCGCGCCGAGCTCGCCCATGACCCAGTTCGCGGCGGTCTTCGGCCGCGCGCGGGTCGCGGCTGCGACCTGCTCGAAGTAGTCCGCGAGCGCGCGCTCCGCCGTCAGCACGTCGGCGTCGTAGGCCGGCAGCTCGTACTGCTCGATGAATCGCGCTCGCTTCGCGTCCGGAAGCTCCGGAAGCTCCGTCGCCGCACGCTCGATCAGCGCTTCGTCCACGACGACCGGCAGCAGGTCGGGATCCGGGAAGTAGCGGTAGTCGTTCGCCTCTTCTTTGCCGCGCATCGGCCGGGTCTCATCGCGGTCCGGATCGTAGAGGCGGGTTTCTTGAACGATCCGCCCACCGCTCTCGAGGACGTCGATCTGCCGCTCGGCTTCGTGCGCGATCGCCTTCTCGACGAAGCGGAACGAGTTCAGGTTCTTCAGCTCCGTGCGCGTGCCGAGCTCGTTGCTGCCGCGCGGCCGGACGGAGACGTTCGCGTCGCAGCGGAACGATCCCTCCTGCATGTTGCCGTCGGAGATGCCGAGATAGCGGACGAGGCTGTGGATCTTCCGCATGTAGATGCCGGCCTCGGCGGCCGAGCTCAGGTCCGGCTCGGAGACGATCTCGATCAGCGGCGTGCCGGCGCGGTTCAGATCGATGCCGGAGAGGCCGTGGAAATCCTCGTGCAGCGACTTCCCGGCGTCTTCCTCGAGGTGAGCGCGCGTGATGCCGATCGTCTTCACTGTGCCGTCGTCGAGCACGATATCGAGCTTGCCGC
>CAYWGQ010000261.1:0-3417 GCA_964457725.1 uncultured Gammaproteobacteria bacterium
CCGCGATTCCCGCCCGGCGTCGATCGAAGGGGTAGGAGCGGCTGTCCAGCCGCGACTCTTCGCGCCGATCAGACCCGCACGTTGTCGATCAGCCGCGCCTTCCCGAGCCGCGCCGCCGCGAGCACGATCAGCTGCTCGTCGCCCGCGCCGCCCGGCCGCGCGAGATCCTCCGCCCGCCGCACCTCGACGTAGTCGGGCACGAAACCCGCGGCCCGCAATCGCTCGACGCCGCGCGCCTCGAGCGCCGCGAAATCGCGCGCGCCGCCGCGCAGCGCTTCGCACACGTCGACCAGCGTCGCATGCAGCTCCGGCGCCCGCGCGCGCTCCTCCGTGCTCAAGTAGCGGTTCCGCGAGCTCATCGCGAGCCCGTCGCGCTCGCGCTTCGTCTCGCCGCCGAGCACGCGCACCGGCAAGCGCAGATCCTCGACCATGCGCCGCATCAGCACGAGCTGCTGGTAGTCCTTCTCGCCGAGCACGAGGATGTCGGGCGTCGCGATGTTCAGCAGCCTGCAGACGACCGACGCGACGCCGTCTAAATGGCCGGGCCGATGCGCGCCGCACAGCTCGTGCGCGAGCGCGGGCAGCGTGACCCGCACCGCGTCGTCGATACCGAACGGATAGATCTCCGTGCTCTCCGGCACGAACAGCGCATCGACGACGCCGAGCGCGATCAGGCGCTCGCGATCCTCGTCGAGCGTGCGCGGGTACGCCGCGAAGTCCTCGCCGGGACCGAACTGGGTCGGATTCACGTAGATCGTCGTGACGACGCGAGCGGCCGCACCGGCCGCGAGCCGCGCGAGACTCAAGTGACCTTCGTGCAGGTTGCCCATCGTCGGGACGAGCGCGACCGACTCCCCTGCCGCTCGCCACGACGCGACGAGCGCGCGCACGTCGGCGACCGTTCGCACGATTCGCAGCTCCGCCATCGAGCCCTCCGGGCGAGTCGAATCCGATCAGTTGAAGCAGTGCTCGGGGGCCGGGTACTCGCGCGACTTGACCGCCTGCACGTACGCCTTCAACGCCTCGAGCGGCGAGTCGCGCCCCGCCATGAAGTTCTTCGCGAACCTCGGCAAGCGCCCTTGCGTCACGCCGAGGATGTCGTAGAGCACGAGGATCTGACCGTCGACGTCGGGTCCCGCGCCGATGCCGATGACCGGCACCTGCACGCCGGTCGCGATCGCGCGCCCGACGGCGTTCGGCACGCACTCGAGCAACAGCACGTCCGCGCCGGCCGCCTCGAGCGCGCGCGCGTCCGCGATCATCTGCTCGGCGGCCTTCTCCCCGCGCGCCTGCACCTTGAAGCCGCCGATCTTGTGCACGGACTGCGGGCGCAAGCCGAGATGGGCGCAGACCGGGATGTCGTGCTTCGCGAGGTACTCGACGACGCCGACCTGGCCCTGCCCGCTCTCGAGCTTCACCATCATCGCACCGCCCTCCTGCATCAGCCGGACGGCGTTGTCGAGCGCCTGCTCGGGGGTCGTGTAGCTCATGAACGGCATGTCGGCCATCAAGAAGGCGCGGTCGAGCCCGCGGGCGACGCTGCGGCAGTGATAGATCACGTGATCCATCGTCACCGGCACCGTCGTCGCGTGCCCCTGGATCACCATGCCGAGCGTGTCGCCGACGAGAACGACGTCCGTGCCGGCCGCGTCGACGAGGCGCGCGAAGCTCGCATCGTACGCGGTGAGGCACGCGATCGGCTCGCGCGCCTCCTTCATCTCTCCGAGCGTCGCGACGTTCACCGGCGGCGACTCCATGCCGCGCTGCTGCAGATGCTTGTACAACATCGCGACCTCCAGCCGTCAGGCGATGGACGAAGCAGCGGAATGGTTGAAGAAGTGTCGCCCGCGCTTGATCCGGCGTATTGCGGCGAGCAGCTCGTGATAGTCGGAATCGCGGTGGATCGGGTCGATCGTCGCCGCATTGACGATCAGCAGAGGCGACTCGTCGTACTCGTGGAAGAAGCGCGCGTAGGCCTCGCCGAGCCGCTCGAGATAGCCTTCGTCGATCAGCTGCTCGAACGGGATACCGCGCGTCGCCACCCGTTTCATCAGCACGCGCGCCGGCGCCTGGAGATAGACGACGAGATCGGGCTTCGGCGGCTCGAGCTTCAGCGTCGCCGCCACCTGGTCATAGAGCGCGAGCTCGCTCGGATCGAGGTTGAGCTCGGCGAACAACCGATCCTTCTGCATCAGGAAATCCGCGATCCGCACCGGCGCGAACATGTCGCTCTGGCGCAGCTGCTCGATCTGACGCGCGCGCTGGAACAGGAAGAAGAGCTGCGTCGGCAGCGCCGATTGACGGCGGTCTCGGTAGAAGCGCTCGAGAAAGGGATTCTCTTCCGCCCGCTCGAGAATCAGCTCGCTCGCGAAGCTCTCGGCGAGCCGTTTCGCGAGGCTCGTCTTGCCGACCCCGATCGGCCCCTCGACGGCGATGAAGCGGGGGCCTTCGAGCGTCACTACCTCTTGCGCATCGTTCATGCGAACGGGATTCTACGCGGGCGGGCGCGGTCAGGGAGCGGCGTCGGCGCTGGCCCGGTGCTCGTGTGAGCGGCGGCGGCGCCGGCGGGGGCGCTTCAGCCCGAACGCCTTGCGCTGCTCCTCGGGCGTCATCGCCTGCACCTCGGTCCAGAACTCCGCGATCGCCTCGTCGACCTCGCCGCAGCGGGCGCGAAGCAAGAGGAAGTCGTATGCGGCTCGGAAGCGCTTGTGGGCGAGGAGCTTCGCGGCCCGCGGCCCCCGCTGCTCGAGGAAGCGGTACTGCATCGCGAGCATCTCCTTCATCGGCTCGCCGAAGCGCTTCGGCAGCGCGCTCTGCGCTTGCTGCGCGGCGACGATGCGCTGACTCGCCTCGAGCATCGCTTCGACGTCGCCCCGCCCTTCCGCACGCAGCCGCTCGGCGAGCTCCTTGATCGGGAACCACAAGAACACCGCGAACAGAAACATCGGCGTGACGGGCTTCTCCGCGTGCACGCGATCGTCCGTGTTCGCGAGCCCGCGCTTGATGAACTCGAGCGCGGCCGCACCGTCGGGGCCCTCGAGGCTCTGCTGCGTCGATGCGAACAGGTAACGGAACAGATCGTGCTCGAGCAGCAGCTCGAAGCTCCGCACCGCGAACCCCGCCTGGAACAGCTTCAGGATCTCGTCGAAGAGCCGTGCGGGCGGCACGTGCGCGAGGTGGTGACCGAGCGGCACGAGCGGCGCCGCGGTCTCCGGCGCGAGCGTGAAATCGAGCTTCGCCGCGAACCGGACCGCGCGCAGCATCCGCACCGGATCCTCGCGATAGCGCGTCTCGGGATCGCCGATCAGCCGCAACGTCCGCGAGCGGATGTCGTCCATGCCGCCGACGTAATCCCAGACCGAGAAGTCGGCGATGTTGTAGTAGAGCGCGTTGATCGTGAAATCCCGCCGCCAGACG
>CAYWGQ010000262.1:0-3394 GCA_964457725.1 uncultured Gammaproteobacteria bacterium
GGTATGGTTGCCGTCCTTCCTAGGCGCGTAGCTCAGTGGTAGAGCACCACCTTGACATGGTGGGGGTCGGTGGTTCGATCCCACTCGCGCCTACCAACCCTCTCTAGCGGCCGCACGCCGGCCGACAAGGAGCGGCGCATGAGCATGAGCCGGATCGGTTTCTGTGCTGCGCTCGTGCTCGTCCCGCTCTTCGCTGCCGCGCAGAATGCCGCGCCCGATCCGGAACGGCGCGTTCGCGAGGTGCACGCGGCCGCGCGGCCGCTCGATGCGCACGCGGACGTCCTCGTCGCATCGACGCCGGAGATCTACCGCACGGCCGACGGCGTCTCGCAGCTCACGGTCGACAAGCTCGTCGCGGGCGGCATGGCGACCGTCACGCTCGCAATCCAGGCGCCGACCGGCCCGGATTCGCCGGAAGGCGTCGCCGCCGCGCGCCGGGAGATCGACGCGAAGCTCGCACGGATCCGCGAGATCGCCGACGGTGATCCGCAGCGGATCGCGATTGCGCGCTCCGCCGACGAGCTCGACCGCATCCACGCGAGCGGACGCGTCGCGATCCTGATCGGTTTCCAGAACGCATACGGGCTCGGCGACGACTTGTCGCTGGTCGACCATTACGTCGCCGAAGGCGTGCGAGTGTTCGCGTTCAACCACGCCGGCAACAATGCGTTCGCCGATTCGTCGCGTCCGAGCGTTCCCGGCGACGAGCCGCACGGCGGGCTCTCGCCGCTCGGCCGCGCCGCGGTCGAGCGGCTGAACGATCTCGGCGTCGTGATCGACGTCTCGCAGCTCACGCCGCAAGCGCTGCTGCAGACGGTCGAGCTCTCGCGCGCGCCGGTGATTGCGAGCCACTCCGCGGTCCGTGCGCTGATCGACGAGACGCGCAACCTGCTGGACGAGGAGATCCGCGCGATCGCCGCGAAAGGCGGGGTCGTGCACGTCCCGCCGTTCAACACCTACATCGCGCCGAGGCCGCCCGAGTTCGTCGCGCGGCTCGGCGAGATTCGCAGGGCGTTCGGCTTGCCGGCGGAGTTTCGCGGCGTGCTCGACGATGCGGAACGGCTCGACGGCCCGGCGCGCGGGGAGTACACGGCCGCGGCGCTCGCGGCGGTGCCGCGGGCCACGATCGACGATTATCTCGCGCACATCGACTACGTCGTGCGCCTCGTCGGCGTCGATCACGTCGGCATCGGCACGGATTTCGACCACGGCGCGGGGATCGTCGGCTACCGCGACGCGGGAGAGGCGGCGAACGTCACGCGCGCGTTGCTCGAGCGCGGTTACTCGGCGGAGGACGTCGCGAAGATCTGGAGCGGCAACTTCATGCGAGTGCTGCGCGCCGCGGAGGCCGCGGCGGCCCGCTAGCGGTCGCCGGACGCTCCGATCCGCCCGGCGGCGCGGCAGCTCCGGCCACGCGTCTGTCTCGCCGCGCCGGCGGACCGTATCATTTTCGTCAGCAGATCGAAGCGACGAGGAGCCTTCCCATGGCGATCACCGGACGCTGGCCGCGCGCGATCTTCTACGATTCCAAGACGACGCTCTTCGATTGGGCCGGCAGCTGGCGCGGCGCCGCCCGCGAGCTCCTGGCGCGGCACGGCGCCGCCGATACCGACGAGCCGGCGTTCGTCGAGACGTGGGTCAAGACCTTCGAAGGGCTGCACCGCCGCGCCGCGTTCTACCGCTACACGCAAGTGACCGATCTCGCGCGCGAAGCGCTGCTGACGGCGTACAAGATTCACGGCATCGCGGGCAAGCCCGACGACATCGAGGTGTTCCTCGCGCTTCAGGAGAAGGTGCCTCTCTTCGCCGACACGGAAGAGGCGCTGACGAACCAGCAAAAGCTCGGCTGCAAGGTGTTCATCTACTCGGACGTCGAGACGAAGTACCTCGACATGTACGTCGCGAAGTTCAAGCTCTTCAAGCCGGATTTCTGCGGCACGACCGAGCAGGCGGGCGTCGCGAAGCCGAATCCGCGCACGTACCGCTGGCTGCTGCGGCAGACCGGCATGGAGGCGCGCGACGTCCTCTACTGCGCCGCGCCGATGTTCGACGTGCAAGGCGCGATGTCGGCCGGCCTGATCGCCGCATGGCTTCGCCGTCCGGAGGGGCGGCTTGCGAAAGAGACGCATTCGCCGGGTGACCTCGCGGCGGACTACGAGGTCGAGAGCCTCCACGACGTCACGCGGATCATCGAGCTGAATCGCGGACCGTAACGGACGCGTTTTCCGGACGCCGCGTGCGCTCGGCGCGAACGCGCCGCGGGCCTCGTCGGCGTCCGCCTCGCTCTGCGCCTGCTCCTCGCGTTTTGGCACGCCACGTGCAAGCGGAAAAGGCTTCCGCACCAGAACGCAAATCCCGAGGAGACGGCAATGACCTACATGAAACGTGCGGCGCTCCGATGCGTCGCCGCGGGCGTCGTTTTGGCCCTCGGCGCCGCGGTCGTCGATGCGCAACAGTCCCGCCGCAGTCAGCAGGAGAACATCGTCGCGCGCGGCGAAAGCAGCTATGCGCCGGTCGCCACCGAGCGGCCTTTCGACGAGGTCATGCGCGAGATGAGCGCGCAGAAGGGCGAGATCATGAGCCGGCAACAGTCGCTGCTCGAGGAACGCTACGATCTCGCCGACCGGCCCGCCGAAGGAGTCACGATGTCGAACGGCAAGCCCGTCCAGGCCGGCGTGCGTGTCCGGTTGCCTCGCGGCGTGACGTGGCAGCAGCTCGCCGAGATGTCGCCGGCCGAGATCCGCGAGCGCAACCTGTTCCCGGAGGGCTTCAAGCCGCTGCCACACCCGTTCCACGAGGAGGGCGGCATGGTCTTCCCGGAGATGCACATCGCGCGGGTGATGACCCAGGATGCGCGAGACGTCAGCCGGTTCGACGTCGACTTCGATATCCCGGAGCACTTCCTGCCCGAGTTTCCGCCGCCGATCTTCCTGACGACGCGCCCGGATCTCGGCGATACGTCGCAGGGGCAGCTCGTCACGATCAGCAACTTCTACGAGCTCTACAACGGGATCCTGAATCCGAAGCAGCTCGAGGGGTTGCGGCTGCTCGTCAGCGAGTTTCCGCAGCAGCAGTTCAACATGACGACGGACCGGCGGAGCGAGGCGCCGAGCCGCGGCGTGACGTGCTTCGACTGCCATGCTAACGGTCACACGAACGCGGCGACGCATCTGGTCGGCGACATCCGCCCGCAGCAGTTCCGCCGCCGGATCGACACGCCGACGCTGCGCGGCGTGAATCAGCAGCGGCTGTTCGGGTCGCAGCGCGCACTTCGCACCGTAGAAGACTTCACCGAGTTCGAGCAGCGTGCGGCGTATTTCGACGGCGACATCGTCGTTGCGCAGAAGAAGGGCGTGAACTTCCTCGAGCGCGGCAGCGAGGTGCACGCGATGGC
>CAYWGQ010000263.1:0-3339 GCA_964457725.1 uncultured Gammaproteobacteria bacterium
CGAGGTCGCCGCGGGCGACCATGATCACGTCGGTCGCGTCGATGATCGAGCGGATGTTCTGCACGGCCTCCGCGCGCTCGATCTTCGCGACGATGTGCCCTTCGCCGCCGGCCGCGCGAAGCAACGAGCGTGCCTCCTCGATGTCGCCGGCGTGGCGGGCGAAGGAGACGGAGATGAAGTCGAGCTCGAGCCGCGCCGCCATCTCGATGTCGCGGCGATCCTTCTCGGTCAGCGCCGGCGCGGAGAGCCCGCCGCCCTGCTTGTTCAGGCCTTTGTGGTCCGCGAGCCGCCCGCCCTGCCGAACGCGGCAGTGGACGCGCGTCCCCTCGACCTCCTCGACCTCGAGCACGAGCTGGCCGTCGTCGAGCAGCAGCACGTCGCCGCGAACGACGTCGTTCACCAGGTCGCGGTAGGCGACGCCGACCCCGTGCTCGTCGCCGGCGTCCTTCGGCATCGCGGTGTCGAGCACGAACGCCGCGCCTTCGCGCAGCATCACCGAGCCTTCGACGAAGGATTCGATCCGGATCTTCGGCCCCTGGAGGTCCCCCATGATGCCGACGTAGCGATCCAGCCGGCGCGCTGTCTCGCGGACGCTCGCGACGCGCTCCGCCTGCTGCTCGGACGAGCCGTGCGAGAAGTTGATGCGGAAGACGTCCGCGCCGGCGCGAATCAGCTCCTCGAGCACGCGCGGGTCGTCGGTCGAAGGGCCGAGGGTCGCGACGATCTTCGTGCGGCGGCGCGCCTCGCCTCCCGACTTCGGCACGAGCACGGGCGCTTCGCGGCGCGAACTGGATGAGCGGCTCACGGTTGACAAAGGATCAAGCGGAAATCGTTGACATTCGTACGCGTCGGCCCGGTTTTCAGCAGCAGCCCGCACGCATCAAAGTACTCGTAAGTGTCGTGCAGTGCCAGCATGCGCCCGAGATCGAGGCCGAGCGCGGCCCCGCGTCGCAAAATTTCCGGAACGGCGATCGCGCCCGCGTGATCGCCGTGGCCGTCGATCCCGTCCGTATCGGCGGCGAGCGCGTGGATGCCGCGGGCGCCGTCGAGCTCGACCGCGAGCGCCGCCAGGTACTCGGTGTTACGGCCGCCGCGCCCGCTCGCGCCTTTGCCGATCACGACGCGCGTCTCGCCGCCCGACAGGATCGCCGTCTTGCGCCCGGTCGCGAGCACCTCCTTCGCGAGCCGCGCGTGCTCCGCGCCGAGCGCACGCGCCTCCGCCGCCAAGTCGTCGCCGAGATCGAGCACCTCGTAGCCGTGCGCCTCGAGCACGCGGCGTGCGGCCTCGAGCGCGGTGCGCGCCGAGGCGATCAGGTGCACCCGATCGCCCGCGAACCCCGCGTCGCCCGGCTTCGGCGACTCGAACGCGGGATCCTCGAGCCACGGCGCTAGCTCGGCCAGCGCCGGGTACTCGTAGCGCTCGAGCACCGCGCGCGCGTCGGCCTGAGTGGTCGCGTCCGGAACGGTCGGCCCGGAGGCGACGTCGCCGACGTCGTCGCCGGGAACGTCCGAGATCGCGAAGGTCAGCACCGGGGCCGGCCGCGCGGCCGCGGCGAGCCTGCCGCCCTTCAGGGCGGACAGGTGCTTGCGGACGCAATTGATCTCGCGGATGTCCGCGCCGTGGCGCATCAGGTAGTTCGCCGCCGCGCGCTTTTGCTCGAGCGCGAGCTTCGGCAGCGGCTGTACCGCGAGGGCGGAGCCGCCGCCCGAGATCAGGCAGCAGAGCGTCTCGCCGGCAGCGGCCGAAGCGGCGAGCTCGAGCAGCTTCGCGCCCGCCGCGAGGCTCGATTCGTCCGGCGAAGGGTGACCGGCCTCGACGATCTCGATGCCGCCCGCGTCCTCGCCGTTCTCGAGCCCGTGACCGTAGCGGGTCACGACCATGCCGCGGACCGGCCCCTGCCAATGCGCGCGGAACGCGGCCGCCATCGCCGCGGCGGCTTTGCCGGCGCCGAGCACGAGCGCCGGGCGCGTGCGGTCCGCTGTCGCGAGCGCGGGCGGCAGGCAGACGGCAGGATCGGCCGCGGAGAGCGCGGCCCGGAAAGCGGCCTCGAGGAGCTCGGTCGGCTGCAAAGCGGCGGAGCCCCCGTCCGGCGTCCGGTCAGCGCGCCTTGGCGCGCTCCTCGAGCACGGCGACGGCGGGCAGCTTTTTCCCCTCGAGAAACTCGAGGAACGCCCCGCCGCCGGTCGAGATGTACGAGACGCGGTCGCCGATGCCGAACTTCTCGATCGCCGCGAGCGTGTCGCCCCCGCCCGCGATCGAGAACGCCGAGCTCGCCGCGACCGCGGCGGCGACCTTCTCCGTGCCCGCCGCGAACTCCGGGTGCTCGAACACGCCGACCGGACCGTTCCAGACGATCGTGCCTGCGCGGGCGAGCCGCTCCGCATAGGCCGCGGCGGTTTGCGGGCCGATGTCGAGGATCATGTCGTCGGCGCCGACCGCGTCGACCGGCACGACGCGGCCGCGCGCGTCCGGCTCGAGCCCCTTCGCGACGACGACGTCCGTCGGCAACGGGATCGCGGCGCGCCCGAACTTGCCCGCGAGCAACTCCTCGGCGAACGGCACCATCTCGCGCTCGGCGAGCGACTTTCCGACCTCGCGGCCCGCCGCGAGGAGCAGCGTGTTCGCGATGCCGCCGCCCAAGATCAGCTCGTCCGTCTTCGCGGCGAGCGCCCGCAGCACCTCGAGCTTGCCCGACACCTTCGCGCCGCCGACGATCGCGGCGAGCGGCCGCTTCGGCGCTTCGAGCGCGGTCGCGAGCGCCTCGAGCTCCGCGACCAGCAACGGCCCCGCGCACGCGATCGGCGCGTACCGGGCCACACCCGTCGTGCTGGCTTGCGCGCGGTGCGCGGTGCCGAACGCGTCCATCACGAACACGTCGCAGAGCGCCGCGAGCCGCTTGCCGAGCGCGGGATCGTCCTTCTTCTCGCCGGGCTCGAAGCGCACGTTCTCGCAGAGGACGAGATCGCCCGGCGCGACGTCCACGCCGTCGAGCCAGCTCGTCACGAGCGGCACCTTGCGGCCGAGGAGCTCCCCTAGCGCGTCCGCGACCGGAGCGAGCGAGAACGCCGGATCGCGCTCGCCTTCCTTCGGCCTGCCGAGGTGCGACATCACCATGACGCGGGCGCCGGCGTCGAGCGCCTGCTTCAGCGTCGGGACCGCCGCCTCGAGGCGCGCGGTGCTCGTCACCTTGCCGTCCTTGATCGGCGCGTTCAGGTCCTCGCGGATCAGCACGCGCCGGTCGCGAAGCGGCAGCTCCGTCATCTTCAGCACGGCGAGCGCCACGGCGCCGCTCCTACAGCTTCGCGAGCGCGAGCGTCGTGTCGAGCATGCGGTTCGAG
>CAYWGQ010000264.1:0-3314 GCA_964457725.1 uncultured Gammaproteobacteria bacterium
CGCTCGTTCTCGCCGATCGCGCAGTCGATCGCGAGCACCGGCAGGCCCCACTTGTCCGTCCGCGACTCGTCGAGCGATACGCGGTTGTCGGGATCGGGCAGCATCTCGCCGAACGCGGTCGCGCCGATGCGCCACGGCCCCGGCCGCGCCGCCTCGTCCTTGTAAGCGCCGCCGAGACCGAGCTCCGCGACCGCGCGCTCCCATCCTTGCCGGCTCGCGCTGCCCTGATAGCCGAAGCCGCGCAGGTACTCGCGGCGGTCGCCGAGCAGATTCCGGTAGCGGGGGATGTAGAAGCCGGTCGGCCGGCGGCCGTAGTAGTAGCGGTCGCCGAGGCCCTCGATCTCGCCCTCGGCGCCGCAGCGAAAGTGGTGATCCATCAGGTTGCGGCCGAGCACGCCGGAGCTCGAGCCCAAGCCGTCGGGCCAGACGTCGGTTGCGGAGCGCATCAGGATCCAAGTCGTGTTCAGCGTCGACGCGCAGAGAAAGATTACGCGCGCGCGGTAGTCGGTCGTCCGCTCGCTGACCGCGTCGAGCACGCGCACGCCGGTCGCGCGGCGGCGGTCGCGGTCGTACAGCACCTCGGTCACGATCGAGAACGGCAGCAGCGTGAGCCGCCCGGTCGCGATCGCGGCCGGCAACGTCGAGGACTGCGTGCTGAAGTAGGCGCCGTACGGGCAACCGAGCCAGCACGCGTTGCGGTACTGGCAAGGCGAGCGGCCGGTCAGCGGCTGCGTCAGGTTCGCGACACGCCCCGGAATGATCCGCCGCCGGCCGTCGAAATGCCGCGCGAGCCGTTCGGCGATCAGCGCCTCGCCGCAGTTCAACGGCATCGCCGGCTGGAACTCGCCGTCCGGCAACTGCGGAAGCCCCTCGCGGGAGCCCGCGATGCCGGCGTGCCGCTCGACGTAGTCGTACCACGGCGCGAGGTCCGCATAGCGGATCGGCCAATCGACGGCGACGCCGTCGCGCGCGTTCGCCTCGAAATCGAAGTCGGACAGCCGATAGCTCTGCCGGCCCCACATCAGCGAGCGGCCGCCGACCTGATAGCCGCGATACCAGTCGAAGCGCTTGATCTCGGTGTACGGCGACTCCCGCTCGTCGACCCACCAGTCGAGGTTCTTCTCGTTCAGCGGGTAATCGCGGCGGAGCACCGGATACGCTTCTTCCATCGCGTACGTGCGGCCGCCGCGGTGCCGGTACTCCCACGGCGCCTTGAACGCGTTCGCGTAGTCCCGCACGTGCTCGACGTTTTTGCCGCGCTCGAGGAGCAGGACGGTCAGCCCCTGCTCCGTGAGCTCCTTCGCGGCCCAGCCGCCGGCTATTCCGGAGCCGACGACGATGGCGTCGTAGCTTTCGTTCATTGCGTGCGGAACACGTCGATCAGAGCGGCCGGATCTTGATGTTGCGATAGGCGACGAAGTCGCCGTGGTCCTGAAGCGCGATATGGCCGCGGCGCGCGCGCCCGTAGGCCGGCAGCCGAGCGAACTTGCTCGCGGCGACGCGCGCCTCCCAATCGGCGCTGCCGAGCTCGTACTCGACGACCTTCACGCCGTTCAGCCAATGCGCGATGCGAGCGCCCTGGACGAGCAGCCGCACCTCGTTCCACTCGCCGACCGGGCGCGTGGCGTCGCGGGAAGGCGCGTGCAACGCGTAGTTCGCGCCGGCCGAGGTGAGCGGGTTCCGACCGTCCGGATGACCGGCGTTGTCGAGCACTTGCATCTCCGGTCCGCTCTGCCAGGTCTCGCCGGTGTCCGGCGTGACGCGGAACAGGATGCCGCTGTTGCCCCCTTCGGCGAGTCGCCATTCGAGGCGGAGCTCGAAGTCGCCGAACTGCTCCGCGGTCAGCAGGTCGCCGCCGTCACCGTCGCGCACGAGCTCGCCGCCTTCGGCCTTCCAGCCGGGCGGCGGCGTGGGATCGTCGAGGCTGCGCCAGCCGTCGAGCGAGCGGCCGTCGAACAAGAGCCGCCAACCCGCCGCACGCTCCTCGGCGCTCAGCATCGGCGATGCCTCGTCGCGGGCGGAGGGTTGCGCTTCGGCAGCGAGCGGCGCCGCCGCGAGCAGGAGCGCCGCGAACGAAGCTCGCGCGGGCAGGATCGCGAGCGCGGCAATCCATTCGTCGTGTTGCGGCGGCATCGCGTCGGTGGACCTCGCATATCCCCGTTCGGCTCGTGCGGCGCCTCTTGCGGCCAGTGTAGCCAGCGATGGCGGCCGCGTCACGGCGCGTCAGCGCGCGCGCCAGAGCCGCTCGTCGAACGAGAACGGCTCGGGCTTGCCGACCCGAACCTGCGCGAACTGCGGGTGATTCACGTTCAGCACGTAGTTCAGCTCCTGCCGAACGATCACCGAAGGCACGACGAGCGCGAGCGCCGCGCCGCCGTCGAGCCATTCGTGGCCGAGCTGCTGGCTGCCCGCGAACGTGCGCGGCGCGCGCGACGCGGGCACGCGGGTCAGGCGCACGCGGCTCGGCAGCGTGATCGCGAAGAGCAGAAAGCGCATCGAGCGCGCCTCGAGCGTCAGATGCACGAACGTCTCGAGCACTGCGAGCGCGCGCGACTCCGACGCGTAAACGACCGGCGATCCAGGCGGATTCCAGCGGCCGCCGTAGAGGCGCGCACCTTCGCCGGAGAGCACGTGATCGGCGCGGTCGGCCCGGACGAGCCGATAGACCTCGGTCACGTATAGACGCCGTAGTCGATCCGGCGGAGCAGCGTCTCGACCTCGTCCGCCCCCGCCTGCGTCACGAGGAGCTCGAGCGGAACGCGCCCGCCGAGCGCGGGCTGCGGCCGCTTGAGCCAGGTGAGCGCGTTGTCCGGCCCCTCGAGCACCTCCTCGGCGATCGCGATCGCCTTCGTCAGGCGATACAACCGGTCGCTCGTCGCCGGGTCGAGCGTCCCGCCCGACGCGCGCGCGCGGCGCAACGTCGCCTGGCCGATACCGAGCAGCTTCGCGACCTCCGCGTCCGTCAGCGCGACGCGCGCCTTGACCTTCTCGACGGCGTCGAACTTCAGGCCCTCGAGGATGCGCTCGTGCCATTCGCCCGCGTCCCGGGTCTCGCCGCGGCGATCGCCGAGCAGCAGCGCGAGGCGTGACGAGTAGCTTCGTTTCGGTGCGCTCATTTGAGCGATACTCTACGCTCAAATAATCGCAGCGGCAACGTCCCGCACGCCCACTCCCCACCGTCCGCCCAGAGCCCGAGGGGCGCCGATGCCCGCGTATCCGCGTTCGCTCGGCAGGGAACTAGCGTCGGCGATCGACGTCAGCTTGCTAGCACGCAGAGGCGGTGTACCATGCGGCCTCCCGCTCGCCACCGTCCG
>CAYWGQ010000265.1:0-3241 GCA_964457725.1 uncultured Gammaproteobacteria bacterium
CACGCGCTGCGCGCGTTCACGCCGCGCGATCAAAAAGCGGTCAAGGCCGCCGCGCAGACGATGCGCCAGAACCCCGGTCTCGATCTCGAGCGCGCGATCGCCGAGCTCGGCGTCGGCGAGGCGCTCGTCTCGTTTCTCGACGAGAAGGGCCGGCCGAGCGTCACGGAGCGGGCGTTCGTGCTGCCGCCGCCGAGCCGGATCGGCCCGTTGACCGAGGCCGAGCGCGCGAGCCTGCGCGGCGCCTCGCCGGTCGCCGGGCATTACGAGGCGGCGCTCGATCGCGAATCCGCCTACGAGCTGCTGAAGGCCCACGCCGAGCGGAGCCGAGCCGACGCTCTGCCGGAGGCACGGCAGCAAGGGCGCGGCGCGCGGTCTCCGGGCACGCGCGCGCGCTCGACCGGCCGCCGCGGCGATACGATCGTCGAGGCGATGGCGAAGAGCGCCGCGCGGTCGTTCGGCACGCAGCTCGGCCGACAGATCCTGCGCGGCTTGCTGGGGTCGCTCACGGCGAGCTCCGGCAAACGCTGAAGCATCGCCCGAGCGGCGCGCGGGCAGTAAGCCTACACTACGCCTATCGGCGGGAAGTCGGCATCTACGATGGCTGTGGCGCACCCTCTCGGCAACGCACCCGAAAAGTATCGACGGCGCCATTGCGCACCGCGCCGCCGAGCCGCTCCGGATCGGGCGCTGGTGTGAGGCGGGCGCCCTCGCTCGTGCTCTGCGTGCTCGCGGCGTTGCTCGCGGGCTGCGCAACGGTCGCGAACCGCGACCCGTTGAACATCGACGTCGCCGGAATAGAGCCGTTGCCGGGCGAAGGGCTCGAGCTGCGCCTCGCCGTCACGATCCGGGTGCAGAACCCGAACGATCGTCCGCTCGAGTACACCGGCGCAGCGCTCACGCTCGATTTGAACGGCCGTCGGCTCGCGACCGGCGTCAGCGACGCCGTCGGCACCGTGCCGCGCTACGGCGAAAGCCTTTTCACGATCCCGGTGACGATCTCCGCGTTCAACATGGCGCGGCAGGTGATCGGGTTCGCCAACGCCGGGAACGCGGAAGAGGTTCGCTATCGGGTCCGCGGCAAGCTCGAGGGCGGACTGCTCGGCACGCGCCGGTTCAGCGACGAAGGCAGCTTCGAGCTGCCGGCGTCGCGAGCGCCTTCCGGGCCGGTCGATCGAGTGCAGCGGCCGGCGCCGTCGACGGGGCAGCGCGTTTCGCAGCCTTGAAAAGAGACTTCCGCATGAGCTGGTTGCGCCTCGCCTCGCTCGCGGCCGCCCTGCCCGCCGCTTGCTCGCAAGACTCCGCCGAGGTCGCGTCGTTGTGCGGAACGTTCGCGACCTCGTTGACCGTGAAGGATCGCATGAGCCAGGCCGCGAACGTGTTCAATCCGGACGAGCCGATCAGGTTCGAGCTGACGATCACGAATACCGCGAACGCGCCCGCAACGCTGACCGCGAGCTCGTCCTGCACCGCAGTCGTCTTCGAGGTGACCGACTCGGCCGGACGGCGCCTCTGGGGCAGCGCCGACCACATCGCCTGCATCCAGATGCTGCAACCGCGAACGTACGCGCCGCTCGAGGCCGTCAGCGAAGCGAGCGAATGGGATCAACGAGACTCGAGCGGCGCTCCCGTGCCGCTCGGCACGTATGTCGTCACGGCCGCCGTCGGCCAGTACGTGACGGATGACGGCGGGCTCGTCGACTGTCGAACCCCGCTCGGCCGGTCCGCGACCTTCGAGATTCGCTAGGCGGCGCCGCCGGCGCCGCGCGCCGGCCCACTGGGGGCGGTCACGCGGCGCTGCGGGGGCGTCGTCCGTCAGGCGACGAACTCCTCGAGCTTGTCGCGCAGCTCCGCGACCGTCTGCCGCACCCCTTCCGGAACGTCCTGCATCGACGTGATGCGCGCGGCCTCCTCCTGCAGCTCCGCCACGCGGCCTCGGGCCATCGCCTCGAACGCGGGCTTCGCGTCGGCCGGCAGGCTCTCCGCGAGCGGCGCGAGGTCGTCGAGCTGATCGTTCAGCGCCGAGAGCTGCGGGAGCGCGGCCTCGGCGCTCGCGCCGTCGCGGACCTCGCCCATCGTCTCCGACAGCCGCTCGGTGATCGTCGTGAACTGCCGGCCGACGTCGACCCCGCCGACCACCATGCTGGCAGCGCCCGCCCGGCCGGCGTCCGCCGGCGGCGCGGCCGGAGCGCGATCGTCGATCCGTGCCTGCGGCGCATCGACGTCGACGCCGCGATCGGCATCGCGAGTCAGCAGCCAGCCGATGATCGCGAGTCCGGCGATGGCCGCCGCGATCCATCCCCAGCGCGAGCCGCGGCGCTCCTGCGACGGCGCCGTTCGCGCAGCGGCCGGCCTTCGCGCCTGCCCCTGGGCCTGCACCCGCGCGCCGCTCGCTGCGGCCGAGGCGGTTTGCGTGACGTCGTCGAAACCGTCGAGCAGCCCCGTCGAGCCGAGCGCGCGGGCAAGCCCCGACGGCATCGCGTTCGCGATCGCACTCTTCTGGCTCTGCAGCGTCGATATCAACCCGTCCGTGTCGAGGTTGCGCGAGCGCCGCTCGCGGCCGAGCACCCCGAGCACGACGGGTGCGACGAGCCCGATCAGCGATTTCGCCGAGCCCTCGTCGACGCCGGCATAGCTGCCGAGCCCTCGAGCGAGCCCGGCGAGCTTGCCGCCGCCGAGCACCGAGGACATCGCTTCGATACCGGAGCCGATCAGCGACTGCTGGCCGCTGCCGGAGAGCGCGGTGGACAGCCGACCGAGCAGCCCGGGGTCCTGATCGTCGAGGGCCGCGCCGAGCGCATCCCTGCCGGACCGGGTAGACGACGAGCCGACGATGCCCGCGAGCACGGCCGGCACGGCTGCGTCGATGGTCGATCGGGTCCGCTCCGCACCGAGGCCGAGGGCACCGGCGGCCGCGCCGGCGAACTCGTCGCCGAGCTGGTTCTTGACGAGATCCACGATGTTCATGGCCGCTCCTTCCATGGGCTGAGAGGCTTCACCCCGAGCACCTTATGCCCGGAGCACGAACACCGGAATTGGACGTTGGGCCCATTCCGAACGGGGTAGTCCACCGTTCGCCGAAGAGGCCGGTGCGGGGCCGCTGCCCCGCACCTGCGGTTCTCTTACTTGACGTCCGCGTCGGAGCGATAAACGGTCCGGGCCTTCTCGACCAGCGGGGCGGGCATGACCGTCGCGCGAATCTTGAACGGCACGTGCTCCTCCACCTGGACCTTCGACGACGGCT
>CAYWGQ010000266.1:0-1346 GCA_964457725.1 uncultured Gammaproteobacteria bacterium
CGGTGTCCATCGAGTCGTTGCCGCCGTTGTAGAAGAAGTAGCCGATGTCGTGGGCGCGGAACACCTCGATCAGACGCTCGTACTCGGCGCGGTTCTGCTCGAGGCCCTTCAGCTTGTAGCGAGCCGAGCCGAACGCGCCGCCGGGCGTGTGCTTGAGCGCGGCGATCGCGCTTTTCGGCTCCGCGCTCGTGTCGATCAGATCCTCGTGCAGCGCGCCGAGAATGCCGTTTCGTCCGGCCAAGACCTTGCCGATGCGGTCGCGGTGCCGCCGCGCGGTCTCGATGACCCCGCATGCGGTTGCGTTGATGACTGCGGTGACGCCCCCCGACTGAGCATAGAAAGCGTTGCGCTTCACTCGGATTCTCCGCTGCCGACCCCGCGTAACAAGCATAACAAACGCCGCGCCGCGCCCGGAGCGGCGCGAACGCGAGCGCACGCTCGAGTGCATTTGACGCGGCCCGAGGTCGTCGTTAGCTTTAACGCCCCACTTCGAGGCACGGCGGCGGGAGAAACGCAGTGCGAATCTTGATGCTCGGCGCACCCGGCTCCGGCAAGGGTACGCAAGCGAAGCGGCTCGAGGCAGACGCGGGGCTCGTGCAGATTTCCACCGGCGATCTGCTGCGCCGTGCGGTCGCGGAGGGCACCGAGCTCGGCCGCAAGGCGAAGGCGCTGATGGATGCCGGCGAGCTCGTGCCCGACGACGTCGTGCTCGGCATGATCAAGGAGCGCATCGCGCAGCCGGACGCGGCGCGCGGCTTCGCGCTCGACGGCTATCCCCGCAATCTGAAGCAAGCAGAGGATCTCGAGCGCGTGCTCGGCGAGCTCGGTCTCGCGCTCGACGCGGCCGTGCTGATGGACGTCGACTTCGACGTGCTGTTCAAGCGCTTGACCGGGCGGCGCACTTGCTCGGCGACCGGCGAGGTGCTGAACATCTACTTCTCACCGAAGGAGAAGCTCGACGCGTGCATCGCGGCCGGCGGCCAGCTCGAGCGGCGCGCGGACGACAACGAGGAGACGATCGCGAACCGGCTCGAGGTCTACCGGCGGCAGACGGAGCCGCTGATCGACTACTACCGGCAGCGGGGGCTGCTGCGCACCGTGGATGCGACCGGCGAGGTCGACGAGGTTTACGCCCGCCTCCGCGCCGCCCTGTCCCTGTAGCCGCAGCCGTGTAGCCGCGGCTCTGTAGGAGCGGCTGTCCAGCCGCGACTCTTCGCGGCGTCGGGTCGCGGCTGGACAGCCGCTCCTACGGGAGCGGCGTCGGGTCGCGGCTGGACAGCCGCTCCTACGCGAGCGGCGTCGGGTCGCGGCTGGACAGCCGCTCCTACGGGGGCGGCGTCGGGTTG
>CAYWGQ010000266.1:1446-3173 GCA_964457725.1 uncultured Gammaproteobacteria bacterium
GAGCGGCGTCGGGTCGCGGCTGGACAGCCGCTCCTACGGGGGCGGCGTCGGGTTGCGGCGCTCCTGGCTAAGGGGCGAGATCCGCGAGCTCCGCGAGGCGCCAGCCGCGGAACACCTCGGCGGGCTTCGCGCCGGCCGCGATCGCGAGCATGTCGCGGCGCGTCGCGACCAGCTCGGGCACGATGCCGAGCGCCGCGGCCCGCGCCCGCACGGCTTCCTGAACGCGCTTGAACCGTTCCTTGTCCGGCTTCGGCCCGTTCGGCTCGGCCGGGAGCCGCGCGCGAAGCTCCGCCGCATCGCGGCTCGCGACGGCCGCCAGAATTTCCTGCCCATGCCGCGCCGCGACCTTCGGCGGCAGCCCGGGCACCGCCTTCAGCTCGGCGAGGCTGGTCGGCAGCGCGGCCGCGATCGCGAGCAGCACGTCGTCCGCGAGAATCCACCGGCGCGGCCGGTCTGCCCGCTGCGCGACGCCTTCGCGCCATTCGAGGAGCGCGAGCGCAGCGCGCTGCCCCGGTCGCGGCAGGCCCTGCACGCCCTTCAGCCGCTGCCAAAGCGCCGCCGCGTCCGGGACGATCGGCTCGGCGAGTAGCCGCGCGCTGTCCTGCTCGACCCATTCGAGCCGGCCGAGGGCGGCCAGCTTGCTCTCGAGCCGGCGCCACGCCGCGAGCAGGAACGCGACGTCGTCGCGGGCATAGGCGAGAGCCTCCGGCGGCAGCGGCCTGCGGCTCCAGTCGGTGCGCGCGTAGCTCGCGCCCAAGGTTCGGCCGAGCTCCTGCTCGAGCAGCACCTCGAGCCCGACCTGCGGCGCGTAACCGGCGAGCCCGGCAGCGATCTGCGTGTCGATCAGGCGCGAAGGCAACCGGCCGGTCGCCTGTGCGATCACCTCGAGATCCTGCCGCGCGCTGTGCACGAGCCAGGTCCGCTCCGGCGCGAGGAGCGCCTCGTACAGCGGCTCGAGGTCGAGGTCGGCCAGATAATCGATGCAGGCCGCGGTGGTCTCCGTCGCGACCTGGATCAGGCACAGGCGCGGATAGTAGGTCCGCTCCCGTACGAACTCGGTGTCCACGGCGACGAGCCGAGCGCCCGCGAGCGCCGCGCTGATCTCCTCGAGCTTCCGCTGCTCGTCGACGAGCTCTGCCGTTGCCGCCGCAGTCACGTTCTCGGGGTCGCTTCCAGCCATCCGCTATTATCGCGGTCTCGCTTGCGCCGTGGCGAACTCGCCGCATCGGATCCGGTGCCGCGAGACCGGCGTTACGCGCGCGGTAGGGTTGGTCTCCGGGATAGGGTACATTCTGCTTCCGATCGGCTTCCTGTCCGCCGGCCCGCCGGCGAATCACTGATGCGCGTACACATTCTCGGCATTTGCGGCACGTTCATGGGCGGCATCGCCGCGCTCGCGAAGGCGGCCGGTCATCAAGTTTCCGGCTCCGACAGGAACGTGTATCCGCCGATGAGCACGCAGCTGCGCAAGCTCGGGATCCGGCTGCACGAAGGCTACGACGAGCGGCAGCTGACCGACGACCTCGATTGCGTCGTCGTCGGCAACGTGCTGTCGCGCGGCGACCCGGTGATCGAGGCGCTGCTCGATTCGAACATTCCTTACTACTCCGGCCCCGAGTGGCTGGCCGACAACGTGCTGACCGACAAATGGGTGTTCGCCGTCGCAGGCACGCACGGCAAGACCACGGCGACCAGCATGCTCGCGTGGATTCTCGACTATGCGGGGC
>CAYWGQ010000267.1:0-3172 GCA_964457725.1 uncultured Gammaproteobacteria bacterium
ACGACATCCTCGACGAGGACTATGCGGACGTCGCCGCGATGCTCGGGAAGTCGGAAGCGGCCTGCCGGCAGATGGTGCATCGAGCACGCGAGCGGGTCACCGCGAAGCGCCGGCGCTTCGTCGTCGACGACAAGACCCGGGTAGAGATGCTCCGCAAGTTCATCGAGGCCGCGAACGGCGGGGACAGAGAGGCGCTCAAGGCGCTCTTCGCGCCGGACGTGGCCTTGATCTCGGACGGCGGCGGCAAGGCGATCGCCGCGAGGCGGCCGCTCTACGGCGCCGAGCGTATCGCATGGCTCTGGTACGCGGTCGCGAAGCGAACCCGCGATCGCGTCGAGAGAAGGATCGTTCGCGTGAACGGTCAGCCCGCCCTCGCCCAGTATTTCGACGGGCGCCTGCATTCGGTCGCCGCGATCGAGACCGACGGCGGGCGCATTCATCGGCACTACACGATCGCCAACCCGGACAAGCTCGGGTCGTTCGCCGACCTCTCGACGCTCGTCTCGCCGGCCTGACGGCACGCTCTGTCACAAAGAGCGGCGCTCGCGCGTCTTCGGGGGTGGAAAGCTCATCAACGCAAGGAGAAGCGAGATGCACGCCCGACTGACCTTCGATCCCGTAAGGCACCGCGATGCCTTCCAGGCGATGCTCGGCCTCGGCGCCGCCGTGAATCGCTCGGGTCTCGAGCCCGCGCTGCTCGAGCTCGTGAAGATCCGCGCGTCGCAGATCAACGGCTGCGGCTACTGCCTCGACATGCACACCAAGGACGCGCGGGCGAACGGCGAGACCGAGCAGCGGATCTATCTGCTTACCGCGTGGCGCGAGGCGAACGTCTACACCGAGCGGGAGCGGGCCGCGCTCGCGTGGACGGAAGCGGTCACGCGGCTCGAGCATCAGGACGTGCCCGACGACGTCTACGAGGCCGCCCGCGCCGAGTTCGACGAGGACGAGCTCGTCGCGTTGACGCTCGCAATCGTGCAGATCAACGGCTGGAACAGGCTCTCGATCGCGTTTCGGCGGCCAGCCGGCGACTACCGGCCGAGCGACCGCGAGCGGATCGCGGGCGCGGTCGCTTCATGAGGAGATCGACGATGACTCGTACGCAAGCTGATCGCTCCATGCTCGCTCTCGCGATGCTCGCCGCAACGCTCGTCGCGGCCGGCGCGTCCGCACAGGCGCAGCCGGCCGCCGCGGGACCGGCGCCGGCGGATGCGACCGCGACACCCGTGCTGACGAGGCCGCTGACGGGTATTCCCGGCAAGGAGATCTCGATGACCGTGGTCGAGTACGGACCGGGCGGCGCTTCGCCGGCGCACCGCCACAACGCGGACGTGCTCGTCTACGTGCTCGAAGGCAGCGTCGTGATGCAGGTTGCGGGCGGCGAGCCGGTGACGTTGACGGCGGGCCAAACGTTCTACGAGACGCCGACCGACGTCCACGCCGTTTCCCGGAACGCGAGCGACACGCAGCCGGCGAAAATCCTTGCGATCCTCGTCAAGGACGAGGGCGCGCCGGCGACGCTGCCGGCCGAGTGAGGGCCGCGACGAGGTCCTCGACCTGCTTCCGCCCGGCCGGCGGCAACGCATCGAGCGCGTCGAGAAAGAGCTGCCGGTCGAGCGAGAGTCGCCGGGCGTTCATCACGGCCTCGACCCGCCACTCCGTGCCGAGCTTGCGCGCGACGAACAGCTGCATCGAATCGCGCGACGGAGAAGGCCGGTCCTGGCCGGCGAGCGCGACGCGCGCGGTCGCATGCAGCACCGCCATCTCGGGGCCGAGGAAGCGCACGAACTTCGCCTCCGCCTCGAGGCGCGTGCCGCGCACCTCCTCCGCGAAGATCCGCGTGTGAAATGCGGCGATCGCCGCGCGGCCCTCGAGGTGCGTGCCTTCGAACGCGACGAAATCGGCGTTTTCGGTGAACGGCGCCGCGAATGCGTCGGCGTCGCCGCGATTCCAGGCGTCGGCCATCCGGAGCGGAATCGCGCGAACGGCCGCCTCGTCGGCAGCGGTCGGTGCCAAGTGCGCGGGCATCGTCGGTTCCTCCTCTGATTCGAATGGACGGCGCGGGCGCGCGGATGTTCCCCGGATTCTCCGACTCGATCGGCCAGAGGCGTCCGCGGCAAAATGACGATCACAGGAGTCGCGCAAGCTTTGTGCCATGTCTGCCGAGCGCCTCGAGATCAGGGAAGTCACCGCGGCGACGTGGACGGACTTCGAGAGGCTGTTCGAATCGCGCGGCGCGCCGAAATACTGCTGGTGCATGGCGTGGCGCGCGACGGCCGCCGAGCAGAAGAACGCGAAGGGCGCCGACCGGAAGCGTCAGATCGAGAAGCGTGTGCGGGCAGGCACACCGGTCGGCATTCTCGGCTACAAGGGCTCGGAGCCCGTCGCCTGGTGCTCGATCGCGCCGAAGAGCACCTTCCGCGGTCTGACGAAAAGCCAGCCGGCCGACGACCGCGTCTGGTCGGTCACGTGCTTCTTCGTGTTACGCGCGCACCGCGGGACGGGCATCGCAGAAGCGATGCTCGCGGCCGCGGTGAAGCACGCGAAGCGCAACGGCGCGAAGGTCGTCGAGGGCTACCCGGTCGATCCGGATTCGCCGACCTATCGGCACATGGGCTTCGTATCGATGTTCGAGCAGGCCGGCTTCGTCGAGACCGGGCGCGAGGGCATACGCCGGCGGGTGATGCAGCTTCGGCTTCGCGGCGCCCGCTGAGGGCGACGATCGGCCATACTCTCGCGATGGCGAAACGTACCGGCAGCGCCGATCTCCCTTTGCACGGCGGCCGAGTGCCGCCGTGGCTCGCCGCGCGGATGGCGGCGCTCGGCCGCGTGATCGCCGAGGCGATCGTGCACCACTACGGCCGCGACGAGCTGCTCCGCAGGCTCGCGCACCCGTTTTGGTTCCAGTCCTTCGGCGCGGTGATGGGCATGGACTGGCACTCGTCCGGCATCACGACGAGCGTCGTCGGCGCGCTGAAGCGCGGGCTCGCGCCGCTCGAGGGCGAGCTCGGGATCTACGTCTGCGGCGGCCGCGGACGGCACTCGCGGCGCACCCCCGCGGAGCTCATGACCGTCGGCGAGCGCACGGGCCTCGATGCCGATTCGCTCGCGCGGACGAGCCGGCTCGTCGCCAAGATCGATTGCGCGGCGGTGCAGGACGGCGTCGCCCGGT
>CAYWGQ010000268.1:0-1287 GCA_964457725.1 uncultured Gammaproteobacteria bacterium
CACCGAAGAGTCGCGGCTGGGCACCGAAGAGTCGCGGCTGGGCGCCGAAGATCGCGGCTGGACAGCCGCTCCTACGTCGACGACGGCGCGGCGCGGTGCGGCGGCGCGCGGTTAGGATTCGGCGGGCGGGGCGGGCTGGTCGAGGAGCTGGACGAGCGCCATCGGCGCCGCGTCGCCGCGCCGGTAGCCCATCTTCAGGATGCGGAGATACCCGCCCGGGCGCTCCCGGAACCGCGGTCCGAGCTCGGTGAACAGCCGCCCGACCGCGGCCTCGTCACGCAGCCGATCGAACGCGAGACGGCGGCGGCTCGCCCCGTCCTCCTTCGCGAGCGTGATCAGCGGCTCGACGACGCGCCGCAGCTCCTTCGCCTTCGGCAGCGTCGTGCGTACCGTCTCGTGCTTCAGCAGCGACGCCGCGAGATTCCGATACATCGCGCGGCGGTGCGCGGAGTTGCGGCCGAGCCTGCGGCCGGATTTTCGATGACGCATTCTTCAGTCCCGTCAGAAGTTCACCGACGACGACGGCTCGTCGTCGCTGCGAAGCCCCGGCGGCGGCCAGTTCTCGAGCCGCATACCGAGCGCGAGGCCGTGCGTCTCCAGCACTTCCTTGATCTCGGTCAGCGACTTCTTGCCGAGGTTCGGCGTGCGGAGCAGCTCCACCTCGGTGCGCTGCACCAGGTCGCCGATGTAGTTGATGTTCTCGGCCTTCAAGCAATTGGCCGAGCGCACCGTCAGCTCGAGCTCGTCCACCGGGCGCAGCAGGATCGGATCGATCTTCGCCTCGGCGCGGCCGTAGCCGACCTCGTCCTCGCCTTGGAGGTCGACGAACACGTCCAGCTGATCCTTCAGGATCAGCCCCGCGCGGCGAATGGCCTCCTCCGCGTCGATCGTGCCGTTCGTCTCGATGTCGATGATCAGCTTGTCCAAGTCCGTGCGCTGCTCGACGCGCGCGCGCTCGACCGTGTACGTCACGCGGCGCACCGGGCTGAACGACGCGTCGAGCTGCAGGCGCCCGATCGGGCGGGTCTGCTCGTCGAACGTCGCGCGGGCGGCTGCCGGCCGGTACCCTCGGCCGCGCATGACCTTCAGGAACGCGCGCAGCTCGCCGGCCTGAGTCAGATTCGCGATCACGAGATCCGGATTCACGATCTCGACGTCGTGATCCGTCGCGATGTCGCCGGCGAGCACGGGGCCGGGACCCTTCTTCGCGAGCGTGAGCTCCGCTTCGTCGCGGCTGTGCATCTTGATCGCGACCGACTTCAGGTTCAGCAGGATGTCGACGACGTC
>CAYWGQ010000268.1:1297-3064 GCA_964457725.1 uncultured Gammaproteobacteria bacterium
AGCACGCCCTCGATCTCCGCCTCGACGATCGCCGCACCCGGCATCGACGAGAGGAGCACGCGCCTCAGCGCGTTGCCGAGCGTGTGCCCGAAGCCGCGCTCGAACGGCTCGACCGTCACGCGTGCGCGGGTCGAGTCGAGCGGCTGCACCTTGACGGCGCGCGGCTTCAAGAATTCCGTTGCTGATTCCTGCATGGATAAGGTCCCTCGCGTTACTTGGAGTACAGCTCGACGACCAGGTTCTCGTTGATGTCCGGCAAGATCTCGTCACGCTCGGGGATGGCCTTCAGCACCCCTTCCATCTTCTTCTCGTCGACCTCGACCCACTCGGGGAAGCCTACCTGCCCCGCGATGTTCAAAGCCGACTGGATGCGAGTCTGCGACTTCGCGCGCTCGCGCACGGACACCCGGTCGCCTGCCTTCAGCTGGTACGACGGGATATTGACGACCTTGTCGTTGACGGCAATGCCGCTATGGCTGACGAGCTGCCGCGCCTCGGCACGCGTCGACGCGAAGCCCATCCGGTAGACGACGTTGTCGAGCCGCGATTCCAGCATCTTCAGCAAGTTCTCGCCGGTCGAGCCTTTTACTCGCGACGCCTTCTTGTAGTAGTTGCGGAACTGCCGCTCGAGCACGCCGTACATCCGGCGAAGCTTCTGCTTCTCGCGGAGCTGCAAGCCGTAGTCGGAAAGCCGAGCCCGACGCTGACCCTGGCCGCCCGGGGGAATTTCGAGCTTGCACTTCGCCTCGAGCGGCTTGATCCCGCTCTTCAGGAACAGGTCGGTGCCCTCGCGACGGGCAAGCTTGCACGTTGGACCTCTGTATCTCGCCATAGTTGCTTCCGCTAGACTCGTCGCCGCTTCGGGGGCCGGCAGCCGTTATGAGGGATCGGGGTGACGTCCTCGATCTGGGTGATCCGGAAACCGACGGCGTTCAGCGCACGCACGGCCGACTCCCGGCCGGGTCCGGGGCCTTTGACTCGCACCTCGAGGTTCTTCACGCCGTAGTCCTTCGCGGCAGTGCCCGCGCGCTCGGCCGCGACCTGGGCGGCGAACGGCGTGCTCTTGCGCGAGCCCTTGAAGCCGCAGCCGCCGGCCGTCGCCCACGCGAGCGAGTTGCCCTGCCGGTCGGTGATCGTGATGATCGTGTTGTTGAACGACGCGTGGACGTGCGCCACCGCGTCGAGAATCTGGCGCTTGACCTTCTTGCGGCCCTTGCCCGGCTGTTCGGCCATACGGACTCCTCGTTACTTCCTGATCGGACGGCGCGGGCCCTTACGGGTGCGCGCGTTCGTGCGCGTTCGCTGGCCGCGCGTCGGCAACCCGCGGCGATGGCGGATGCCCCGGTAGCAGCCGAGATCCATCAGCCGCTTGATGTTCATCGCGACCTCGCGGCGGAGATCGCCCTCGACCGGGAACTTCGCGACCGCGTCGCGCAGCCGGGCGACCTCCGGCTCCGTGAGATCCCGCACCGGCGTCGACGGATCGATGCCGGCCGCCTTGCAGGCGAACAGCGCGCGGCTTCGCCCGATCCCGTAGATGTGCGTCAGCGCGATCGAGACGTGCTTGTTCAGAGGGATGTTGATCCCGGCAATACGTGCCATCGTCCTGGTTTCCTTCGTCGGGCCGTTGCTCGCCCTAGCCTTGCCGCTGCTTGTGCCGCGCGTCGGACGTGCAGATGACGCGCACGACGCCCTTGCGCTTGACGATCTTGCAGTTGCGGCAAATCTTGCGTACCGATGCTCGAACCTTCATGGGAGTTCTCCAGA
>CAYWGQ010000269.1:0-1319 GCA_964457725.1 uncultured Gammaproteobacteria bacterium
CCCGCGCTCTACGGCCGGCCGGTGAACCTCTACTGGGACGGCCAGCACGTGCCGAAAGTGATCGCGATGCTCGCGCACGCGGCCCCGCCGCTCGTCGTCGCGGCCGGCGCGCTCGCGCTCGTCGGCGGGCTCGCCGCGCTCTTCTGGGCGCTCCGCGCGAGCACCGCGCGCGTGCTCGCGAGCATGCGCTCGCCGGGGCCGCGCCGCGCGCTCGGCGCCGGCGCAGCGGTCCTCGTCGGCCTGTACGCGCTCGGCGTCGCGGGTGTCACGACGCCGACCCGGTACTGGTTCTCGCTGCCGGTCGCGGCGACCTATCTGCAGCAGGCGCGCTTCGTCGTGCACGCGCTGGTCGAGGAGCGGAGCGGCGGCACGCTGCCGCCCGTCGAGCCGGCCGCGAGCCGGTTCGAGAACGCAGATCTCGCGCGGCTCGGCGGCGCCGACGTGCTCGTCGTGTTCATCGAGTCCTACGGCGCGTCGGTGTACGACTCGCCGGCGATCGCGCCGGTCGCGCAGCTCGGCCGCGATCGGCTCGGCACCGCCGTCGCGGCGACCGGGCGGCAGATCGTATCGGCGTTCTACGAGTCGCCGACGTTCGGCGGCTCGTCTTGGCTCGCCCACATCACGCTCTTCTCCGGCGTCACGATCGCCGAGCCCGGCGACTACGCGCTGATGCTGACGCAGTCGCGGCCGACGCTCGCGAAGCGCTTCAAGGCCGAAGGCTATCGCGCGGTCGCGCTGATGCCGGGCCTGAAGAGCGCGTGGCCCGAGGGCGCGTTCTACGGGTTCGACCGGATCTACGACGAGCGCTCGCTCGATTATCGCGGGCCCGAGTTCGGCTGGTGGCGCGTGCCGGACCAGTACTCGCTCGCGAAGCTGCACGCGCTCGAGATCGCGCCCGAGCCGCGCGCGCCGCTGCTCTTGTTCTTCCCGACCGTGAACACGCACACGCCGTTCGCGCCGACGCCGCCGTATCAGCCGGATTGGAGCCGGCTGTTCGACGACGAGCCGTTCGACGCCGACGACGTCGCCGCCGCGCTGCGGAAAGGGCCGGAGTGGACGAACCTGCAGCCGGTGTACGCCGACTCGGTCGCGTACACGCTGACGTTCCTCGCAGGCTACCTGCGCGAGCACCCGGGCTCGGACTCCGTGCTCGTCGTGCTCGGCGATCACCAGCCGCAGGCGGCCGTCGCCGGGCAGGGCGCGCGCTGGGACGTGCCGGTCCACGTGATCACGCGGAACGACGCGATCGTCGACACGCTGCTCGCGGCCGGATTCGTCGCGGGGGTGACGCCGCGTGACGAGGCGCTCGGGCCGCTCGA
>CAYWGQ010000269.1:1419-3044 GCA_964457725.1 uncultured Gammaproteobacteria bacterium
CGCCGAGGCGCTCGACGCACTCGAGCGCGATCCCCCGCGCGGCCGCGACATACTCGAACGACAGCGCGGGCACCGGCGTCGACAGGCCGGCCAGCACCTCGGCCTCGTAACCTTCGACGTCGATCTTGACGAAGTCGGGACGGCCGAAGCGCTCGATCAGCCGATCGAGCGTCGTCACCTCGACCGTCTCTCCGGACGACCAGCGCACGCGGCTGAACGACGGATCGTGCCGCACGGTCGCGATCCAGTCCGCGGACAACGTCGAGACGGTGGGCGTCCGCGCGCTGACGTGCAGCGGCGCGCGGCCGGGCTCGCGGCCGACGGCCGCCTCGACGACCGTCACGGCAGGGTCGGCGCCGAAGAAGCGGACGAGGAGCCGCGCGAAATCCGCCTGCGGCTCGAGCGCGACGACGCGCGCGCCGAGGCGCCGCCAGGCACGCACGCGGTTGCCGACGTGCGCGCCGACGTCGAAGCACAGCGCGTTCGGCGGCAGCAGCTCGGAGTAGAAGCGCTCGAGACGGCGGCCGCGTCCCGGCACGCCGTAGTACATCGCGAGCGAGCGGAGGAGGCCGTAGGCCTTCGCGGGCGTCATCGGGCCCATCATGCCAAATCGCGTTATCGACGCGTTGCCGCGGAGAGTGACGAGGGTCGGTGTTGCGAAAAAACTACCCAAAGTTGCGATCGTTCCGCAACGGCATGCGAAGGTATAGACTTCGTTTGCTGTTCTAAGAAAAGGCGTTGCTCGTGCGCAACGCATCACGGGGTCGATTCGGCCGCCGCGGGACGCGCGGCCAAAGGGGGAGCGTCATGTCAGCTGATTCCAAGCAGCGTGCACCGTCGCTTTGGTGCGCGGGTGTCGGCGTCGTTGCCGCCGCGCTTTCGGCCGCGGCGCCGCCGGCCGCCGCGCAGCCCCGCGGCGGGCTGGAGGAGATCGTCGTGACCGCCCGGTTCCGGGAGGAGAACCTCCAGGAGACGCCGCTCGCGATCACCGCGTTCTCCGGCGAGAACATGGAGGCGCGCAACCTGACGGACGTGACGGAGCTCGACACGTTCTCGCCGAACACGATCATCCAGCCGCTCGGCGCCGGCTGGGGATCGACGGCGGCCGCGTTCATCCGCGGCGTCGGTCTCGGCGACAACTCGCTGTCGTTCGAGCCCGGCGTGCCGATTTACATCGACGACGTCTATCACGGCCGCCCGCAGGGCGCGATTCTCGATCTCCTCGATCTCGAGCGCGTCGAGATCCTGCGCGGCCCGCAGGGGACGCTGTTCGGCAAGAACGCGATCGGCGGGACGATCCGGCTCGTGTCCCGCCGGCCGCAAGGCGACGGCACCGGCTTCGCGGAGGTCACGGTCGGCGACTTCGACCGCCTCGACGTGCGCGGCTCCTACGACATCGCGATCGTCGAGGACAAGCTGTTCGCGCGGTTCTCCGCGTCGTCGAAGCGGCGCGACGGCTACTTCGACATCCTCGACTACGAGTGCGTGAACGGGCCGGGCAGCCTCGGCGGCGGCGGCACCGGCATCCTGCCAGGCGCGACTCACGAGACGTTCGGCATTCCGTTGCCGTTGCCGCCGACGCCGCCGATCGACCTGCAAAGCCAGCTCGGGCCGCAGGACATCCG
>CAYWGQ010000270.1:0-3014 GCA_964457725.1 uncultured Gammaproteobacteria bacterium
TGATCCGCCGGGATCGCGACCGCGCGCGCCGCGTCGATCACGCGCTCGACGTCGCTCGCGCTCACCTCTTTGTCGCGGATCGCGACGATGCCGTGGGAGTTCAACGAGCGGACGTGGCTGCCGGCGATGCCGGTGTAGACGGAGTTGATCTCGCAACCCGCCATCAGCTCGGCCTCCTCGACGGCGCGCTGGATCGACTGCACCGTCGATTCGATGTTGACGACGACGCCGCGCTTCAGGCCTCGCGACGGATGCGAGCCGATGCCGATCACCTCGAGCCGATTCTCCGGCGACAGCGCGCCGACGATCGCGACGACCTTCGACGTGCCGATGTCGAGACCGACCAGAAGCTTGCGGTCGTCCCGCCTACCCATCATGGCGTTCCTCGTCCTCCCGTGTAGCACCCTGCGACACCCGCTGGCCTTGAAGCGGCTGTCGTAGGAGCGGCTGTCCAGCCGCGACCGTCGCGACGTCGACGCGTGACGACCGCGGCTGGACAGCCGCTCCTACCGTCGAGGCGCCGACTGCGTCGACTGCGCCTTCCGCGTCGGGCTCGGCCCAGCCGACCGCGAAGCCGTTCGTGTAGCGCAGATCCACGTAGCGCACGCGCGCGAAATCCTCGGCGAGCGCGGACGTCACGACCGCGAAGAAGCGGTCGAGCCGCTCGTCGACGTCCCGCCGCCCGAGCCGGACGTGCTGACCGCCGCCGAGCACGAGCTCCCACGCTCCGCGCTCGTCGAGCGTCAGGCGCTCGAGCGTCAGGTGCGACGCGGCGAGGCGCCCGCGCACGGCGAGGTAGAGCGACGCGACCTCGTGCTCGGTCCCGGGCGGACCGGCGAGCTGCGGCAGCTCGGGCAGGGCCGCGTGCTGCGCGCTCTCGGTGAAGAGCTCGCCGCGCACGTTCAAGAGCCCCGTCTCGCCCCAGCGCGCCGCCGCCTGGTGCTCCGTCACCCGGACGACGAGCCTGCCCGGCCACGCGCGCGCGACCTCGACCCGATCGACCCAGTCGAGCGCTTCGACGCGCGCCCGCACCGCCTCGAGATCGAGCGACAGGAAACCGCGCCCGAGCTCGGGTGCGACGGCCGCCTCGATCGCAAGCGGCGTCACGCGTTGAAACGCGCCTTCGAGCGTCAGCGTCCGCACGGGGCGGTCGAGCAGCGTCTTCGCGCCGACGGCGCCGGCGCCCAGGGCAGCGACGACGAGCGGCGGCACGAGCACCGCGCGCCAGCGGATCCGGATCTTCGGCAGCTTCGGCAGCGCGCGGCGGGCGCGCGCGGCCTTGCGGCGATTCGCGCGGCTCCACCTCATCGCACGTCCCCGGCCTTCGGCTCGCCGACGATGCGCACCTCGGGCTCGAGGCGCACGCCGAACTGCCGCTCGACCTCTTCCTGCACCTTCAAGATCAACGCCTCGATGTCGGCCGCGGTCGCGCCGCCGGTGTTCACGATGAAGTTCGCGTGCTTCGGCGAGACCATCGCGCCGCCGTGCGTCGCGCCCTTCATGCCCGCGGCCTCGATCAGCCGCCCGGCGTGATCGCCGGGCGGGTTGCGGAACACGGACCCGCAGCTCGGCACGCGGAGCGGCTGCGACGCGGCGCGCTGCGCGAGCAGCCGCCGGATCTCCATCTCGTCGGCGGCGGGATCCGACTCGAAGCGGAACTCCGCGCCGAGGAACCACTCGTCCGCCGGGCCCTGCACCGAGCGGTAGCCGACCGTGTACTCGTCGCGCGCGCGCCAGCGGCGCTCGCCGCGCCGATCGATCGTCTCCACGCGCTCGACAGCGGCCCACGTCTCGCCGCCGAACGCGCCCGCGTTCATCGCGAGCGCGCCGCCGACGCTGCCCGGGATACCCGCGAAGAACGCCGCCGGTCCGACCTTCCAGCGCACGCACTGGCGTGCGAGGAGCGCGCACGGCAGCCCCGCGCTCGCGCGGACCAGCGTGCCGTCGACGAGCCGCAGCTCGCGCTCGAGCGCGTTCGTCGCGACGACGAGCCCGCGTATGCCGCCGTCGCGAACGAGCAGATTGGAGCCCAAGCCGAGGAAGTAGACCGGAGTCTTCTTCGGCAGGCCGCGAAGCAGCGCCGCGAGCGCATCGACCGTGCGCGGCGCGCAGAACAGATCCGCCGGGCCGCCGACCCGCCAGGACGTGTGCCGCGCCATCGGTTCCTCGCGAAGCATGCGAGTCACCTCCTTCATTTCGTCCGCTGCCGCGCTCATTTCTTCACTCCTACAGGGTTCCGCACGGCGAGCGACTGAGGCAGCGCCGCCGCCGCCGCGCCGATCGAGCCGGCCCCGAGCGTGAGCACGACGTCGTCGGCGCGCAGGATCCGCGCGAGCACGGTCGGCAGCTCGTCGAGATCCTCGATGAACACGGGCTCGACCGCGCCGCGCGCGCGGACGGCGCGCGCGAGCGCGCGCCCGTCGGCGTCGGGGAGCGCGGGCTCGCCCGCCGAATAGACATCGCTCAGCACGAGCGCGTCGACGTCCGCGAGCACCTGCGCGAAGTCGTCGAGGAGCGCCCGCGTCCGCGTGTAGCGGTGCGGCTGGAACGCGACGACGAGCCGCCGCTCGGGCCACGCGTCGCGCACCGCCTGGATGCTGGCCGCGATCTCCGTCGGGTGATGGCCGTAGTCGTCGACGAACGTCACGCGGCCCGCGGCCGTCGTCACGGTGCCGAGCACCTGCAACCGCCGGTCGATGCCGCCGAAGCCCGCGAGCGCGCGCGCGACCGCCGCGTCGTCGATCCCGAGCTCGGCCGCGACCGCGATTGCCGCCAGAGCGTTCCGCACGTTGTGCAGGCCCGGAAGCGCGAGCTCGATCGCGAGCGGCGCGGCGCGCTCCGCCGTGCGCACCTTGAAGCGGGTCTTGAGCCCCCGTTGCTCGATCTCGAAGCCTTGCACGTCCGCGCCGTCCTCGAGGCCGTACGTCACGATGCGGCGGCTCACGTCGCCGACGATCGCCGCGACGCCCGGATCGTCCGCGCAGAGCACCGCGAGGCCGTAGAACGGCAGCCGG
>CAYWGQ010000271.1:0-1757 GCA_964457725.1 uncultured Gammaproteobacteria bacterium
TCGTCCGCGAGGTCGGGGCGGCGGCGGTAATGAATCGCGATCGTTCGCACCTTGTCCTCCAGCAGCAGGCCCGCATGGCCCGCGACGAACGGCGCGAGCGCCGCGCGCACGCGCGCGAGGCCGCGCTCGTTCACCGGCATCCGGAGCGTCGCGCCTGCAGCGTCGCGGCGCTCGAGGCCGTGGACGCCGGCTGCCGCGAACCGGTGCGGCGCGAGAATCCGGTCGATCTCCTCGATCCTGCGCCCGCTGACGAGCGCGACGGCGTCGTCCGTCGCCGGCCGCAACGCCGGGAGAAGCGCCGTCAGCTCGGGCGACGGGCGGACGAGGTGCGGTTCCGGCGCGAGCTCGAGCAACGTGCCGTCGAAATCGAGGAACAGCGCCGGCCGATCCGGCCACGGCGGCAGCGGTCCCGTCATCCGCGCGCACCCCGAGCGGCTCGCTCGTCGTCGCGGCGAAAGCTCTCGATCGCGGCGCCGAGGGATTTCGATCGACGGTGCGGCAGCGCGTTCACGTCGTCTTCCTCCGCTCATCGACGGCTTCGGCGAACGTCGTCTTCCCCTTGTACTCGCAGAGATCTCGAATCACGCAGATCGGGCAATCGGGCTTGCGCGCCTTGCAGACGTAGCGCCCGTGCAGGATCAGCCAGTGATGCGCATTGTGCTTGAACTCGTCCGGCGTAACCGCCATCAGCCGGTCCTCGACCTCGCGCACGTTGCGCCCCGGCGCGAGCCCCGTGCGGTTCGCGACGCGGAACGCGTGCGTGTCGACCGCGATGACCGGCTCGCCGAACGCCGTGTTCAGGATCACGTTCGCGGTCTTGCGGCCGACGCCCGGCAGCGCCTCGAGCGCCTCGCGGTCGCGCGGCACTTGCCCGCCGTGCTGCTCGACGAGCGCGCGGCACGTCTTGATCAGGTTCTTCGCCTTGGTGTTGAAGAGGCCGATCGTCTTGATGTGCTCGCGCACGCCGTCCTCGCCGAGGGCGAGCATCGCCTCGGGCGTCGGCGCGGCGGCGAACAGCGCCGGCGTCGCTTTGTTCACGCTCGCGTCGGTCGCTTGCGCGGAAAGTATCACGGCGACGAGCAGCTCGAACGGCGTGCGGAAATGCAGCTCCGTCTCGGGGTTCGGATTCGCCTTCGCGAGGCGCTCGTAGATCTGCCTGCGCTTCGCGGCGTTCACACGCGGTCTCGGGGCGGTCACGCGGTTTCGGTACGGCGAGCGGCGCTGCGCGCGTCGCTCCTCTGCGCTTGCGCCCAGTTCTTCAGCGCGAGCAGCGCCGCGAGCCCGAAGAACGCCCCGGGCGGCAGCACGGCGGCGAGCATGCCGCCGTACGGCAGCTGGATCTCGAGGCCCGCCGCGCCCGGTCCGAGCATCGCCGCGCCGGCGAACAACGTGCCGCGTCCGAGAATCTCGCGCAGCGCACCGAGCACGACGAGCACGCCGAGGAAACCGAGCCCGGCGGCGAAACCGCCGATCGCCGCCTCGTGCACCGGCCTGCGGCTCGCGACCGTCTCCGCCTGTGCGAGGATCGCACAGTTCGTGATGATCAGCGGAACGAACAGGCCGAGCGTCTGATGCAGCTCGTCGAAGAAGGCGTTCATCAGCAGATCGATGCACGTCACGAGCGACGCGATGATCAGGACGAACAGCGGGATGCGGACGCTCGGCACGAGCGTGCCTCTGAGCAGCGAGATCACGGAGTTCGTCACGACCAGCACCGCGGCGGTCGCGAGCCCGAGCGCGAGACCGTTCACGAGCGT
>CAYWGQ010000271.1:1857-2966 GCA_964457725.1 uncultured Gammaproteobacteria bacterium
CGCGGCAGGCCGGGCGGCGTCGGGAAGTATAGCAGCGGCAGTTTGCGCACGGCCCCGAGCGCGTTCAACAACGGAGCGATCCGGACTAGGATGCAGCCTGCGCTCGGCGGGCGGGCGCGCTTTTACTCTGGGGGGACGCATGAAGCTTCGATCGGCCGACGACATCGCACGCGCCGCGCTCCGCCGCCTGCCGCCGTTCCTCGGCGAGTACGTCGCGGGCGGCTCGTACGCCGAGCACACGCTGCGGCGCAACGTCGAGGATCTCAGCACGATCGAGCTTCGCCAGCGCGTGCTCTGCAACGTCGCCGAGGTCGACACGAGGACGAGCCTGTTCGGCCGCGACTGGTCGTTGCCGCTCGGCCTCGGACCGATCGGCATCTCCGGCATGCTCGCGCGGCGCGGCGAGACGCAGGCCGCGCTCGCGGCCGAGCAGGCCAACGTGCCGTTCTGCCTGTCGACCGTGTCGATCTGCAGCCTCGAGGAAGTGCGCTCGAAGCTCGAGCGGCCGTTCTGGTTCCAGCTCTACGTGATCCGCGACCGCGCGTTCATGCGCGACCTGCTCGATCGGGCCGCGGCCGTGAACTGCTCCGCGCTGTTCTTCACGGTCGACATGCCCGTGCCCGGCATCCGCTACCGCGATTTCCGCTCCGGGCTCTCCGGCGCGTCCGGCTTCCTCGGGCGCGCGCGCCGCTTCGCGCAGGCGCTCGCCAAGCCGCGCTGGGCATACGACGTCGGGCTATTCGGCCGGCCGCACTCGCTCGGCAACCTGCTGCCGGTCCTCGGCAAGAACAGCGGGCTCGAGGACTACATCGACTGGCTGGGCCGCAACTTCGATCCGTCCGTGAGCTGGCGCGACCTCGACTGGATCCGTGAAAAGTGGCGCGGCCCGCTCGTGATCAAGGGAATCCTCGACCCGGAGGACGCGAAACAGGCGGTCGCGCTCGGCGCGGACGGGATCGTCGTGTCGAACCACGGCGGACGGCAGTTCGACGGCGTCCGGTCGACGGCGCGGGCAGTGCCGGCGATCGCCGAGGCGGTCGCCGGCCGCCTGACCGTGCTCGCCGACGGCGGCGTGCGCAACGGCGTCGACGTGCTCAGGATGCTCGCGC
>CAYWGQ010000272.1:0-2928 GCA_964457725.1 uncultured Gammaproteobacteria bacterium
GCGATGACCTTGTGATCCTGGCTCCAGATGTACTTCGTGACGAAGGTATCCGGATCGTGGAGATGGTGATCCCGGTCGGCGATTGCGACGTAAGCCATGAGCGCTCCCCTCGACGGCCGTACGCATCGCTCCGCGCGTCGGCCGCGTCATCGTCATCCAGTCAAGATCGATAGTCCCTCGGTTCCTTCCTTCGGCTCAAAGCGAGTTGATGTACGCGATGACGTCCTCGATCGCGCGATCGCTGCGCAAGCTCGCGGCCATCATCGCCATCTGAGCTCCGTAAAGGTCGTCGGCGTGAGCGCCGCGCACGCCGTCACGGAAATACTCGAGCTGCCGCTTGAGATACCAATCGCTCATCCCGGCGAGGCGCGGTGCCTTCGTGCTCCAGACGCCGCGTCCGTCGCGTCCGTGGCAGCCGGCGCACGTCGAATACAGAGCCCGGCCGCGTGCGGCATCGCCGCCGATCGTCGGCTCGGCGGGGCGATCGGGCAGCGACTCGACGTAGGCGGCGACGTCGGCGATCGACTGCTCGCTCGTCAGCGTGTTGGCCATCGGCGCCATCTGCATGCCGTAAGGGTCGCGCGGGTCGGCGCCCCGGACGCGCTGCTGATAGAGCCGGATCTGCCGCTTCAAGTACCACGCCTCCTGGCCGGCGATCTTCGGCGCGTTCAGCGTCGGATTGCCTTCGCCCTCGGCGCCGTGGCACGCGCTGCACACCGCGTACGTCGCCGCCCCGGCTTGCGCGTTGCCCGCCGGCCGCGCCGCCGTATCGGCGTAGGTCGGCTGCTCGGCGAGCCACGCTTCGAAGTCCGCGGGCTCGTCGACGACGACGCGGCCGCGCATCGCGAAATGCGCGATGCCGCAAAGCTCCTCGCAGAGCAGCTCGTAAGTGCCGGCCCGGGTCGGCGTGAACCATTGGTACGTGACCATGCCGGGCACGAGGTCCATCTTGGACCGGAACTGCGGCACGGCGAAATTGTGCAGCACGTCCGACGAGCGCAGCAGCAGGTGGACCGGTCGATCGAGCGGAAGATGCAGCTCCGGGTTCTCGACGAGGATGTCGTCCTGCCCCGCCGGATCGTCGGGATCGAGGCCGAACGGGTTGTCGACGGTCATATGGCGCACATCCGTGCGGCCGAGCTGGCCGTCGTCGCCCGGGAAGCGGAAGCTCCAATGCCACTGCTTGCCGAGCGCCTCGACCGTCATCGCCTCTTCGGGCACGCGGACGAAGTCGCCCCAGACGAACAGGCCGGGCGTGAGCATCGCGGCGACCCCGAGCGCGGTGATCGCGGTCAGCGAGAGCTCGAGCTTCTTGCTTTCCGGCTCGTAGTGCGCCTTGTGCGTCTTACGGTGCCGGTACTTGATGAGGCAATAGGCGGTGAAGAGGTTGACCGCGACGAAGACGACGCCGCAGACCCAGAACGTCACGCCGACCGTGAAGTCGACGGCGCCCCAGTTCGACGCCAGGGGCGTGAAATACCAGGGGCTCGCGAAGTGAAAGATCAGGGACCCCACGACCAGCAGGACGATGACGACGGCTAAAGCCATTTCGCATGCACCCCCATGTGTTCGTCCGCGGCCGTTCGGCCGCCGGGTCTAGGTGAATGGTGTGCAGGTCCCTAGATCTTCTCGCTCACTCCACCTCGAACTTCCTGTCCAGTCGTCAGTAGTTCCTTACGAACTTCCTGTCCTCTGCTGGGACCGAATCTCGACCTTATTCGACGATGAACTTGCCGTTCATCAGCGCGAAGTGCCCCGGGAACGAGCAGAAGAACGTGTAATCCCCGCCCGGCTCGAGCTGAGAAAGGTCGAAGGTCACCGATGTCTCCTCGCCGCCGCCGATGACGTCGGTCGCGGCGAGCACACGGTCGTCGCCTTCCGGCACGTAGTTCGGGGGGCCTGCGGCCTGCCCCGCTTGCGCTACCGGCATGTAATTCTCGGTCGTCGTGAGCACCCAGTTGTGCCCCATGATGTTCGCCGGCAGCTGGCCGACGTGCACGAGCGTGACCGTGACCTGCTCACAGCTCGAGCTGACCCGCATCTCTTTCAGGTCGAATTGGATCTGGTCGTTGCCTTCGATCCTGAGGTCGCACTCCTGGGCGAAGCCCGGCGCGGCCGCCGCGAGACCGAAGAGGCCGATCACGATCGTTAAGCGTTTCATGGAGTTCCCTCTGCACCCTGCGGTTGAACGTACCAATCCCTAGTTGACCACGATCAATGTTAACAGACCCTTAATGATCGTCACAGACGAAGGCGGCGAAACGCCTCGCTGCTGCGATAGTCGGAGGTTCGATGATTGCGGCACGCCGCCGCCGCTGTCAACGCCGACGAGACTCGAGCGGAAGCCGGTGCGGCGCTAAGCCGGCTCCCGGGTCTCGAGGTAGGCGTGCTCCGAGATGCGCTGCCAGCTCTCCGACTGCGCCATGAACGCGCGGTACGATTCCCAGATCTTGGCCGCCATCGGGTCCTTCGCCGCGAGGTCTTCGATCACCTGCAGCGTCAGCCGCTTCAGCTCCGCGAGGACGGGCGCCGGGAACGGGAGCACCTCGACGGACTCGTCCTCCTCGAGCCGTTTCAGCGACTGCGCGTTGCGGGCCATGAACTCGGCCGTCATGTCCGTGTTGACCGCCTGGCACGCGACCTCGACGATGGCCTTGAGATCGTCCGGCAGGCGCTCCCAGGCGCTGCGGTTGACGATGCACTCGAGGGTCGGGCCGGGTTCCTGCCAGCCGGGATAGTAGTAGTACCGAGCGGCCTGATGGAGACCGGCGGCGACGTCGTTGTACGGGCCGACCCATTCGGCCGCGTCGATCGTCCCGTTCTGCAGCGCGGAGAAGACCTCCGATCCCGGCAGGTTGACCGGCGTGCCGCCCGCGAGCCGCAGCACCTCGCCGCCGATGCCGGGAATCCGCATCTTCAGGCCGCGCA
>CAYWGQ010000273.1:0-2900 GCA_964457725.1 uncultured Gammaproteobacteria bacterium
ACTCGCTGGCGTTCGCGCTGATGCAAACGGGCGACTCAGAGCGCAGCAACGAGGTCGTCGACAAGGCGCGGCGCTTGAGCCCCTATGACATGATGACCTTCGCGATGTATGCCGTCCGCGCGCAGAACCTTGCCGTGCTAGGCAAATATACGGACGCCGCCGCGTTCGCGACGCGTGCGGCGCGGCAGCCGAATGCGCATTACCAGGTGCTTTCGATTGCCGCGTACTGCAACATGCTGGCCGAGAACGTCGACGCTGCGCGAACGTTCTACGAGGCGCTGCGCGCCGTCCGGCCTGCATATGCGAGCGCGGACTTCTTCCGGGCGTTCCGGCACCAGCCGCGGGAGAACGCGGCGCTGATCGAGCGGGCGTTCCGGCAACTCGAGCGGCTGCGCTGAACGCGCGCGCCTGATGCGGGTTCAGCCGACTGCCCCGGTTTCCCGGGCGTGTAAGCCCTTAGTCCTACAGCCGCCGCCTCGGGGGGGTCTATTCTCTCTCGAGAGAGTTCAAGGTCGCCGCCCATACGGTCGCGGCTGGCGCGTGCGGCGGTCGAGACCGGCGGGCGGAAGACGGCTCGTCATCGGCCGGCTGCAGTCGGTCCCGGTTCGTCTCTCGAGTCCGTGCGCGACGCAGTCTCCTCCGAGCTCCTCGCTGACATGCGCCGGTTCGCCAACAACACGAGCTCATCGGGTTCGGAGGATCTGATTGCAGTCGTGCACATGGCGATCTACGCCATCTCCGAAAGTGGCGCAACGCTCGTCTCGTCGGGTGCCGTTTGGCTCGAGGAGGCCGCGTTGACGGCGAAGCGCTGCGACGTCGTTATCGCGTTCGGCATTCGCGTCGAGGGCGAAGGCTTTGACATGCCGGATCTGTCGCTGCCGTGGGGGCAGGACGCGGTGATCGACGCGGTGGCGAGCGCGAGCGCGAATACGATCGTCGTGCTCGAGACCGGCAACCCGGTGTCGATGCCGTGGCGCGACAAGGTCAAGGCGATCGTGCAGGCGTGGTACTCGGGCCAGGCCGGCGGGCAGGCGATCGCCGAGGTTCTGGCGGGGACGGTCAATCCGGCGGGCCGCCTGCCGATCACTTTCCCCGCAAGCTCGACCAGACCCCGCGGCCCGAGCTGGCGGGGCTTGGCACGCCGTGGGGCAGCGCGGTCACGATCGAGTACAACGAGGGCGCGGAGGTGGGTTATCGCTGGTTCGCGCTGAAGAACGAGCGGCCGCTGTACGCGTTCGGTCACGGCTTGAGCTATACGGCCTTCGATTACGACGACCTGCAGCTCGAAGGAGGTGAGACGATCACCGCGAGCTTCACAGTGAAGAACACCGGCAAGCGCAAGGGCGCCGACGTTCCGCAGCTCTATCTGACGGATGCGGCCGGCGACAGGCGTATGCGTCTGTTCGGCTTCGAGCGCGTCGAGCTCGAGCCGGGCGAGTCGCGGCGCGTGACGCTCACCGCCGATTCGCGGTTGCTTGCGCGCTTCGACGGGGGAAGCGGCAAGTGGAGTATCGCTGACGGCATGCATCGGGTGGCGGTCGGCAAGTCGGCAATGGATTTGACGTTGACCGGCTCGACGCGACTGGCCGCGCGGCAGTTCGGCGTGTAGCACGCGCCTGACCCGCGGAGACTCGTCGCGGTCGCCGTCTGCTGACGAGCCTGCTCGTCGCTGCGCGATTCAGTTCTCGAAACGTCGGTTCGGCGCCCTCCTAGACGCTTGACTTCCGTGCCGGGGACCGTGCCTATAATTCTGGGCAGGTAGCTCGGCTGGGAGACTGAGATGTCGCGCAACCGCCGCGCGGTGCTGCGATCGATCCTTCCGACCATGTTGCTCGTCTCGTCGTTGCCTCTGGCGGCGTCAGCGGTCGAAGTCGACGGCACGTGGACCGGAACGATGTACAGCGGCGATGAAGAGCGCAAGCTCATCCTGATCCTCGAGACGTCCGGCACGCGGCTGGACGGCACGTACATCATCCACCCCGATGATGCCAACGAAGCGCTTCGACGTTTCGGCCTGCAGCGGGTCGTCGGCCGACGGATGACCGTCGATGACATGCCGCACCTTCCAATCCAGAACGGCAAGGTCGACGACGAGGTGATCATGTTCGACGTCGAGACGCCCGGCGTCCTCGTCCATTTCGAGCTGGTCGCTGTCCGTGACGCGTCCGGCGACATGCTGGTGGGCACGTTGAGACGCACGCCGAAGCACTCGCGGCCCTACGCCCGCGAGCACGACGAGCGCCTCGCGACGGGGCGGGTCAGACTCCGTCGCGAGGAGTAGCTCGCGGCCGGGCAACAGCGGACTGCCCGCGAATCAAACGGCGTACAACGGATGCTTGGGCGTCCCGCCGAGCCGTACTCGGCCTGCATCCTCGAGCCACAGCGGCTGCCCGACGATGTGCCGGCGCATCGCATGCATGTCACGATGCGCGCGCTCGAGCGGGCACGTGGTGTACAGCGAGCTGATGCCGCCTGCAGCATACATCGTGTCGACGGCTATCTCCGCTGCGCTCGCTGCATGCAGGCTCGCGCCCCACAGAGACGTGATCTCGTCGATCGCGGGCGGCCCGCCGGCGACCGCCGTGCGCCACAACCGCGACGCGCGCGCGTGAAGATACGTGCGCGCGGCTTCGAGCGCGGCGCTTTGCCTCGCGATGTCGGCGAGCAACGACGGCCGCTCTCCGAGCGCCGCGCCTTCAGGCGGCTTTTTTCGTGCTCGTGAGCTCGATGAGCGTGTCGACGGCGCATTGTGCAATGCCGAGCGCTTGCGCGCCGTATGCCGCGGCCATCGAGCAGATGATCGGAACGCGGCCGAGCGGTCCGTCGAGCGTGCTGGGCTCTGCAACGGAGGGCGTCAACGCCCGCGGCACCCGCACGTTTTCCACGACGATGTCCTGGCT
>CAYWGQ010000274.1:0-2851 GCA_964457725.1 uncultured Gammaproteobacteria bacterium
CGCCAGAGCCGCTGGTCGAGCCGCTCGAGCACGTCCGCGCGGCCGAGCCGCGTTTCCGCGGGGTAGCGCGAGTCCGGCAGCCCGAGCAGCCACGCGTCGAGACTCTCGACCGGCATCCACCAGCCGAGCAGCGCGGAGAGGTCGGCCTCGGGATCCGTGAGCACGCGGCGCTCGCCGCGCGCGGTCATGACCATCTCGTCCGGCGACCCGGTGACCTCGAGCACGCCGCCGCCGAGCGGGCCCCGGACGAGCAGCGTCGAGACGTCGCCCTCCTGGATCCAGCTGAAGCGGCCCGGCGCCGCGCGCGCGCCCGTATCGATCGTGAGCCGGCCCTGCATCCGCCACGAGGACGCGGCCGCGAGGCGCGCGCGGCGCTCGTCGAACCGAAGCCCGTCGTGCTCGAGCTCGAGACGGGGGGCGCACGCCGCCGCGAGCAGCGCCGCCGCGATCAGCATCGCGCGCATCATCGCCTGAGGCGCCGGTCGAGCTCGTTCAGGTGGCGGCTGTCCGGATTCCGCTCGAGCGCGGCCTCGAGCAGCTCGAGCGCGGCATCGCGTCGGCCGAGGGCCCAGTGCGCGTCGACGAGGTGGGCGGCGATCTCCGGGTCGGGCTCGAGGCGGTACGCGCGGTCGAGATAATCGAACGCCGACTCGTAGTCGCCGAGCTTGAACAGCACCCAGCCCATGCTGTCGATGATCGCCGCGTTGTCGGGATCCATCGCGAGCGCCTTCTGGATGTAGCCGCGGGCCTCCTGGTGGCGGTCGAACTGGTCGGTCAGCAGATAGCCGAGCGCGTTCAGGATCGCGGAGTCGTCCGGGTGCTCTTTCGCGAGAGATTCCAGCACGCCGACCGAGCGGCGCGGCCGGTTTTGCTCCTGGTAGAGCAGCGCGAGGGAGTAGCGGAGCGAGCGATCGCCAGGGTAGAGGCGCAGGCCCTCCTGCAGCAGGCGCTCCGCGTTCGCGAGCTCGCCGCGCTCGCTCGCATCCTGCGCGAGGATCGCGTAGAGCTGCACGTGCGCCGCGTGGAGCGTCTGATCGTTCGGCGATTCCGCGAGCGCATCGCGAATCCGCTCCATCGCGCGCTCGGGCTCGCCCCGCTGGACGAGGATCTGGCCTTCCGCGACGAGCATGTTCGACGCGAAGCGCGGATTCGCCGCGCCGAACTCGCGCACGTGCCGAAGTGCGCCCTCCGGATCGCCGAGCTCGGCCAGCATGATGCGCGCCGTCCGAAGCTGCGCCTCGACCGCATGGGTGCCCTCGACGACGCGTGCGTAGAGCCGCGTCGCCTGCAGGAAATCGCCGTTCGTCTCGGCGATCCGCCCGAGGTAATAAAACGCTTCGCTGCGATAGCGCGGGTCGCCGCGCAGCTCGCCGAAGCGCTGCTCCGCGTCCTCGAGCCGGCCCTCGGTCAGCGCGAGGAACGCGAGCGCGCGAATCGCTTCCGGCAGCCCGGGGTTGTCCGCGAGGATCTCGTCGAGCCGCGCCTCGGCTTCCTCGCCGCGGCCCGCGGACAAGAGCAGCTCCGCGTACTGGAGCTGCACCTCGACCGCGTCGAACTGCTCGGCGAGCTCCGCCGCGATCGCGAGGCTGTCCTCGGTGCGGCCGGCGACGAGCAGCGTGCGCGCGTAGAGGAGCCGGGCGTCGATCCAGTCCGGCTCGAGCTCGCTCGCGGCGCGCGCGTTCTCGAGCGCGAGCGGGAAGTCGCCGGAGCGCATCGCGAGGCGGGCGAGGCCGTAGTGGCCCGCGGCCGTGCCCGGGAAGCGCTCCGTCAGCTGCCGCATGATCTCGGTGGCGCCGTCCGTATCCGGCTCCGCCGCGAGGGCCTCGAGCACGAGCGCGAGGCCGGCCGGCGTATCGCCGAGCGCCTCGACGAACCGCGCGAAATCGTCGGTCGCGCGGTCGAGCCGGCCGGCGCGGGTCTCGAGCACACCCGAGAACCAGTGCGGACGCTCGTCCTCGGGCGCGAGCTCGCGCCAGCGCGCGACCGCCCGGAGCCCCGGCTCGGTCAGCTCGAGCTGGTGGGCCATCCGGGTCGCGCGCTCGGCGAACGCCGGGTGCTCGGATAGCTCCGCGGCCGCGAGGAACTCGCCGAGCGCTTGCTCGAACTGCTGGCGCTCGAGCGCGACCTCGCCGAGCAGCAGGTGCGTATCGATCGCGATCTGCCGATCCGCCGACGGCTGGCGGCCGCCCGACGGCGCCGTCGCGCCGGCCGCGAGCGCCGCGAGCGCGACGAGCGGTAGGCCCTTGATGGCTCGACTCATACGCCGGAACTATAGCCGAAGCGACGCTGCCCGATAGGTATGCTCATAGGAGGCGCGGGGCCGCGGCGCGGTTCCCTTGTCGTTACAGGGGGATTCCCCGACAATGCCGCGCGCCGGCAAACGCTTCGCCGGCCGGCCGTTCCGGCAGTCGCGGTGCAGGATGCGCCCGTTCCGTGATGCCCGTCCGCGCAGTAGCCGCCGCAAGCGCCGGCGCACCGACCGTGAAAGACTCTATCCGCCAAAAGCTGACGTTGCTGACCGAGCGCCACGAGGAGATCTCGCGGCTGCTCGCCGACCCGGACACGATCGCCGACAAGGACCGGTTCCGCGAGCTGTCGAAGGAGTACGCGCGCCTCGAGCCGGTCGCCGCGGATTTCAACGCCTACCGGCGCCTCGAGGCCGAGGCGCTCGCGGCGGACGAGCTCGCGGCCGGGGACGATCCGGAGCTTCGGGAGCTCGGCGCCGAGGAGCAGGCCGTGCTCGCCGAGCGGATCGCGGCGCTCGAGGAGCGGCTGTCGCTGCACCTGATCCCGCACGACCCGGACGACGACGCGAACCTGTTCCTCGAGATCCGCGCCGGCACCGGCGGCG
>CAYWGQ010000275.1:0-2793 GCA_964457725.1 uncultured Gammaproteobacteria bacterium
GTGCAGTTCGTGATCATCACGCACAACAAGACGACGATGGAAGCGATGCACCAGCTGACCGGAGTCACGATGAACGAGCCTGGCGTGTCCCGGTTGGTGGCGGTGGATATCGACGAGGCGATCAAGCTCGCTGCAATGTAAGCGGCCGCGGCAATGTGGGAGCTGCGCTGGGTACTCTTGGGGTTGGGCGCCCTCGTCGTCGTCGGAGTCTACCTCTGGGGGCGCGGGTACTTTCGCCGCGCGCCGTCCTTCAAGTTACGTCGCGCGGAACGCGTCGAGCCGCTGATCGAGCCCGTGGCCTCCGGCGGCACCCTCGGCGATCTGCTCGATGTGCCCGAGCCGGCGGCGTTCGAGCCGGATCCCCACGCAGACCGGCCCCCCGAGCGCGAGCCCGAGCCCGAGGCGCCGAAGCCCAAAGCCGCGGCGCCCGACCGCGTCATCGCGTTGCGCTTGATTCCGCACGATCGTGAGCTAGACGGGGAGACGGTCGTCAAGGCGTTGCACGATACCGATCTCGAGCACGGACGCTACGGCATCTTCCACCGCATGGCGCCCGGCAACACCGAGCCCGTGTTCAGCGTCGCGAGCCTCACGGAGCCCGGCACGTTCGATTTGGAGAACATCGCGGGCACGACGCTTGCAGGCGTCACGCTGTTCATGGTGCTGCCGGGGGTGGGCGACCCGGTCGCGCGGTTCGACGCGATGGTCATGGCGGCCCGCTCGCTCGCGGTCACCCTCGACGGTGAGCTTTACGACGAGCGCGGCAGCTCCTGGAGCGTGCAGCGCGAGCGCTACGTGCGCGAGGAAGTCATCGAGTATCGCCATCAGCTAGAGCGGCGCTAGGAGCCCGAGCATGGCTGGGAAGCGCGCGGCCGCTTCGAAGGACGTCGTCGCGGAGGTCGAGCGGCTGCGCCGCGTGATCGAGGAGCACAACTACGCGTACTACGTGCTCGACAGTCCCACCGTTTCCGACGCGGAGTACGATCGGTTGCTCCGGCGCCTGCAGGAGCTCGAAGCCGAGTTTCCGGAGCTCGTAACGCCGGACTCGCCGACGCAGCGTGTCGGCGCGACGCCGATCGGCCAGTTCCGCGAGGTGCAGCATCGCCGGCCGATGCTCTCGCTCGAGAACGCGTTCGACGAGGAGGACGTTCGCTCGTTTCACCGCCGGGTTACCGATCGGCTCCGGCAGGCCGGCATCGAGCCGGATCGCATCGAGTACGTCGCCGAGCCGAAGCTCGACGGCGCAGCGGTGAACCTTCTTTACGAGGACGGCGTGCTCGTGCTCGGCGCCACCCGCGGCGACGGCACGACGGGCGAGGACGTCACCCACAATCTGCGGACGATCAAGGCCGTGCCGTTGAAGCTGCGAGGCAGCGGATGGCCACGCCTGCTAGAGGTCCGCGGCGAAGTCTTCATGCCGAAGAAGAAGTTCGAGGAGTTCAATCGTCGGGCGGCGGAGCAGGGCGAGAAGACGTTCGTCAACCCGCGGAATGCCGCCGCCGGCAGCCTACGGCAGCTCGACCCGGGGCTGACCGCCAAGCGACCGCTCGACATCTTCTTTTACGGAATAGGGGACACCGTCGATTGGCGGTCTCCGCCGACGACCCAAGCGGAGTTGCTCGAACGGCTGCATGCGTTCGGCCTTCGCACCTGCCCGGAGTGGCGTTTGGTAGAAGATATTCCAGGCTGTTTGGCCTATTTCGCGAGTATCGGCGCTAAGCGCGCGAATTTAGCCTATGAGATAGACGGGGTGGTCTACAAGGTAAACCGCTTCGATTGGCAGGAACGTTTGGGTTACGTATCGCGCGCGCCGAGATGGGCGCTCGCGCACAAGTTCCCCGCGCAGGAAGAGTTCACGGTGGTTAGGGGCGTGGAGTTTCAGGTCGGACGAACCGGGGCGCTGACGCCGGTCGCGCGCCTGCAGCCCGTCTTCGTCGGGGGCGTCACTGTCAGCAATGCAACTCTGCACAACATGGACGAGCTGCACCGTAAGGACGTCCGCGTCGGCGACACGGTCGTCGTCCGCAGGGCTGGCGACGTGATCCCGGAGATCGTGCAGGTCGTGAAGGAACGCCGCCCCGCCGGCACGCGTCCGGTTGAGCTGCCGTCGAAATGCCCCGTGTGCGGTTCCGACGTCGTCCGCGCAGAGGGTGAGGCCGTCGCCCGCTGCGTGGGCGGGTTGTTCTGCCCCGCTCAGCGCAAGCAGGCACTGTTGCATTTCGCGTCTCGGCGCGCGATGGACATCACCGGCCTCGGCTCGAAGCTCGTCGACCAGCTCGTGGACGCAGAGCTGGTACGCACACCGGCCGACATCTACACCTTGACTCCGGACCAGCTCGCCGGCCTCGACCGCATGGGCGAAAAGTCGGCCGAGAAGGTGCTCCGGGAGATCGAACGAAGCAAGAACACGACGCTACCGAGGTTCCTTTTCGCGCTCGGTATTCGCGACGTTGGCGAAGCGACGGCCGCGGCCCTCGCAAGCGATTTCGAGTCGCTCGAGGAACTGATGAGCGCCGACGAAGAACGTCTTCAGCAGGTGCCGGACGTCGGTCCCGTCGTCGCCGCTCAAGTCCACGCCTTCTTCAACGAGCCGCACAATCGCGACGTCATACAAGCGTTGCGCGATCACGGCGTTCACTGGCCTGCTCACGCCCGCAAGCGTGCCCCCGCGGCACCGCTGAGCGGCAAGACCTTCGTGCTGACCGGCACCCTCTCCACAATGACCCGCGAGGAAGCGAAGGAGCGACTAGAGGCTCTCGGGGCGCGGGTGGCTTCTAGCGTTTCGAAAAAGAC
>CAYWGQ010000276.1:0-2793 GCA_964457725.1 uncultured Gammaproteobacteria bacterium
GCTCGCGGAGGGTCGCCTCGTGAACCTCGGTTGCGCAACCGGCCACCCGAGCTTCGTGATGTCGAGCAGCTTCTCGAACCAGACCCTGGCGCAGATCGAGCTCTACACGAACACGCAGAACTACCCCACGGGCGTGTACGTGCTGCCGAAGCACCTTGACGAGAAGGTCGCGAGCCTGCACCTCGAGAAGCTCGGGGTGAAGCTCGAGAAGCTCACGAAGGCACAGGCGGATTATCTCGGCGTGCCGGTCGAGGGTCCGTACAAGTCCGATCACTATCGCTATTGATCGACGAGCGCTCCGGCCGCGGTAAACGCGCGGCCGGAGCGCGCCTGTCCGCCGCTAGAATAACGATGCGGGCCGGGCGGACCCGGCGAGGCGAACGCTTATGAACGACGACATCACTATTGCACGCAGCGCGAAGCTGAAGAGGATCAGCGAGCTCGCCGAGGAGAAGCTCGGCATCGACCCCGCCGACCTCGAGCCCTATGGCCACTACAAGGCGAAGCTCTCGGCAGGGTTGCTGAAGAGCCTCGAATCGAAGCCCGACGGTAAGCTCGTGCTGGTGACGGCCATCACGCCGACGCCTGCGGGCGAAGGCAAGACGACGACGACGATCGGGCTCGCCGACGCCCTGAACCGCATCGGCAAGAAGACGATGGTCTGCGTCCGCGAGCCGTCGCTCGGGCCGTGCTTCGGCAGCAAGGGCGGCGGCGCCGGCGGCGGCTACGCGCAGGTCGCGCCGATGGAGGACATCAACCTCCACTTCACGGGCGACTTCCACGCGGTCAGCATCGCGCACAACCTGCTGGCCGCGATGGTCGACAACCATATCTATCATTCGAACTCTCTGCGCTTCGATTTCCGGCGCGTGACGTGGCGCCGGGTCGTCGACATGAACGACCGCGCGCTGCGGAACATCGTGATCGGCCTCGGAGGCACTCCGCACGGATTCCCCCGCGAGGCCGGCTACGACATCGTCGCCGCGTCGGAGATCATGGCGATCTTGTGCCTGTCGAAGAACCTTCAGGACATGAAGGAGCGTTTCAGCCGCATCATCGTCGGCTACGGCCGCGATCAGCGGATGATCCGGGCCGGCGAGCTGAACGCGCAGGGCGCGATGACGGTGCTGATGAAGGAGGCGATCAAGCCGAACCTCGTCCAGACGCTCGAGAACACGCCGACGCTCGTGCACGGCGGACCGTTCGCGAACATTGCGCACGGCTGCAACTCGGCGCTCGCGACCCGTACGGCGCTCAAGCTCGCGGACATCGTCGTGACGGAAGCGGGCTTCGGCGCCGATCTCGGTGCCGAGAAGTTCATCGACATCAAGTGCCGGAAGACGGGCCTGAGGCCGCAGCTCACGGTGCTGGTCGCGACGGTTCGCGCGCTGAAGTACCAGGGCGGCGCGAAGCTCGCGGACCTGAACAACGAGGACACCGAGGCACTGATGCAGGGTCTCGCGAACCTGGATCGCCACGTCGCGAACATCCGCAACCAGTACGGGCTGCGTGTGATCGTGTGCTTGAACCGCTTCGGCAGCGACACGGACCGCGAGCTCGAGCTCGTGAAGTCGCATCTCGCCGAGCAGGGCGTGAAAGCCGTCGTCGCGACGCACTTCGCGAACGGCGGCGCCGGCGCGGTCGAGCTCGCGGAGACGGTCGCCGCGGCGCTCGAGGAGCCCGCTTCGCCGATGAAGTTCGTGTACGAGGACTCGGATCCGCTCTGGCGGAAGATCGGCAAGGTCGCGAAGCAGATCTACGGCGCGAGCGAGGTCATCGCGGATACGGCGGTGCGGAAGAAGCTCGACAAGTACGAGGAGGACGGCTTCGGCCACTTCCCGGTCTGCATCGCGAAGACGCAGTACTCGTTCTCGACCGATCCGAAGCTGCTCGGCGCCCCGAGCGGCCACGTGTTCAAGGTGCGCGACGTGTACCTCTCGGCCGGAGCCGAGTTCATGGTCGCGCTCTGCGGCGACGTGATGACGATGCCGGGCCTGCCGAAGGTGCCGGCCGCGGATCACATCGATATCGACGAGAGCGGCGAGATCGTCGGCTTGTCGTAATCGGCGCCCGACGGCCGCGTGCCTGCGCGCTTCCTCGACGCCCTGCGCCGGACCTCGAGCGAGGTCCGGCGCAGACGTTTTGCGCCCCTCGTTCGCTCCCGACGCTTCCCCTCCCGAAGCGCCATCCGGCGCTTCGCGCTCGCCGCCGTCTGCTTCGTGTCCTTCGCGCCGCGGCTCGCGAGCGCCGGGGACGGGACCGAGACGACCGGCGACGTGCTGCGCGTGGCGTTGCCGGCCGCGGCGTTCGCGTTGACCGTGCGGCGCGACGATCGGGAAGGGCGGCGGCAGTTCGTCCGCGCGTTCGCCGCGAACGTCGGCGCGACCTGGGTGCTGAAGGAGGCGGTCGACAAGGAGCGGCCGGACGGCTCGGACGACGATGCGTTCCCTTCCGGTCATGCGTCGGTGGCGTTTCAGAGCGCCGCGTTCATCCACCGCCGCTACGGGTTGAAGCCTGCGTGGCCCGCGTACGCGCTGGCTGCGGTGACGGCGTGGACGCGCGTCGACGCGGACCAGCACGACGAGGCGGACGTCGTCGCGGGCGCAGCGCTCGGCATCGCGAGCTCGTTTCTGCTCGCCGAACGGCGGAACGTCGCCGTCAGCGCGGCCTTCGACGGCCAGGCTCTCGGCATCCGCATCACCGGCTACCTGCGGTAGGAGCGGCTGTCCAGCCGCGACCGCCGCGACGCCGAAGCCGCGGTCGCGGCTGACAGCCGCTCCTACGGGAGGGGCA
>CAYWGQ010000277.1:0-2786 GCA_964457725.1 uncultured Gammaproteobacteria bacterium
AGATCGCGGCTGGACAGCCGCTCCTACCGCGGGTGGGTCAGTCTCGCCGCGGGCGGGCGATCAGCGCGCGCTTCGCCTCAGCGCTCAAGCGTTTGATCTCCGCCTCGCGGCGCTGCGCGCCAGAGCGATCCTCCGCCGCCTCCGCGTAGACGAGCGCGACCGGGCGCCGGCCGCGCGTGTACTTCGCGCCGGCGCCGCCGTTGTGCTCGGCGATGCGCGCATCGAGGTCCTTCGCGATGCCGGTGTAGAGCGAGCCGTCCGCGCAGCGGACCACGTAGACCTGCCAGGCCGGCCGATCGCTCGACATCGGAGCGGCGAGCCGCGAGCGCAGCGCCCCTAGTCGTAGTACTCCGGCGAGTGCTTCAGCTTCTGGTGCGCGATCAGGTCGTGCTGAATCCAGAGCTCCGCCCCGGTCTGCTCGAGAAACGTCTCGAGCTCCGCGCGGGAGCGGCGCGTCTCTTCCTCGCTCACCTCGAACGTCGGCAGCCGGTTCAGCGTGCGCTCCTCCGGATAGTGATAGAGGTCGCCGGAGAGCAGCACGCCGCCCGTCCGCGGCAAGTTAACGTAGAGGAGCTGGTGACCTTCCGTGTGGCCCGGCGCAAGCTTGATCACGACGGTGCCGTCGCCGAACACGTCGTGCTCGTCCCCGGTGATCTCGATCACGCGGCTATCGGCGAGCGCGGAGTAGGTCTGCGGGCGAGTGCCGCCGGGCGGCGACGCCGAGAACATCAGCTCCCGCTCGATCGGGCGCACCAGCCAGGCCGCATGCGCGAACTCGTTCGCGTTGGCCGTGTGATCCCAGTGATAGTGCGAGAACGAGATGTGCGTGACGTCCTCGGGCTGGAAGCCGGCCGCGGCGAGCTCCTCGAGGAACGGCCGCGTGAGCGTGACGAAGCGCTCGCCGCCGTCCAAGCGGACGACCCGCTCGACCTCGCCCTCCGCGACCGTGCGCTCGCTGTCCATGATCGCGCCCGCCTCCCACAACAGCACGCCGCGCGGATGCACGACGAGATAGGCGGCCACCGAGATCGGCTCGGTCTGCACCTCTTCCGGCGTCAACCGGTAGCGGGTCGGGTCGGAGGCGAGCACGCCGCCGTCGAGGACGTAGAGCCGGATCGGGGTTTCGGCGGACTGAGCCGCCGCGGTGCCGATCCCGAGCACCGCCGCCGCGAGGGCGAAGAGCAGTCGTAGTTTCATGCGGGCATCCTAGACGTCGAGCGTGCGTGCCGCCAGCGGTGCGACGAGCGCGCCGGTGCCGACGATGGGCACCGGCGCGCGCGGCAGCGCCGCCTAGTCGATTGCGAAGCAGTAGAAGAGCCCGGCGCCGCCGGTCGCGACGAGATCCTCCTGGCTGCACCCCCTGGTCGAGTGCACCGCGTTCCACGACGCGTTCGGGCCGCCGAGCCGGTCGTGGTGACCGACGATCGCGGCGCCGGCGCTGTTGCTCGTCCAGTTGTTGCAGGTCGTCAGCGCCGCGCTGCCGGGCAGCGCCATCCCGCGCGAGTCGGAGCCGGTCAGGATGTCGTGCTGGTTCGGCTGATCGCCGACGCCGTTCACCTCCTCGCCCTTCTCGTTCAGCGCGGTCGGCTTGCGGATGTTGTTCCGATCCTCGTGCAGATCGTCGACGTTCCACGCGATGACGACGCCGCGCGCGTTGTACCAGGGCCCGGTGCCGATCCGGTCGCGCGCATGCACCTGCGGCTGGCCGGGACCGCCGACGGCGCTCAGATACGCGCGCCACGTCGCGTTGCCGCGGCCCGCGGCGGCGGCGAGATTCTGGCAATGCTCGTCGGCGCCGGCGAGCCCGCCGAGGTTGCCGCCGTCGCCCTTGCCGACGCTCGTCACGAAGAAGCTCATCGGGCCTTGCGGGGGCTGCTGCGGCGGCTGCGAGAGCGCCGGAATCGACAAGGCGGCGAGCACGCCGGCGGCCAGTAATGTATTCCTGGTCGGAGTCTTCATTCGCAAATTCCCCTCTTGTACTTGAACGTCGGGCGGGCGCCCTTCGAGGCTATTGTACCGGGCGGTTCTAGAAGGTGCCCTCCGCGCCGGGCCGGAGTGCCCCGAGCTGGTCTCTGCCGTCATGGCCGCTCGGCAGCGCCGTCGCTATAGTGGAGGCACCCGCAAGACGACCGCCGGCCGGAAACGCCCGACGTCGCCCGGCAAGATCGACCGGCCCCGCAGAGGCCGGCACCAAGAACGCAGCGTAGGAGGAAGCGCAATGAGTGCAGTCCCGAAACCGCGCGAAATGACCGTCAAGGCCCCGGATCGCTTCTTCATCGGCGGCAAATGGGAGAGCCCGGCCGGCGGCGGCCAGCTGCACGTGATCTCCCCGGTCACCGAGGAGGTCGTCATGACCTTCGCCGAGGCATCGCCGAAGGACGTCGATCGCGCCGTCGCCGCCGCGCGCGAAGCGTTCGACAAGGGACCGTGGCCCCGGCTGTCGCAGCAAGAGCGCGGCGCGATGCTGCTCGAGGTAGCCGAGCACCTGAAGGCGCGGCTGCCCGAGCTCGCGCAGGCGTGGACGACGCAGGTCGGCGCGCCGATCAGCTTCACACAGTACGTGTCCGGCCAATCGCCGGAGCTCTTCGAGTACTACGGCACGCTGATTCAAACCTACCCGCTCGTCGACGAGCGCCGGCGCGACAACGGCGGGCTCGTTCGCGTCGTGCGCGAGCCGGTCGGCGTCGTCGCGGCGATCACGCCGTGGAACGCCCCGCTCGTGCTGCTCTGCTACAAGGCCGCGGCCGCGCTCGCCGCAGGCTGCACCGTCGTCGCGAAGCCGTCGC
>CAYWGQ010000278.1:0-2737 GCA_964457725.1 uncultured Gammaproteobacteria bacterium
CGGAGAACCGGCCGGCCCCGCCGAGCCTCAGAAGCTCACCCTCATCGACACGCCGACCTCGCGCGGACGATCCACCGTCGCGAAATCGAACTGCCAGATGTTGTGCAGGAAGCCCGAGTTCAGGTGGTACTCGTTCGTCAGGTTCGTGCCGTACACGCTCAGCTGATAGTTGCCGGTCGGCGGCGCGTAGACGAGCCGCGCGTTGTGCAACCAGTAGTCGCCCGCCTCGTAGTCGTGCGGCACGCCGTAGGCGTTACGCCGCAGGCTCGGCGTGTCGGAACGCCAGTACGGCCCCGTGTAGTTCGCGTCGTAGCGAAGCACGAGAGAGCCGCCGTTGCTGAGGTCCATGTCGTACTGAATGCCGAGGTTGTAGGTCTCCTCGGGCGCACGCGAGAACTCCGTGTTCAGCGTGACCGCAGGGCTCATCGAGTCCGTGTACGCGGTATCGAGGAACCCGAGGTTCGCCTGCAGCAGCAAGTTTTCGGTCGCGGCCCAGCTCAGCTCGAACTCGAACCCCTCGGCCTCGGCGCTCGCGGCGTTTTGCGGCACCAGCTCGGTCACCTCGGAGCCGTTGCCGCGGTCGATCACCGTCGCCGCGAGCTGAATGCCGATCCAGTCGGTCGAGAAGTAAGTCGCGTTGAACCGCAGGCGGCCGTTCAGCAGATCCGTGCGCAACCCGATCTCGGTGTTCTCGAGAATCTCCGGATCGTAGGCCAGGATGACGGGGCCGACGCTGTCGACGTAGCTCGCGATACCGCCGGAGTTGAAGCCCTCTGTGTAGCCGAAGTAGAGCATCATGTCGTCGTTGAACCGCCAGCTGAGCGCCGCACGGTACGTGTCCGCATCGAACTCGACGTGCTCGCCGCCGGGCAGGCGGATGCCGTCGTAGACGCCGCCGCGCGTCCACTCCTGATTCGTCATCAGCGGCTTCGGCGCCGTGATGCCGGCCGCGACGCCCGCATCCACGTCGAACGTGTACTGATCCTCTTCCTGGTCGTGGAAACGGTAGCCGAGCGTCAGATCCAACCGGTCGGTCAGGCCGATCACGACCTCGCCGAAGATCGCATAACCGCTGATTTCGTTGCCGTCGAGCCGGTCGCCCGCGGGCGGCCGCGCGCCGGCCGCGAGCGCGCCGACCCAGCCGAGACCGCCGAGGCCGTCGCACGGGACGGGCCAACCGTCGACGCTATTCGGGTCGAGCCCGAGGGCGCTGAAATCGACGCCGACGCTCGCGGGCGTCCTCTCCGTGCACGCGGGGTGCGTCAGAATGTCGTTCACGTAGGAGAACGGCTGCTCCTGACCGTAGCTCGAGACCTCCTGCCACTCGCGCATCGACCACGCCGGGTTCCGGGAACGGCCCTCCTCGTCCCAGAAGTACGCGCCGCCGACCCAGCTGAACCGATCGCCGCCGCCCGAGAACTGGATCTCGTGGCTCGTCAGCTTGGTCTCGTTGTTGAAGTAGTCGATGTAGAAGTTGAACTCGCCCGAGTCCCAGTCGTTGTAGGTGCGCGCGTCGACGTACGTGTGGCCCAACAGATACTGGAAGCTGATGTTGTCGGTGATGTCGACGTTCAGATCCACCGTCTGCTGCTCGAGCCATTGACGCGACGGCACCGTGATCTCGGAGGTCGACTCCCACTTTCCGAGCGAGCCGCCCGGCCAACCCGCGCAGGCCGTCATGCAGTTCCAGCGCCCGCCGCTCGCGATGTCGTACGCTTCGGCCAATCCGACCTGGAAGCCCGAGTTCCACGCGATCTGCGGCTCGATCCAGGTCTGCACGCGCGCGGTGTTCGAGACGATCTCGTCGCTCTGCGCGGCGAAGCGCAGACTGACGCGGTCCGAAGGCTCCCAGATGAAGTCCGCGCGGACCACCTCGTCCTGGAACGCGCCGGTCTTGATGCCGGTCGTGCGGCTCGTGATGTAGCCGTCGCGATCGTAGTTCGCGACGGTGAAACGGCTACGAAAGTTCTCGGTGAACGGCACGTCGACGGATGCCTTCACGTCGCGCCGGTCGAGGTTGCCGACCGAGAAGTCGAGCGTCGCGCCGAACTCCTCCCCAGGAGGCCGCGTGTACACGCGGATCGCACCGCCGGTCGAGTCGCGGCCGTACAGCGTGCCCTGCGGTCCGCGCAGCACCTCGACGCGCTCGATCTCGACGAACTCGCGCAGCAGCAGACCGGCGTTCGACACCTGCCAGATGCCGTCGATGTACATGCCGACGTTCGGGATGCCGCGCATCACGAACGTCGCCGTGTCCGTGCCCGCGTTGTCGCCGGCGATCACGACGTTCGGCACGACCGCGTTCAGGTCCTCCATGTTCTCGATGCCCTGCATCTCCATGCCTTCGCCGGTGATCGCGACCACCGCGAGCGGCACGTCCTGCAGATTCAGCTCGCGCCGGGTCGCCGTGACGACGATCTCCTCGAGCGTGCCGTCCGCTCCCTGTTGCTGCGCCAACGCCGCCGGCATGCCGGCCGCACCGCATCCTCCCAAGGCGGCCCAGATCGCCGCCCGGACTGCTGTCACCTTCATCGAGTGCCCCCACGTTGCTGATGATGTGAGCGGCCAGGCAGGGGCGGGTCCCCAACCTCCCTACTTGACCGCTCAATTACAAATGTAGCGCTTTCGCGTTTCTTGGACACTCTCGCGGACGCGCCATTTCCAGGGCTATCACAGGGGCCGCAGCTGCTTTTCAGGAATTTCAATGACTTGAAGGACGCGCGCGGGGGCCGCGCCG
>CAYWGQ010000279.1:0-2726 GCA_964457725.1 uncultured Gammaproteobacteria bacterium
CACGGCCCGGCGGATCGGCTCCTGAATCCGGCGGTCCTCGCGGAGCGCCGCCGGCAGCCGCCCGAGCACGATCAGCGCGACCGCCGTGTCGTCGATGTCGGGGTAGTGCAGGTTCGCGCGCTCGAACGCCCAGCCGCCGGGCTCGACCCCGCGAACCTTCTGCGTCCAATCGCCCGGGTAGCGAACCTCGTGCGCGAGCAGCCAGTCGAGCGCGCGGCGCATCACGTCGTCGAACGGCCGGTTGCAGTCCTGCATCGCTAGGAGCGTGAGCCACGTGTCCCAGACGGGCGACTCGCTCGCCTGGAGATGCCAGCTGCCGCCGCGGTCGTAGCCCCAATGCGAGTCGAGCGCCGCGAGCCCCGCGGCCATGACCGGATGCTTCAGGTCGTAGCCCTCGACGTGGAGCGCCATCAGGCTGTAGATCCACGGCGGCTGGATGCCGCCCCAGGCGCCGTCGGCGTCCTGGTGGCGAACGACCCACTCGGTGCACGCGCGGATCGCCGCCTGGCGGAGCGGCGTGATCCCGATCGATTGATAGATGTGCAGCAGCCGGTCCGTCAGCAGGAACAGCCGCCGCCACGAGAACGTGCTGCCGCGCCGCGGCAGGACGTAATTCATCTTGTCGCGGCCGTCGGGGAAGAGCTCGTCGAGGCGCCGGTCCGGCGGCAGCGGCCGCACCGCCCGGCGTGCCGACAGGATCGCGAGCGGCACGAGCGTCGCGCGCGCCCAGCTCGCGAAGTTGTACAGGTTGAACGGAAACCAGCGCGGGTTCGCGATGACCTCGGGCGGCAGGTTCGGCGTGCGGTCCCACGGCCACTCGCCGATCAGCGCGAGCCAATAGCGCGTGAAGACGCGGGTCGTCGCGAGCCCGCCGTGCGCGAGGATCCACTCGCGCGCGCGGACGAGCGGCTCCTCGTCCGGCCGCATCCCGACCGAGCGCAGCGCCGCGTAGCACTCGACGGTGCTGTTGATGTCGCCCGTCGCGGCGCCGTAGTAGCTCTCCCACGCGCCGTCCGGACGCTGCGCGTCGAGCAGCGTCTTGACGAGCTCGGCCTTCCGCGGGTGGTCGTAGCCGAGAAAATGCATCGCGAGCAGCCACTCGGCTTCCATCGAGTAGCTCGACTCGAGCATGCCCACCCAGAAGCCTTCTGGATCCTGCTCGCGATCGAGCCACCCGATCGCTTTCTCAATCGTTCGATCGAGGCGCGGCTGATCGTGAACGGCCCGGCTGGCGATGACTGCCATGTCGTTTATGCGCATCCCCGGTAGTCGGCGGCGCGCATTATCGCACAGCCCGCGCGGCAAGGCCGCGACATATCCGAGAGTAGGAGCGGCTGTCCAGCCGCGATCTTCGGTAGGAGCGGCTGTCCAGCCGCGATCTTCTGCCTCGCGCGACTACCCGGCGCGTCGCCGTCGCAGCGGCTGTGCGCGCTGATGCCGCGTCTTCGCGTCGCGGCAGTCGCGGCTGGACAGCCGCTCCCACCGGCGCGGTGCGTCGCGGCAGTCGCGGCTGGACAGCCGCTCCCACCGGCGCGGTGCGCCGTGCGGGTGGTCGTTCGGCGCCGTCAGCGTTCGAGGGCGGCGGCCGCTCGGTCGGTCGCCGCTTCGCAGCGCGGGGCCCCGCGCGCGGCCGCGAGACCGCGCCGGGCGCCGATCGCTCGCCCGTCCCGCCGCAGCGCCGCGAGCTCGTTCAGGCCCGCGCACGCCGCGAGCAGCTCCTCCTCCGCGTCGAGGAGCGCCTCGGGCGGATCGAAGCCGCGGATCTCCGCCTCCTCGATCGCGAACGCGACCTCCGTCGCGACGCGGTTCTGGCGCCGGAACACCTGCTCGACGTAGTCGCGGAAGTCCGGCGACGCGACGCGCAGCCGCTCGCCGCTCGCGGTCGTGATCGCCGCGCAGCCGGCGACGGCGAGGCTCGCGGCGGCCGCGAGCAAGCGGGGGCGAAGACGGTCGACCGAGACCATGACGATGCGAGGATGATCGGCGGCCGGGGCGACCGCAAGGCACCCGGCCGGAATCGCGCTTCTACGTCAATCCGGGAGCAGGCGGCCGACGCCGACGAGGTGGCTCAAGTAGTACGGCGAGTCGATGCTCGCGACGCTGACGACGCGGCCCGATGCCGGCGCGTGCACGAACAGCCCGTCGCCGACGTAGATGCCGACGTGCGACAGCTTCGCCTCGTCCTGAAAGAACATGAGATCGCCGGCCGCGGCCTCGCGCAGCGAGATCTTCCGCGCGGCGCCGTACTGCTCGACGGACGTGCGCGGTGCCGGAAAGCCTGCTTGCGTGTACGTGTAATGCACGAGACCGCTGCAGTCGAATCCCTCACGCGGATCGCTGCCGCCGTAGCGGTACGGCACGCCGAGCAGGCCCATCGCGATGTCGGCGATCGTCTCGCCGTCGACGCTGCCGCGAATCGCGGCGCTAGCGGCGCGGGGCGAGTGATTTGCAGACGGCGCCGTCGCGCAGGCGCCGAGCGCGAGCGCGGCCGCGGCGATCGCGGCGGCACGGAGAGGACGGTTGAACGTGCGGGCAGCCATGAGCGGATTGTCGGGGGCGGTCGCTGAATTGTTGCTGAACGCGGCGAGCGAGCGAAGGAGGTCGCGGGTCGGCGAAGAGTAAGAGTCGCGGCTGGACAGCCGCTCCCACCGTGCGTCGCGGCTGGGCAGCCGCTCCTACCTGTGGGGCGGGGGCGTTCCGGTCACGCCGGGGGCGGGGAGAGCCAG
>CAYWGQ010000280.1:0-2716 GCA_964457725.1 uncultured Gammaproteobacteria bacterium
ATTCGCGCTCGCGCGAATCTGCTCGATCGTGCTCATCAGCGCGGTCAGCCCCTCGAGCACATAGTACTCGCATTGCATCGGGATCAGCACGTGGTCCGCGGCGGTGAGCGCGTTCACGGTCAGCATGTTGATCGCCGGCGGACAGTCGATCAGCACGTAGTCGTAGCTCGGGAGGAGCGGCGCGAGCGCGTTGCGCAGGCGAAACTCCCGCTGCTCCTTCTGGAGCAGCTCGACCTCGGCGGCCGTCAACGCCTGATTGCTCGGCAGCACCGCAAAGCCGGCCTCGGCGGCCGGCTGCAGGGCCTGCTCGGCCGGCAGGTCGTCGAGCAGCACGTCGCAGACGGAGACCTCGACCGAGTTCTTGTCGATGCCGCAGCCCATCGTCGCGTTGCCTTGCGGATCGAGATCGACGAGCAGCACGCGGCGCTGCGTCGCGGTCAGCGAGGCCGCGAGGTTCACGCAGGTCGTCGTCTTGCCGACGCCACCCTTCTGATTGGCTACCGCGATCACGGCCGTCATTCGGCCACCTCAGTCCCCCGCCCGCTCCAGTATCAAGATCGTTCCGTGCCCGTGCGGCACCTCGGCTTGCTTCGCGAGCCCGTGCTCCGGCGCGAGCCGCGCGAGCTCCGCGGCGAGCGGCGGCGTCGTCGACAGGACCGCGGCACCCCCCGGCGCGATCAGCGGGCTGCACAACGCGAGCAGCTCCGCGGGCGGCGCCACCGCGCGCGCGAGCACGGTAGCAAAGGGGCGCTCCGGACGTAAGTCCTCGGCGCGCCCGTGAGCGACCTCGACGTTGCCGAGCCCGAGCTCGCCGGCCGCGTGCCGCAGGAACGCGACGCGCTTCGCGCGGCTCTCGATCAACGTGAAGCGCCGCCCGGGCTCCGCGATTGCGAGCGGCATCCCGGGCAGGCCAGCCCCGGAGCCGACATCCGCGACGCGCTCGCCGCGGAGCAGCGGCAAGAGCGCGAGGCTCTCGACCAGGTGGCGGTCGATCGCTTCGTGCGGATCGCGGATCGCGGTCAGGTTGTGCACGCGGTTCCAGCGCTCGAGGAGCGCGAGGAAGCGCGCGAGCGCGGCGATTCGCGCGGCGGGGAGCGAGATGCCCGCGGCCGCGAGCCGCTCGGCGATCGCTCGCTCGCGTTCGGCCTCGGCACTCATCCGCGCATGCTACCCCGCGGCGGTGAACGTGGTAGGTAGGAGCGGCTGTCCAGCCGCGATCTTCTGCGTGGTGCCGGTAGACCGCGCGACGCCGACGCCGCGCTGCGGCGTGCCACCTCTAGCGGCGCCGCAGTCGCGGCTGGACAGTCGCTCCTAACTACTGGAGAAGCGCGCGGGTCAGCGGCGCTCGGCCGTGAAGAGTTGCTGCTGGGCGGCGAAGTACGCCGCGAGCTCGGCCACGGCCTTCTCGTCGAGCGCGGCGACGAGCGGCGCCATGATCATGTCCTGACGCTCGCCGGTCTGATACGCGCGAATCGCCCGCTCGAGATACGACGCATGCTGACCCGCGAGGTTCGGCCACTGTGCCGCCTGCGCGATGCCGGTCTCGCCGTGGCACTGCACGCAGGTCGTCGCCTGCCGCCGTCCGGCCTCGACCGCGGCGGCGGACGCGCCGGACTTCCCGGGCGCGGGCTTGCTCTCGAGGCTCTCGAAGTACGCCGCGATGTCCGCGATGTCCTGATCCGACAGCGTCTGCGCCTGCGCCTGCATCGTCTCGTGATTGCGCGTGCCGCGGCGGTAGCCGAGCAGCGCCACCTCGATGTAATCGGCATTCTGACCGCCGAGCTTCGGCACGTGATAGGACGGATACGCGTTACGGTAGCCCTCGATCGCGTGGCAACCGTCGCAGGTCAACGCGAGCTTCGCGCCGCGTTCCGGGTCGCCCTCGATCGCGAGCGGCGCGAGCGGGGGCTGGCTGCCCGTCTGGGCGAGCGCGACCGAGCCGGCGAAGCCGGCGAGAAGTGCGAAGCAGCAGGCCGCCGCGATGCGGCAGCAAAACTCTCGAGGCAAGACGACTACTCCGGGGGGTTTTTCCGGGGGCGCTATGGTAGGGCGGCCGTTTGCGGATTGCCAGCTCGTGAAAACCGCAGTTTCTTCAAGTGCACGAGCAGGAGGGCGACCGCGGCCGGGGTGACGCCCGGCACGCGCGCCGCCCGGCCGATCGTATCCGGGCGGATCCGGGCGAGCTTCTCCCGCACCTCGTTCGACAGGCCGTGCACGCGGGAATAGTCGAGATCCGGCGGCAACGGCGTCTCGTCCTCGCGCCGCTGCCGCTCGATGTCGGCGGTCTGCCGGTCGATGTAGCCGGCGTAGCGCGCCTCGATCTCGAGACTGCGGCGGACGCTCTCGGCGAGCTCGGGCTCGAGCTCGGCCGCGAACGGCCCGGCGCCGACGCGCTCGAGCGCGACGACGGCCTCGTACGTCACGCCCGGGCGGCGCAGAAGCTCGTAGGCGGTCGACTCCCGGCCGAGCGCGGCCAGCGCGCCGCCGGGCGGCACGTCGCGCGGGCGGACGACGATGCCGCGGAGCCGCGCGGTTTCGCGCTCGAGCGCCTCGCGGCGCGCCTCGAACTTGCGCCACCGCTCGTCGTCGACGACACCGAGCGCGCGGCCGACCGGCGTCAGCCGCAGGTCCGCGTTGTCCTCGCGGAGCAGCAGCCGGTACTCGGCGCGGCTCGTGAACATCCGATAAGGCTCCGGCGCGCCGCGCGTGATCAGGT
>CAYWGQ010000281.1:0-2709 GCA_964457725.1 uncultured Gammaproteobacteria bacterium
TCGCCCTTGCCCTTCGTCTGCGTGACGCGCGCGAGCAGCACGCCCGCCTGCGCGACGATGAAACGGCCGGGCTCGAGCCACAGTTGCCGCTCGCCGCAACGCCGCTTGATCTCGCCGAGCGCCTCGTCGAGCGCGGCCATGTCGAGCGCCTGCTGCCCGGGCTTCTCGGGGACGCCGAGGCCGCCGCCGAGGTCGAGGTAACGCACGGCCGGGAAGCGCTCGGCCACCTCGAGGAGCCGCTCGCCGGTGTTCCGCCACGCCTCCGGGTTCAGCACGCCGCTGCCCGTATGCGCATGCAGACCGACGACGCGCGCCTTCGCCTTCGCCGCGGCCTCGACGAGCTCGTCGAGCTCCGCGAGCGGCACGCCGAACTTCGACAGGCGGCCCGCGGTGCGGACGTGCTCGTGGTGCCCTCTGCCCTGCCCCGTGTCGATCCGAATGAACACCTCGCGGTCGGCGAAGAGCTCCGGCCAATGCGTGAGCGGGTAGAGGTTGTCGAGCGTGAGCCAGAGGCCCTGCTCGAGCGCCCAGGCATACTCGTGCCGCGGCGCGAAGTTCGGCGTGAACAGGATGCGCTCGGGCGGCAGCTGCGGCACCACTTGCCGCACGCGCTCGACCTCGCCCGGCGACACGCACTCGAAGTTCGCGCCGGCGCGGTGCACCAGCTCGAGCACGGCCCGGTTCGGGTTCGCCTTCATCGCGTAGAAGACCGCGTCGACGTTCGCGAGCCCGCGAAGCGCCGCGACCGCGCCCGTGATGCTGTCGCCGTCGTAGACGTACGCCGCCTCGTGCTCTGCGGCGATCGCGAGCAGCCGCTCGCGCTTGCCGACCCACCACGGCGTCGGCTGCTCGCGGCGCTCCGCGACCGCGCCGGTGAACTCCTCCCAGGTCGGGCCGAACACGCCGCCCTCGAACTTGCCGACGAGGAGCCCGTGCAGCTGCTGCACGAGCCGGTGCGCGTGCTCCGAGCTCACGACGAACGTCAGGTTCAGGTCGCTCGCGGCCTGCGTCACGAGGTGCACCTTGTGCTCCTGGAACACCTGGAGCACCGGCGCGAGCTCGTGCAGGAACGTCCGGATGCGCTGGCCGATCAGCGTGATCGCGACACAATCGCGGATCACGGTGACGCGGCAGAGCCGCCGCAGGTCCTCGGCAAGAGCCTCGATCGCGGCGGCGTCGGTCACGTTCGCGCCGACGTCGATCGACACGGTGACGTTGCTCTCCGAGGTCGAGATCAGGTCGACGGAGATCCCGTGCTCGCGGAACACCTCGAATGCATCGGCGAGAAAGCCGACCTGGTGCCACATCTCCATCGATTCCATGGAGATCAGCGTGATGCCTCGGCGCTGGGAGATCGCCTTCAGCTGCGGCGACTCGTCGCCCGGCGCGCTCGAGACGAGCGTGCCTTCCCACTCCGGATGCTGCGTGTACTTCAGAAACAGCGGAATGCCGGACGCGCGCACCGGCGAGATGCTGCGCGGATGGAGGATGCCGCCGCCGGCGGACGCGATCTCCTGCGCCTCCCGATAATGCAAGCTGCGGATCAGCCGCGCGGACGGCACGGCCTTGGGATCCGCGCTGAAGAAACCGGGGGCGTCCGTCCAGATCTCGAGCCGACGGGCCTCGAGCTTGCCGGCGAGGTAGGCGCCGGACGTGTCGGAGCCGCCGCGGCCGAGGAGGACCGTCTCGCCCTGGGCGTTCCGCGCGATGAACCCCTGGGTCAGTATCACCCCGTCGAGCGCGGCGAGCCGCGCCTTCAGCGCCTCGTCCGCAGAGTACTCGCAGCGCGCCGACAGGTAGCGCGCCCGTTCCGTCTGGTCGCGGAGCGACGCGCTCGTCAGGAGCTCCCGGGCGTCGAGCCACTGCGTCGCGATTCCTTGCGCGTTCAGGTAGGCGGCGCCCAAGCGGGTCGACGCGAGCTCGCCGAACGCGAGCACGCGCGCGTGCACGCGCGGGCTCACCTCGCGGATGAGCGCGACGCCCGCGACCGTCTTCTCGAGCGTCGCGAGCTCCGCGTCGAGCAGGTGCTCGTCGATGCCGAGCGCACGCGCGAGCGAGATGTGCTGCTCCCGGATCCGCGCGAGCTGCTCGTCGATCGGCTGCCCGGCGACCGCGATGTCGAGCAGCTCGATCAGTGCGTTCGAGATGCCGACCAGCGCCGAATGCACGACGACCGGGCGGACGCCCTCCGCGAGCCGCTCGCGGAGGAGCTTCGCGATGATCGCCCAGCTCTCGGCCGTCGCAACGCTGCGGCCGCCGAACTTCATCACGACCCAGGGCGAGTCCGGATACGGCGTCTCGACCGGCTGCGCGACGCCGAGCGCTTCGTGGACGACCAGGGTCATCGCTCGATTCCGCGGTCCGTGACGGCGCCTTCCGACGCGGAGCTGACGAGGTGCGCGTACTTCGCGAGCAACCCTCGCTCGGCCTTCGGCGGGGGCGGCGTCCACGCGCGAAGCCGCCGCTCGAGCTCCTCGGGCGACAGCGACACCTCGATCGTCTTCGCGACGGCGTCGATCGAGACGATGTCGCCGTCCTCGAGCACCGCGATCGGCCCGCCGACCGCCGCCTCGGGCGTCACGTGGCCGACGACGAAGCCGTGGCTGCCTCCCGAGAAGCGGCCGTCGGTGATCAGCGCGACCTTGTCGCCGAGCCCGCGGCCGATGATCGCGCCGGTCGGGCTCAGCATCTCGCGCATCCCCGGCCCGC
>CAYWGQ010000282.1:0-253 GCA_964457725.1 uncultured Gammaproteobacteria bacterium
ATCAGTGGCGCTGGCGCGTGATCCGCGGCGAGCACCGACCGGAGGACTACAACGCGGCATGGTGGGAGATTCGTGAGCGCTATCAGGGCGTGCGCCCGCCGGTCGAGCGCGGGCCGGACGCGTTCGACCCGGGCGCGAAGTATCACATTCCGGGCAACACGCCGTATTTGCGCTACTTCCTCTCCTTTATTATGCAGTTCCAGCTGCACCGCGCGGCGTGCGCCATGGCGGGCTGGGAAGGGCCGCTGCACCG
>CAYWGQ010000282.1:263-2703 GCA_964457725.1 uncultured Gammaproteobacteria bacterium
GCTGCTCGATCTACGGCAACGAGCGCGTCGGGCAGCGGTTCCGGGAGATGCTCGCGCTCGGCGCTTCCCGGCCGTGGCCGGAGGTGCTCGAGACCTTCACCGGCAGCCGCCGGATGGACGGCGAGGCGATCATCGAGTACTTCGCGCCGCTCGCGGAGTATCTCGAGCGGGAGAACGCGTCGCGCGCCTGCGGGTGGTAGCGCCGGCGCGGCTCCCGCTCAGTCCACCGGGATCGAGAAGCGCTCGCAGTACGGCCGGAACCGGCCGAGCCACGTGTCGCGGTCGAGGCCGTATTCCTCGAGCGTATAGCGGTGCTTGCCGTGCTTGTTCTTCGGGTTTGCGGCGAGGAACCGCTCCATCGCCGCGCGGGCTTCCGGCGTCAACGGCCAGCCGAGGAACGAGTAGATCCGCTCGACCGCCGCGAGCGGCGCGCGCTCGAGCGACTCGTAGTCGACGTCGAGGAACTGCTCCGGCCGGGCCCGATCGCGGATCGCGAGGAACCGCTCGAGCGCGCCGGCCCACCGCTCGGTCCAGTCGCGCCCGATCTCGTGCGGATCGGCCCGCGTGCTGAACGCGCGCTTCAGCACCGTCGCGAGGCTTGCCATCGACGCGATCACCTTCAACGGATCGCGGTGCGTCTGCACGATCCGCGCGTCCGGATACTGCCGGAGCAGCGCATCGAGGCCGAACAGGTGCCCCGGCGCCTTCAGCACCCAGCGCCGCCCGGGCGCGCGCGCCTCGAGATGCTGCAGCAGCCGGCGGTGGAAGGCGTAGCCCAAGTCCTGCGAGTCCTGCTCGAGCCAGTCCTGATACGACGGCACCGAGTGCGTCGTGTGGAACTGGATGCTCGCGAAGGCCTGGGCCGTGATCGCGATGCACTCCTGCGGCAGATCGGGGGCGATCGGGTGGATGCGCTTGAACTCGGGCGCGAGCCGGTTCGCCCAGCCGAGCCGGACCGCCGTCCGGCGGCGCGCACGCTCGATCGCGGCCGGCTCGGCCGGCGTCGCCGGGTACATCACCTCCCACGTCGCGGGCGCGCGGTTCGCCGGATCTTCCGCGAGCAGGCCGTGCAGCAGCGTCGTGCCGGTGCGGGGCAGGCCGACGACGAAGACCGGCGCTGCGATTCGCGCGGACTCGATCGCGGGCGTGGCCGCACGCTCGCGCTCGAGCAGCAGCAGGTTCTCGAGCAAGCTGACGACGAGCTCGCGCACGGTGATGCGGCCGAGGGTCGTCAGGTGCGCCTCGCGCTCGTAGCTCTCGAGCAGGCGCGCGAGCGGCTCGGCGATCGGCCAGTCGCCGTAATCGCCGAGCCCCGCGCGGCGCTCGGCCGCGCGGCGCAAGCTCCGCTCGTCGAGCGACGGCAGGTCCGAGCCGAAACGCTTGAGCCCGCGGCCGCCGGCGTTCAGTAGTCTGACGCCGCTCTGCAGGGCTGATTCGGCGAGAGTCATGCTCCGGAAGATTCGTTTGCAAGCGCGCGGGCGCTGCCCGCGGAGCTCGCTTTGCTACCATTCGCGGCGGGCATTGTCGCCCAGCCTCTCTCGCCCCCGCAAATGACGACCGCCGATCTGAAGGCCTTCATCAAGGACGTGCCGGACTTCCCGAAGCCCGGCATCGTGTTCAAGGACATCACGCCGTTGCTCGCGGCGCCGGCGGCGCTTGGCGCGGCCGTCGACGCGCTCGCCGAGCGCACCGCGGCGCTGGATGCGGAGGGCGTGCTCGCGATCGAGTCGCGCGGCTTCGTCTTCGGCGCGTTGCTCGCGCAGCGGCTCGGCCTGCCGCTGCAGCTCGTGCGCAAGCGCGGCAAGCTGCCGCGCGCGACGGTCGGCATTCGCTACGAGCTCGAGTACGGCTTCGATCACCTCGAGATGCACGCCGACGCGGTCGAGCGGGGCGCGCGGTATCTGATCGTCGACGACGTGATCGCGACCGGCGGCACCGCTGCTGCGGTCGCGGACCTCGTCGAGCGGCAAGGCGCGGCGGTCGCCGCGTGCGCGTTCCTGCTCGAGCTCGGCTTCCTCGACGGACGCGCGCGCCTCGGCGCGCGGCCGGTCGTGAGCCTGCTCGAGTACTGACGCGAAGAGGAAAGCTAGTACTGACGCGTGAGGATGAAGTCGGAGAGCCAGCGCAAACCGCCCGCCGGCCGGCCGACCGCCTCGAGCTCGCCGAGCGCGCGCTCGTAGAGCTCGCTCGCTCGCGCGCGTGCGCCTTCGACGCCGAGTGTCGAGGGGTACGTCGACTTGTCGTTCGCGGCGTCGCTGCCCGCGTTCTTGCCGAGCGTCGCGGTGTCTTGCTCGACCTCGAGCAGGTCGTCGCGGATCTGAAATACGAGGCCGATCTCGCGCGCGAAGCCGTCGAGGTGGCGCCGTGCCTCGTCGGACAAGTTCGCGAGCTCGCTCGGCATCATGATCGCCGCGCGGATCAGCTGCCCGGTCTTGCGCCG
>CAYWGQ010000283.1:0-2683 GCA_964457725.1 uncultured Gammaproteobacteria bacterium
GCCGCGCGGCGTGCCGCAGATCGAGGTGACGTTCGACATCGACGCGAACGGCATCTTGAACGTCTCGGCCAAGGACAAGGCCACGGGGCGCGAGCAGAAGATCGTGATCAAGGCCTCCTCTGGCTTGACCGAGGAGGAGATCGAGCGGATGGTCGCCGACGCGCAGGCGCACGCGGCAGAGGACGCGAAGTTCCGCGAGCTCGTCGAGGTGCGCAACCGCGGCGACGCCCTGGTCCACGCCACCGAGAAGTCGCTCAAGGATTTGGGCGATAAAGTCCCCGGCGAGGAGCGCGCGAGGATAGAATCGGCGCTCGCCGAGCTCAAGGAAGCCTTGAAGGGCGACAGCAAGAGCACGATCGAGGCGAAGCTGAACGCGCTCGGCGAGGCGTCGGCGGCGATGGCGCAGCGCGCTTACGCCGGCCAGGGCGAAGGCGGAGGCGGCGACGCCGGCGGGAAGCCTGGCGGCGACGACAACGTGGTCGACGCGGAGTTCGAAGAGGTCAAGGACGACGACCAGAAGCGCGCCTGACGCGCTTCTCGGAGCGGCCTTCGAGCCGCGACGGCTGGCACGCTGCCGGTCGTCGCGGCGCCGAGGCCGCTCCCGCCTACGACGCCAAGGACGGAACGCGGGAGTCGCGAGGGCGCCCGGGTGGACGGGTGAGCTTGCCCTCGATGCGGGACAGTGATCGGCAGCATGACGAAGCGCGACTACTACGAGGTGCTCGGCGTCGCACGGGACGCGAGCGAGGCGGACATCAAGAAGGCGTACCGGCGCCTCGCGATGAAGTACCACCCCGACCGCAACCAGAACGACCCCGAGGCCGAGGTCAAGTTCAAGGAGGCCAAGGAGGCTTACGAGGTCCTCGCCGACGCCGACAAGCGGGCGGCCTATGACCGTTTCGGCCATGCCGGCGTCAGCGGCGGGCCGGGAGGCGCCGGCGGCTTTGCGGGCGCCGACGTCTTCAGCGACATCTTCGGCGACGTCTTCGGCGACATCTTCGGCGCGGGACGCCGCGGCGGCCGGCAGGTGTTCCGCGGCGCGGATCTGCGCTACGAGCTCGAGCTCACGCTCGAGCAGGCGGTCGCCGGCGACACCGTGACGATCGAGGTGCCGACGAACGTCGAGTGCTCGAGGTGCTCCGGCAACGGCGCGGAGCCCGGCAGCTCGCCGCGGACGTGCACGACCTGCGGCGGCGCGGGCCAGATTCGCGTCGCGCAGGGCTTCTTCTCGATTCAGCAGACCTGTCCGGCGTGCGCCGGCGCGGGCTCGGTCATCGACCGGCCGTGCCGGGAGTGCGCGGGACGCGGCCGCGTGCGCAAGCGCCGCACGTTGTCCGTGAAAGTCCCGCCGGGCGTCGACACCGGCGACCGCATCCGGCTCGCGCGCGAGGGCGAGGCGGGACGCAACGGCGGCCCGCCGGGCGACCTCTACGTCGACATCTCGGTGCGGGAGCATCCGATCTTCGGCCGGGACGGCCAGAACCTCACCTGCGAGGTGCCGATCAGCTTCGCGACCGCGGCGCTCGGCGGCACGGTCGACGTGCCGACGCTCGACGGCAGCGTGCAGCTGAAGATTCCGCCGGAAACCCAGTCCGGCAAGGTGTTCCGGCTGCGGGGCAAGGGCGTTCGCTCCGTGCGCTCGCCGGAGCCCGGCGATCTGTACTGCCGGGTGCAAGTGGAGACGCCGGTGAATCTCACCGAGGAGCAGAAGCGGCGGCTCCGCGAGTTCGACGAGTCGATCCAGAGCGGCGAGGGCCGGCACAGCCCCCGCGCGCGCTCGTGGCTCGACGGCGTGAAGGAATTCTTCGAGCGAATGGGAGCATAGGCCGTTGTTGAAAGTCGCCGTGCTCGGGGCATCCGGGCGGATGGGTCGAGCCGTCATCGAGTGTCTCGCCGAAACGGAGGGCGTCGGCCTCGTCGGCGCGGTCACCGAGCCGGGCGACCCCGCCCTCGGGCGCGACGCCGCGGAGCGGGTGGGGCTCCCCGCGAGCGGCGTGCCGCTGACGGACGATCGCAAGCAGGCGCTGCACGGCGCGCAGGTCGCGATCGACTTCACGCTGCCGGGCGCCGTCGAGGCGAACGTGCGCGCGTGCGTCGAGCACGGCACCGCGCTCGTGATCGGCACGACCGGCCTCGAGCCCCGCCACCTCGCCGCGCTGCAGGCCGCGGCCGCCGAGATTCCGCTCGTTCATGCCCCGAACATGAGCGCCGGGGTGAACGTCTTCATGGACCTCGTCGCCCGCGCGGCGAAGGCTCTCGGCCCGGATTACGACGTGGAGATCCTCGAGGCGCATCATCGGCACAAGGTCGACGCACCGTCCGGCACGGCGCTCGCTCTCGCCGAGCGGATCGCCGACGCGCGCGGCAGAACCTTGAAGGACCTCGCCGTTTACGCCCGCGAGGGGCGCACCGGCCCGCGCGTGCCGGGCACGATCGGCTTCGCGGTCGGCCGCGGCGGCAACATCGTCGGCGAGCACACGGTCAGCTTCATCGGCCCGGAGGAACGGGTCGAGTTCGTCCACCGGGCCGCCGATCGCAAGACGTTCGCCCGCGGCGCGGTGCGTGCGGCACGGTGGGTCGCGGGCCGCGTGCCCGGCCTGTACACGATGACGGACGTGCTCGGGCTCGGCTGAGCCCCGAGCCCCGAGGTAGGAGCGGCTGTCCAGCCGCGATTCTTCAGAGC
>CAYWGQ010000284.1:0-1079 GCA_964457725.1 uncultured Gammaproteobacteria bacterium
TTGCCGCGCACGCGGTACAACCGCTCGGCGGACGCGCGCGCGAGGTCCTCGCCCGCGAGCCGAATCGCGCCCGCCGCGATCCGCGCCGAGTGCTCCGGCAACAGGCGCATGATCGCGAGCGCGGTCACGCTCTTGCCGGCGCCGGATTCGCCGACGACCGCGAGCGTCTCGCCGCGGTGCAGCGCAAAGCTCACGCCGTCGACGACGGTGAACGCGCGCTTCGCGCTGCGGAACTCGACCGTCAGGTCCTCGACTTCGAGCACCGGATCGGCAGGTACGCGAAGCGGAGCGATGCCGGAAGGCGCCGTGCCCACGACGAGCGTAGCCCGCTAACGGACGAGCCGCGGCGGCTCGGCCGCAGCGGCCTGGGCCGGATGCACCGGATGCCACTCGGGCACGACGACGCCGAGCGAGATGATCATCTTCAGCGCGTCCTCGACCGCCATGTCGAGCTCGATGATGTCCTCGCGCGGCACGAACAGGATGAAGCCGGAGGTCGGGTTCGGAGTCGTCGGCAGAAACACGCCGACGACCGTCTCGCGCGTCTTCTCCTGCACCTCGCGCAGCTGCTCGGACGTCTGGAACGCCATGCTGTACACGCCGAGCCGCGGATATTGGATCAGCAGCACCTTCTTGAACGACGTGCTCGTGTCGCTGAACACGACCTCGGTGAAGTGCTTCACGCCGCCGTAGATCGTGCGGACGAACGGGATTCGCGCGAGCACGCCCTCGTAGAGCGCGACGAGGCGCCGGCCGATGAGGTTCGCGGCGAGAACGCCGGTCGCGAGCAGGACGGCGAACGTGAGGATCAGGCCGAGCCCCGGGATCCGGACGCCGAGCAGCGCCTCGGGGCGGTACGGCGGCGGGATCAGGAACAGCATGCGATCCATCAAGTCGAGCAGGAACTTGACGGTCACGACGGTGGCTCCGACGGGGAGCCAGACGAGGAGGCCCGCGACGAGGTAACGGCGCAGGCGGCTGACGGGCTTCAGCATGGTCCGTGCCTCACGCGGGCATCATAGCGCGCCCGCCGTACCCCACCGTAGGAGCGGCTGTCCAGCCGCGATTCTTCTTCGGCG
>CAYWGQ010000284.1:1179-2679 GCA_964457725.1 uncultured Gammaproteobacteria bacterium
CCCCACCGTAGGAGCGGCTGTCCAGCCGCGATTCTTCTTCGGCGCGTTCTTCCCCGCGCCCGCCGCCCTAGGCGCCCGCCGCCGCGGCCTTCGAGCCGCCGTCGCCCTTTCCGGCCTTCGACTCCTTCGCGCCCTTCGCCTCGCCGTTCGATTTGGCGCCGCCGCTCGACTTCTCGGCCTTGTCGGCCTTCGGAGCGTCGCTCGAGCTGTCCGCGAGGTTGCGCTTCTTTTCCTTGTCGGACTTGAAGTCCGTCTCGTACCAGCCGCCGCCCTTCAGGCGGAACGCCGGCGCGGAGATGAGGCGCTGGAGGCTCGACTCCCGGCATTCGGGGCAGTCCTTGAGCGCCGGATCGCTGATCTTTTGCAGCGCCTCGAGCTCGTGGCCGCAGGCGTTGCAGCGGTATTCGTAAATCGGCATGGCGTTCTCGAAAATGTCCGCTCGTTCGCGGCGACGGCGCTAACTGTCGGAGCGAACGCCCAGGATTTCAAGGGGCGGCGTCGCATTCGCCCCGCAACCACCCGTGTAGGAGCGGCTGTCCAGCCGCGATTCTTGTGGGAGCGGCCGTCCAGCCGCGATTCTTGTGGGAGCGGCTGTCCAGCCGCGATCTTCCGTGCGAGCCGCCGTCCAGCCGCGACTGCCGCGACGCGAACACCGAGGCGGCGCCGAAGATCGCGGCTGGACAGCCGCTCCTACCCTGGAGGGTCAGGCCGCGGCGCTCGCGGCCTTGTCCTTCTCGAAGTCGACGACGCCGTCCTTCACGGTCACGCGGATCGTGTCGCCCGGCCCGAAGTCGCCCTGCAGGATCCGCTGCGCGAGCGGATTTTCCAGCTGCTGCTGAATCGCCCGCTTCAGCGGCCGAGCGCCGTAGACCGGATCGTAGCCGGCCTGCGCGAGGTGCTCGCGCGCCGCATCGTCGAGGGTGAGCGCGATGTCGCGCTCGCCGAGCCGCCGCCGCAAGTACTCGAGCTGGATGTCGACGATGCGCCGCAGATGCGTGCTCTCGAGCGGGCGGAACACGACGACGTCGTCGATCCGGTTGATGAACTCCGGCCGGAAGTGCTGGCCGACGATGGCCATCACCTCGGCCTTCATCCGCGCGTAGTCTTCCGCGGCGACGAGCTCCTGGATGCGCTGGCTGCCGAGGTTCGACGTCATCACGATGACCGTGCCCGTCGGTGAGCCGGCCGTCGTCGAGCACCTGGAGCAGCACGTTGAAGACATCCGGGTGCGCCTTCTCGACCTCGTCGAGCAGCACGACCGAGTACGGCTTGCGCCGCACGGCCTCGGTCAGGTAGCCGCCCTCCTCGTAGCCGACGTAGCCCGGCGGTGCGCCGATCAGCCGCGCGACCGAGTGCTTCTCCATGAACTCGGACATATCGATCCGGACCATGGCCTCCTCGGTGTCGAAGAGGAACTCGGCGAGCGCCTTCGTCAGCTCCGTCTTGCCGACGCCGGTGGGGCCGAGGAACAGGAACGAGCCGTTCGGCCGGTTCGGATCG
>CAYWGQ010000285.1:0-2637 GCA_964457725.1 uncultured Gammaproteobacteria bacterium
CGAAGCCGACGCGGCCGTTGCCGTCGCCCACGACCGTGAGCGCCGTGAAACCGAACTGGCGGCCGCCCTTCACGACCTTCGCCACGCGGTTCACCGCGACCAGCTTCTCTTGAAATTCGTCGGTGTTTGCCATCTTTCGATCCGAGCTAGAACTTCAAACCGGCCTCGCGGGCCGCGTCGGCCAGCGCCTTCACGCGGCCGTGATACTTGAAACCGGAGCGATCGAAGGCGACGGCCTCGATGCCTCGCTCCTTCGCGAGCTCCGCGATGCGCCGGCCGACGGCCGCCGCCGCTTCCTTGTTGCCGGTGGCCTTCAGCGACTCGCGCAAGTCCTTCGCGAGCGTCGAGGCTGCCGCGACCACCTGATCGCCCGAAGGCGCGATGATCTGGGCGTAGATGTGCCTCGGCGTGCGGTGCACGCAGAGCCGGTGGACCCCGGCGAGCGCGATCCGCACTCTCGCGCGCCGCGCGCGGCGCTCCCGTCTGTCCTTCTTGTTCATCCCGGCACCTACTTCTTCTTCGCTTCCTTCAGCACGACGCGCTCGTCCGCGTAGCGGACGCCCTTGCCCTTGTAGGGCTCGGGCGGCCGGAAGCGACGAAGCTCCGCTGCGACCTGCCCGACCTGCTGCTTGTCCGAGCCCTTGACGATGATCTCCGACTGGCTCGGCGTCTCGATCGTGATGCCCGCGGGCACCTGGTAGACGACCGGGTGCGAGAACCCGAGGCTCAGGTTCAGCTTCGAGCCTTGCGCCTGCGCGCGGTAGCCGACGCCGACGAGCTCGAGCTTGCGCTCGAAGCCCCCGGTGACGCCCCGAACCATGTTCGCGACCAGCGCGCGGGTCGTGCCCGCCATCGCGTTCGCGAACACCGAGCCCGAGCGCGGCGCGACCGTCAGCTCCGAGTCCTGCTGCTTGACCTCGACCTCGGGGTGCACGTCGAGCGACAGCGTGCCCTTCGGTCCCTTGACCGTCAGCGCCCGGCCGTTCAGCTCGACCGTGACGCCCTTGCCGAGCTCGACCGGTCGTTTCGCTACTCTAGACATGGCTCTCTATCTCGGAATCCAGATACGCCGGCGCCCTCGTCAGTAGACGACGCACAGCACCTCGCCGCCGCGGCCCTGCTTGCGGGCCTCGCGGTTCGTCATCACGCCGCTCGACGTCGAGACGATCGCGACGCCGAGGCCGCCCTGCACGACCGGAAGCTCGGTCGCGCGCTTGTAGATTCGCAGGCCCGGCCGGCTCACCCGCTCGAGCCGCTCGATCACCGGCTGATCCTGGTAGTACTTCAGCTCGATCGTCATCGTTCGCTTGCCGTCGGCCTCGTCCGTGGAGACTTCGCCGACGTAGCCTTCCTTCTTCAGCACCTCGGCGATCGCGAGCTTCAGCCTCGAAGCCGGCAACGACACGGAAACCTTGCGCGCCGTCTGCGCGTTCTTGATCCGCGTCAGCATGTCGGCAATCGGATCGGTCATCGTCATGAGCGGTTCCTCGCCTACCAGCTCGCCTTCGTGAGGCCGGGGATGTCGCCGCGCATCGCGGCCTCCCGCAGCTTGTTGCGGCCGAGGCCGAACTTCCTGTAGTAGCCGTGCGGACGGCCGGTGAGCGCGCAGCGGTTGCGCAGGCGCACGGGGCTCGCGTCGCGCGGCAGCGCTTGCAGCCGATCGCGCGCTTCGGCCTTCTCGCCCTCGCTCGCCCGCGGATCGCTGATGATCCGCTTCAGCTCCGCGCGCTTCGCGGCGTACTTCTGCACGAGCTTCAGCCGCTTCTCGTTGCGGATCCGCATCGACTTCTTAGCCATCCGACCTCTCCTCGGGCCTCACGAGCGCAGCGGGAACCGGAACGCCTCGAGCAGCGCTCGCCCGTGGGCGTCGTTCCGTGCCGTCGTCGTGATGCCGATGTCCAGGCCGCGAATCGCGTCGACCTGGTCGTAGTTGATCTCCGGGAAAATGATCTGCTCCCGGACACCGATGTTGTAGTTGCCTTGCCCGTCGAACGAGCGCGCCGAGAACCCGCGGAAATCGCGGATACGCGGAATCGCGATGTTGATCAGCCGATCGAGGAACTCGTACATCCGCTCGCGGCGCAGCGTGACCTTGCAGCCGATCGGCACGCCCTGGCGGATCTTGAAGCTCGCGACCGACCGCCGCGCGTTACAGGCGACGGGCTTCTGGCCGCTGATCTTCGCGAGATCGTTCATCGCGTGCTCGAGCGCCTTGCGATCCGCGAGCGCCTCGCCCACGCCCATGTTGAGCGTGACTTTGACGATGCGCGGCACCGCCATCGGGTTGGTCAGCCCGAGCTGCTTCATCAGCTGCGGCACGACCTCGTTGCGGTAATACTCCTGCAGGCGGCTCATCTCAGCTGTCCACGACTTCGTTGTTCGACTTGAAGTAGCGCACCTTCCGCCCGTCGGCGAGCGTGCGCCAGCCGATCCGGTCGCCCTTGCCCGACGCCGGATTGAAAAGCATCACGTTCGAGGCGTGCAGCGGCATCTCCTTCTCGATGATGCCGCCGGGCTGCCCCGCTTGCGGGTTCGGCCGCTGGTGCTTGCGGGCGACGTTTACGTTCTCCACGAGCACCCGGTCGTCCTTGTACACGCGCAGCACCGTGCCCCGCCGGCCCTTGTCCTTGCCGGCGA
>CAYWGQ010000286.1:0-2616 GCA_964457725.1 uncultured Gammaproteobacteria bacterium
GCCAAAACGGCCCATTTTTTATTGGCGGAGAGGGAGGGATTCGAACCCTCGAAGGGCCGCTTATCAGCCCTTACTCCCTTAGCAGGGGAGCGCTTTCGACCACTCAGCCACCTCTCCGCGGCGGCAAAACGTCGTCGTCCGACGATCGGTCGGGTGATTCTAGCGGCTATGCCCGGGAATCGCGACGCACACGACGCAGTGCTTCGCGAAAGACGCGGGGCGCGTGACCGCGCCCCTCCGAGAACGAACGCTTATTGGTGGACGGCGCCGACCGCGTGCGGCAGCGGCGGGGATTCTTCGGATTGCTCCCGCTTGATGCGCTCGTAGATCTCCTCGCGGTGCACCGCGACTTCTCGCGGCGCATTGACGCCGAGCCGCACCTGATTCCCCTTTACTCCCAGCACGGTGACCGTGACATCGTTTCCAATGACCACCGTTTCCCCCACCCGTCTGGTCAAGATCAGCATAGCCAAACTCCTTCTGGGTCTCGTGCCGCCTCTTCCCTTCGCCGCGCAAATCGGCGGCCTCCCGTTGGAAAGAGGCGATCGCCCTGCCGTCCCAGGAACGACCACACGGCTGCGGGGCCCCTGCGACATCCATGGCCAGGGCCGGCCGTTGTTGTATTCCGTTGTGCCGGCCCCTCGTGCCGGACACGCTCGACGAGCCCGGCAACGGCCCAATACTAATGCAATTTTTCGAAGGAGGAACGTTTTTCGCCGCCTTTCGGATCGGAAATGTCCGAAAAGCGCTGCTGGGGAAGGCCGCGAACCATCGCCCCGCCGCGGACGGCGGCGGCCGGAGCCGTCGAAAGCGAGCGGGGCCGCCGTTATCCCGCGGCGGCGGCGACCTCGGCCGCGACCAGCTCGAGCGCCTCGTCGAGCTTCTCGGGCTGCGAGCCGCCGGCCTGCGCGAAGTCGGCCCGACCGCCGCCCTTGCCGCCGACGCGCTCGGCGACCGGCCGGATCAGCTGGCCCGCCTTCAAGGAGCCCGTCAGGTCGTCCGTGACGGCAGCGACGAGGCGCACCTTGTCCGCCTCGACCGCGCCGAGCACGACGACGCCCGAGCCGAGACGCGCCTTCAGCTGATCGGCAGCCTCGCGGAGCGCCTTCGCATCCACGCCGTCGAGCCGCGCGGCGAGCACCTTGATGCCGGAGACGTCCTTCGCTTCCTGCAGCAGATCGCGGCTGCCGCCGGCGGCGAGCCGGCCGCGCAGCGCCTGCACCTCGCGCTCGAGCGCGCGCGAGCGCTCGATCAGCTGCGCGACCTTGTCCGCGACCTCGTCGCGCCCCGACTTCACGAGGCCCGCGACGTCGCGCAGCACGTTCTCCGCGCGGTTCACCCACGCGAGCGCGCCGGCGCCGGTGACGGCCTCGATCCGGCGGACGCCGGCCGCGATGCCGCTCTCCGCAACGATCTTGAAGAGCCCGATGTCGCCCGCGCGGCGCACGTGCGTGCCGCCGCAGAGCTCGGTCGAGAAATCGCCGAGCTGGAGCACGCGCACGCGCTCGCCGTACTTGTCGCCGAAGAACGCGAGCGCGCCGCGCTGCATCGCCTCCGCGTACGGCAGAACCTCGATCTTCGCGTCGTAGTTCTTCCGTATCTCCGCGTTCACGAGGTCCTCGATCTTGCGGAGCTCCTCGGCCGACACCGGCTGGAAATGCGTGAAGTCGAAGCGGAGCCGATCGGGAGCGACCAGCGAGCCCTTCTGCTGCACGTGCGCACCGAGCACGCGGCGCAGCGCCGCGTGCAGCAGATGCGTCGCCGAGTGGTTCAGCACGGTCGCGCCGCGCCGCTCGGCGTCGACGGCGGCCTCGAGCGTGTCGCCGACGCGGATCGCGCCCTCGGCCACCTCGCCGACGTGACCGTGCGCAGTGCCGAGCTTTTGCGTGTCCGTGACCGTGAAGCGTACCCCGGCCGCGCGCAGCTCGCCGGTGTCGCCGACTTGGCCGCCGCCCTCGGCGTAGAACGGCGTCCTGTCGAGCACGACGATGCCGTTCGCGCCCGCCGCGAGCGATTCGACCGGCGTGCCGTCCGCGGCGAACAACGCGACCACGCGGCCGTCGGCCGTCAGCGTCTCGTAGCCGAGGAACTCGGTCGGCGCGCCGCCGGCGGCCGTCATCGCCGCGGCCGCCTTCGTCAGCGCTTGCGCGCCCGCGTCGCTGAAGCGGCTCGCCTTCCGGGCGCGCTCGCGCTGCTCGTCCATCAGCCGCTCGAAGCCCGCCTGATCGATCGCGAGACCGCGCTCGCGCGCGACGTCCGCGGTCAGGTCGACCGGGAACCCGTACGTGTCGTGCAGCTTGAAGACGACGTCGCCCGGGATCGGCGCGCCGGGCGCGAGCCGCGCCGTCGCCTGCTCGAGCAGCTCCATGCCTTGCGCGAGCGTCTCGAGGAAGCTCCGCTCCTCGCGCTCGAGCACGCGCTCGACCTCGGACCGCTTCGTCCGGAGCTCCGGATACGCCTCGCCCATCTCGCGCTCGAGCGGCTCGACGAGCGTATGGAAGAACGGCCGCTCGACGCCGAGCTTGTAGCCGTGGCGGACCGCGCGGCGCACGATCCGCCGGAGCACGTAGCCGCGGCCCTCGTTGCCGGGCAGCACGCCGTCCGCGATCAGGAACG
>CAYWGQ010000287.1:0-2607 GCA_964457725.1 uncultured Gammaproteobacteria bacterium
CTGTTCGACCTGGGAAATACGCTCGCGGCGTACTACCGGCGCGAGGAGTTTCCGCCGATCCTGGAGCGGTGCGTCGCGCGTGTCCGCGATCGCCTACAGTCCGAAGGCATCGAGACGGTGCCGTTGTCGGTCGCGGTCGAGCGGGCGAGCACGGAAAACCGCGAGGCCGCGGATTTTCGTTTCAATCCGATGGCCCCGCGGCTCGCTCGCATCTTCGATCTCGCACCGGAGGTGAGCGGCCGACTGGGTCAGTCGCTCTGCGAGACGTTTCTTGGTCCGATCTTCGAGGTCGGCCGGTTGTACGACGAGACCGTGTCCGTGTTGCAGCGGCTGAGAGACGAAGGGTACGCAACCGCGATCGTCTCGAATGCGCCTTGGGGCAGCCCGCCGGCGTCGTGGCGCCGGGAGCTCGGGCGCCTCGGCCTTGCGGATCTGATCGACGAGATCGTTCTGTGCGGTGACGTCGGCTGGAGAAAGCCGGCGGAAGCGATCTTCCGCCACGCCGCGGTGCGTCTCGGGGTCGAATGTGGCTCCTGCGTCTTCGTCGGCGACGATCTCGAGTGGGACATCTCCGGTAGCGCGGCTGTCGGCATGCGTCCGGTGCTGATTGACCGGGAGGATCGATTCGCTGCGTATCAGGGGGTGCGCATACGGGCGCTGAGCGAGCTTGCCGGCGTGCTCGCGATGCAGGACGCGCCCTCGGAGGGGGTTCGCCATGGGTAAAGCGATGCTGCGGACGATGAGTCGCACGGAGCTTCGCAAGCGACGCGACTTGTTGTGGCAAGTCGCGTTGCCGGACGCGTGTGGCTTCCAAGTCTTCAATCGGCGCTTCCCGAAATGCGAGTCATGCGGAGGCCACATGCGTAGCGCACGTTCGCTGATCGCCCGTCGCACGATGTTGTCCGCAGGCGCGCTGGCGCCGCTGGCACTGCTGGGCTACTCGCCGGCGGGCAGTCAGCTCGCCGGCGATCCGCGGCCTTTCGTGCTCGTCCACGGCGCATGGCACGGCGGTTGGTGCTGGAAGAAGCTGACGCCGCTATTGACCGGTGCCGGCCGTCGAGTATCGACGCCGACGCTTACGGGCCTCGGCGAGCGCTCGCATCTCTTGACGCCGGAAGTCGATCTCGATATGCACATTCTCGACGTCGCCGCGGTTCTGGAGTACGAGGACCTGAGCAACGTCGTGCTCGTAGGCCATAGCTACGGCGGAATGGTGATATCCGGCGTAGCCGACGTCGCAGGCTCGCGCATTGCACATCTCGTGTATCTCGATGCTTTCTTGCCGGAGAACGGCAAGGCGTTGAGCGACTACGCACCGCTGCCGCCGACTCGCGAGGACGGCTGGCGCGTACCGCCGCCGTCCGGCGCGGAAGGCTTCGGCGTCACGGAGGAAGAGGATATCGCCTGGGTGCAGAGCCGCCTCGGCGATCAGCCGCTACGGACACTCACTCAACCCGTGGTGTCGGCGGCGGCCGCGCGCATCCCCTCCACCTTCATTCAGTGCTCGGAAGCACCGTTCTTCGCAGAGGCGGGCGAGCGGGCCAGAGCACGAGGGTTCCGGTATTACGCGCTTCCGTCTGCAGGGCACGACGCGATGATCACGCAGCCGCGCGAGCTCGCAGCAGTCCTGCTGGAAATTTGATCTTCTCTGCCGCGATGAACGTCAGCCGCCGAGTCGAGGTACTGCAATGGCGAGCACGGATTCCCGCGTCACGATCCATATGGCCGCGAGTCTCGACGGCTTCATCGCCCGGAAGGACGGCAGCGTGGATTGGATGGAGACGGCCGACGAGTTCGCCGACGGCGAGCAACTGACTCCGGAGCTCGTCGCCCGGTTTCTCGCGACGATCGACTGCTACGTCATGGGATCGCGCACCTATGAGACGGCGCTGCAGTTCGAGGCCAGGGGGCTCGGCTGGGCCTATGGCGACAAGCCGACGTTCGTCCTGACGAGCCGCGACCTGCCGCGTATCAGGGAGACCGTGCAGTTCTACTCGGGAGACCTTGCGCGGCTCGTCGAGGACCGGCTGAAGCCCGCCTTTCGCAGCATCTGGGTCGTCGGCGGCGGCGCAGTGGCGGGTGAATGTCTTCGGCGCGGATTGGCGGACGAGGTCCGCTATTCGATTCTGCCCGTCGTGATCGGCGAAGGAATTCCGTTCTTTGCAGGGCTCGACCGAGACGTCGCGCTTCACCTTACGGAGGTGAAGGCCTACAAGAGCGGCATCGTGGCGCTTCGTCACGAAGTGAAGATGCCTCCAGGCGACGCGTCCGCTCCCGAGGTTCGGGGAGTCGGCGAGTGACGCGACCGGCCGCAGCGCGTGCTGCTCGGCGCGCTCGGATCGATGAGTTTCGTGCGCCGACACCTTCCATCGACCGCCGCGAAGCGCCGAATTTATCATAGGCTGCACGGGCGCGGGATCGAGGTGCGGCGTGACGGTAGAAAGCCAGCAGGACATCGACGGAATCTTGAACGCGGGACGGGTCGTCGCCCGCGTGCGGGACGCCATGCTGAGCGCGGTCGAGCCGGGAATGACGACGGCCGAGCTGGATGGCGTCGGCGAGGAGCTGCTGGCCCGCTTCGGCGCCAGATCGGCGCCCCGGATCACC
>CAYWGQ010000288.1:0-2599 GCA_964457725.1 uncultured Gammaproteobacteria bacterium
ACGGATACGGGCTCACGATCGCCTCGCGCGGATAGTCGCGGTCGCAGTGCCCCCAGCCGGCCGTCGCCGGCCCGTTCTCGCCGATCGCCCCGCGCGCGGTCCACATGTCCTCGATCGCGAGCGTGGTGTTACAGCGGAAGTAGCGCGGGTCGGACCACAGATGCCGGTCCTTGTAGTAGTCCTTCGACGTGAACATGTCGATCGGCAGCGGCTCGATGCCGTCCGGCACCTGCCCGGGCGGCGCCGAGCCGATGAACTCGCCCGTGTTCCTGTCGTATCTCGCGCCGATGAGCGGCAACTGCCGAGCGTCGACCAGCACCGGCGCGCCGCGCCCGACGCTCTCGAAATCGATCTGCGGGCTCTGCTGCGCCGCCGCCGGCGCCGCCGCTGCCGCCGCGATCGCGGCCGCGACCGCCGCGAGACGCAAGCTCCTGTTCCTGATCCTCGTCGTCATCCCGATCCCCCGTGATCTCGTCGATTCCCCCGCGCCCCCGCGAGCCGGACCGCGGCTCTCGGTATTGAACTTCTTCCGAGGCCGTTACGCCACCGGAATAATCTCGGCTGGCGCAGGCGCGGACCGATGCGTGATCATGAGGGCTCCGGCGGCGGCGCTCGCCGCCGCGCAACTCGACAGGGGGAGGGCCGAAATGAACGTTCGACCGGGATCGATGGTGATAGGCGCAGGGGTGCTCGTCTTCGCTCTCGCGAACCCGCCGACCGCCGACGCGCAGCCGCCGCCGCAACCGCCCGGCACCCCGCTCGAGCCCTACACCCCGGAGCCGGACGCACGGGACTTGAAGTCGGTGCTGTTCAACTGGACGCGCAACATGGGCATGCTGAAGGGCACCGACGAGCGCGAGATGGTCGCGACGCTCGAGTATCGCGGCACCGGCACGATCGAGGTCGACGGCGAGCCGTGCGCGTTGACGAGCTATCGCGCGAGCACGAACTATCAGACGTTCAGCCAGCGCATCCAGTACACCTGCACCCGGCCGAGCGGGGAGACCTACTCGAACATCGAGGTCGTCAGCGGCCTCTACGCGTGGGACGAGGACCGGCCGGGGGCAGAGATCGGCGGGATGGAGGGCACGGTGACGCCCAAGCCTTCGGCCGTCGAGGAGCGGCTGATCCGCTTCTGGGCGAGCCCGCAAGGCGCGCCGAAGGCCGCGATCGCGGCGACGACCGACACGTTCTGGCTCGGCGCGAACCCCGGGACGCTGTTCGACGACGGGCTCTCGGAGGTCGGCGGCACGTCGGTCGAGTGGCGCGGCGCCAGGCCGGTCGTGACGTTCCCGCTGCTCGGCGTGCCGGGCGCGACCGCGACCGCGACGCTCGATGCGAATTTCATGACCGAGCGCGTCGTCGTCACGCACGGCCGCGACACGATCGAGTTCACCTACGGCGACTACAAGGACTGGAACAATCCGCTGAACCTGATCGAGGTGTTCTATGCCGGCAAGCTCGTCGAGCGCCGGAACGGCGAGGTCGTTCGCGACCTGACGACGGTCGAGACCGAGACCGGCAACGTCTACGTCGTCGCGCCGGTGCCGGCGAGCGTTCGGGCGGCGATCAGGCCGAGCCGCGAGCTGCCGGTCGGCGTGATCGCGAAGAACGATCCGCCGGCCGACTTCGATGCGCCGACGCCGCGGCTGCCGAACGGCAAGCCGGACCTCACCGGCAACTGGTCGTGGACGGACTGGATCGGCAACTACATGGGCGGCGGCGGGCGCCGCTGCGCGCCGACGCAGCTGCCCGGCTGCAGCCGGCAGGTCAATCAGACGTACGACTTCGAGCTCTACTCGCCGTCACGCTTCGGCAACACGGGCCGTCCGCTCTACAAGCCGGAGCATTGGGACAAGGTCATCGAGCTCGACATGTGGACGAACAAGTACGATCCGGTGATGACGTGTCAGCCGCTCGGCGTGCCTCGGCAAGGACCGCCCCGCAGGATCTATCACACCGAGAACGACATCACGTTCATCTACTTCGGCGGCGACGCGGGCGGCGGCTACGGCGAGTACCGGATCATCCCGACGGACGGCCGCGAGCGCGACGAGCGCCAGGCGCGGGAGACTCGGTATCTCGGCTACACGATCGGCCACTGGGAGGGCGACACGCTCGTGCTCGAGGCGACGTCGTTCAACGACTTCACGTGGCTCGGCCGGGGCGGCTTCTTCCACTCCGACCAGATGAAGGTCACCGAGCGCTTCACGCGGCGCGGCAACGCGATCCTGTACGACGTGATCGTCGAGGACCCGGTCGTGCTAGCCGAGCCTTACGTGATCCCGACGCGGACGCTGCGGCTGAACACCAATCCCGACGCGGGGCTGATCCGCGAGCGGGGCCACTGCGAGGTGTACGAGCTCGAGGACATCACGTCGCAGATCCGCCATTAGCGGACCGAGCCGGACCGCGGCAGCGCGCTGCCGCGGTCCGGACGTGCGGGTCGGTTACTCGAAGTTGAACAGGTCGTCGTCGGCGTCGGGCTTGCTCATGCCCTGCTCGAAGTACCGCTCCCAGATCGCGGCCCACGGGCGGCCGTACATGTCCGGCACCTCGTACTCGATCACGGTGCCCGGGGTCAGCGGGGAGTTGACGC
>CAYWGQ010000289.1:0-2564 GCA_964457725.1 uncultured Gammaproteobacteria bacterium
TTCGACGATTCGCCGATCGACGCGATGGAGATCAACATCTCCTGCCCGAACGTGAAGGAAGGGGGGGTCGCGTTCGGCAACTACCCGGACATGTCCGCGCGCGTCGTCGCGGCATGCCGCGCGGTCACGAAGAAGCCGCTGATCACGAAGCTGTCGCCGAACCAGACCGACATCGCCGCGAACGCGCGCGCGTGCATCGACGCGGGCACCGATGCGTTCGCCGTGATCAACACGCTGATGGGCATGGCGATCGACGTCGAGAGCCGCAGGCCTATCATCGGCAACGTTCAAGGCGGGCTTTCCGGGCCGGCGATCCGACCGATCGCGCTGCTCAAGGTGCATCAGGTTTACCAGGAGGCTCGCCGCCACCGCATTCCGATCATCGGGCAGGGAGGAATCGAGACGGCGAGCGACGCGCTCGAGTTCCTGATCGCGGGCTCGACCGCCGTCGGCGTCGGCACCGCGCTCTTCTACGATCCGCTCGTCGTGCGCAAGATCAATGCAGGCATCGCCGAGTACCTCGACCGACACGGCATCGATTCGCTTGCCGAGCTAACGGGCAGCATCGACCTCGGGTCCAAAGTCAGCGTGTCGGCCAGCGGCTGACGCTCGCTTGCGCACCGCCCGACTCTCGGTGTATCAGAGAGACGTCGCGACGCCGTCGCATCCGGAACGCCTCGTGCAAAGCCGCATTCATCCGCTCGCCTCGGTCGATCAGCGCGCCGAGATCGCAGCCGACGTCGAGATCGGCCCATACACCGTCATCGAGGGCGAGGTCACGATCGGTCCCGGCACGATCGTCGAGTCGCACGCGCGGATCGGCAGCCGCTTCGGCCGCGTGACGATCGGGTCCGGCAACCGGATACAGGCGGGCGCGGTGCTCGGCGGCCCGCCGCAGGATCTTTCCTACGAGGGCGGCTACACGGAGCTCGTGATCGGCGACGGCAATCGCATCGGCGAGTACGTCAGCGTGAACTTGGGCTCCGTCAAAGGCGGCGGCGTCACGCGCATCGGCAATCGGTGCTTCATCATGGCTTACGTCCACATCGGCCACGACTGTCAGCTCGACGATCACGTCATCATCACTAACGCGACGCAGCTCGCCGGGCACGTGACGGTCGAATCGCACGCGCTGTTGAGCGGGCTCGCCGGCGTCACGCAGTTCACGCGGCTCGGCGCCTACTCGTTCCTGGTTGCCGGCTCTTTTGCGAACAAGGACGTCCCGCCGTTTACGATCGCCGAGGGCCATTGGGCGACGCCGCGCGCGTGCAATCGGGTCGGCTTGAAGCGGGCCGGGTTCGACCAGGCCGAGAGGCGCAACATCGAGCGCGCCGTGCGGCTGCTGCTCGACCGTGCGCTGACGGTCGAGGAAGCGGCCGCGCGAATCGAGGCGGAGTGCGCGCCGAGCGCGCAGATCGAGCATCTCCTCCGGTTCTTGCGCACGTCCGAGCGCGGAGTCGCGCGGCGGTGACGGCGCTACGAACAGCGGTGGTCGGCGCCGGCTACCTCGGACGCTTCCACGCGGAGAAGCATCGGGCGCTCGAGGACGTCGCGCTCGTCGGCGTCTGCGACATCGATCCGGAGCGCGGGCGCGCCGTCGCCGAAGCGGTCGGCACGCGCTACTTCGCCGATCACCGGGAGCTGATCGGGCTCGTCGACGCGGTCACGATCGCGGCGAGCACCTCCGCACATTTCGAGCTCGCGAAGTGCTTCCTCGAGAACGACGTGCACGTGCTCGTCGAGAAGCCGATCACGCGGACGAGCGCGGAGGCGCTCGAGCTCGCGGAGCTCGCGGAAGAACGCGGGCTGAAGCTGCAGGTCGGGCACGTCGAGCGGTTCAACCCGGCGCTGGTCGCGGCGCGCGAGAGCCTGAGCGACGTCCGCTTCGTCGAGTGCCATCGGCTCGCGCCGTTCAAGCCCCGCGGCGCCGACGTGAACGTCGTGCTCGATCTGATGATTCACGATCTGGACGTGATCCTGTCGCTTCTTTCCTCGGCGCCGGTCGAGGTCAGCGCGATCGGCACCGCGGTGCTGACGGACACCGTGGACATCGCGAACGCGCGCATCACGTTCGCGAACGGCGCGACCGCGAACGTGACCGCGTCGCGAGTCTCGACGAGCGAGCAGCGGCGCTTTCGCGTGTTCCAGCCGCGGCTGTACGTCTCGATGGATTTCGGCCGGAACGAGCTGCGGCGCGTGCGCAGCCGCGGCGCGGGCGAGCCGCTCGAGGAGGAGCGGATCGACCTCCAGAAGACGGACGCGCTGCTCGCGGAGACGCGCGCCTTCGTCGACGCGGTGCGAAACGATGCGCCGTGCCCGGTCACCGGCCGCGACGGCGTCGCGGCCCTCGAGCTCGCCGAAGCCGTGATCGCCGACATCGAGCGCCGCGCCGGCGGCCCGCTCGCCTGGGTATGACCCGCGCGGCAGGAGCGGCCTCCGCGCCGCGATTCTTTGGCGCGGTTGACGCCGTCGTGCCAATCGACCGCGCGGAGGGCGCTCCTAGGCGGCGCCGCTAGACGCGGCCTTCGAGGCCGAGCTCCTTGATCTTGCGGGTCAGCGTGTTG
>CAYWGQ010000290.1:0-2560 GCA_964457725.1 uncultured Gammaproteobacteria bacterium
CGTTTTGGCATATTCATGTTGCCGAAGCGGGATAACGGCGCTACATTTCGCGCGTCGTCCGCGACCGGGCGGCACCGCAGCCCATGAGCAACGCACTCGGTCAACTCGGACAGACACAGCAACAGCTGCTTCGCATTCTGCAGTCGGAGCCTGAGGGCTGCTCCGTCGATGCGCTTCGAACCGCTCTGAACGTCAGCCGCAACGCCGTTCGTCAGCACCTGACCTCGCTGCTCGCGCAAGGCCTCGTAGCGCACGGCGCCGTCGTCCCGACCGGAGGCCGGCCCGAGCGCCGCTTCGTTCTCACGGATGCCGGCCGCGAGCTCTTTCCGCGCCGGTACGTCGAGCTGGCATCGAGCCTGATTCTCGAGATCGGCCGATCGCTGGGCGAGGCGCAGCTCGTGAAGATGCTGACGAGGCTCGGTGACGAGGTCGGCAAGCAGGTCGATGCGAAGCTCGGATCCGCCTCGAACGCGGCACGCTGCAAGGCGACTGCTGCCGCGATGATGGACTTAGGCTACGACGCGCAGGCGCACGTCAAAGGCGCGTCTCGCGAGATCCACGCGCGCAACTGCGTCTTTCATCATCTCGCGCAGGAGCACCCGGCCGTGTGCCGCTTCGACCTCGCGTTCCTCGCGCGTGCAACGGGTGCGCACGTCGAGCACACGGAATGCATCGTGCGGGGCGGAAGCATCTGCCGGTTCCGCCTCTCCCCCGCCGTCGATCCGAAGGCCTGAGCGGCGGGCCCACCCCGCCCTACGCGGCTCCGGGGGCGCCGGCAGCAAGACGTCGCCTCGAAGCTGCCCGCCGGCTCATGACGTTCTCGACCTGAATCGAAAACGGCACACCTGCCCTCCCCTCGACATGCACTCGTGCAGCTCCACTCGGCGGCCGGCGTAGCCCGAGAGCAGCGCGAGGTCGAAATGACAGACCTCGGGACGTTGCATCGCGAGCTCGTGGAAGATGCAGTGGCTCGCTTCGATGCAGGGTGCGCCGTCGGCGTCGCTCGCGACGCGTGCGTCGTAGCCGAGCTCGTCCATGAGCTCTGCCAGGCCGTCGATGCTCCTTGCTTCCGTCTCGGCGCCCGGGCGGCGCACGCGAGCGCGGGCCAGCACGGCGCCCGCGATGCGTGCGATCCGCGTGCGTCGACTCGCCGTGTCACGCTGCTCCAAGGCTTCCAGCAACAGCTCGCCGAACCAAAGGTAGTAGCGCGGGACCGCGTCCCTGCCTGCCCGCGTGAGCGCGAAAAGGGTTTTCGGCCGTCCGCCCGTAGGCAGGACGGAGCTAGGTGCGACGAGACCGGAACGCATCAACGCGGCGACGTGCTGACGCACCGCCGTCCGCGTCACGCCGAGGACTTCCACCAGCTCTTTCACCGTTGCACCGGCGGGGTTTCGGAGCAGATGCCGCAGCAGGCGCTTGCGGCGCTCACCGAACATCTCAGCCATGACAGCTTCTTCCTCGCCGGCCCATTCGACGCGGACGGCTCGATCCGCGACTCGGCTTTCGGGGGCTTTTGGCATACTAAACTTACATTAGTCCGGTTGTCGACCTATAACGAAGCTCCCATTCAGAGGAGAACTTCGATGAGCTCGCACTTCGGTCTCTTGGTCGCCGCCGCTCTCGCAGTGAGCGTGCCCGGGCTCGCAATCGGCGAGACGGGATCCGCCGTGCCGGAAAAGGTCGCGTCCACACAAGACGCCCTCCGCGATCTGTGGATCGGGCACATTTTTTGGGTGCGTGAGGTCGTCGCGGCCCGGCTCGCAGACAACGAGAGGCAGGCGAACGTCTCCGAGCAACAGGTCGTCGACAACGCGAAGGCGATCGCCGGGGCGATCGAGCCCTACTACGGGGCGGCGGCATCCGAGCGGCTGTTCGAGCTGCTCGCCGGGCATTGGGGCGCGATCAGCGAGTATCTCGATGCAACGATCGAGGACGAGGACGCGAAGCAGAACGCCGCGGTCGAACAGCTCACCGCGAATGCCGATGACATTGCGACGTTTCTGAGCAGCGCGAATCCGAACTGGCCCGTCGACACGCTCCGGGGACTGCTCGCGGCACACGGCGCACACCACGTTCGACAGATCGATCAGCTCGATGCGCGGCAGTACGCCGAGGAAGCTGCAACGTGGGCTGCGATGAAAGATCACATGTACGTGATCGCCGATGCCCTGACCAGCGGTATAGCCAAGCAGTTTCCCGAGAAGTTCGAGTAGCGTCGTCGGAGCGCGGACCCCCACCGGCGGCTCGAGACTCCATCGAGCCGCCGACCGTCCGCCCTGCCTTCGCCCTACGGCCAACAGGCCCGTGCCACGCGGGTTGCTTGCGAGGACGGCCGCCAGCCTGCGTCTGCGACAATCCGTCGCATCGCAGTGCGCACGAGTTGTTCCTACGATTGCGGCGGCGCCGGCCAACTGCGCCTGGATCGTCGGAGTAGCTGTATGTTCCGCCCGCGCGTTCCGCCTCTCGCCCGCGGTCTTGCGAGCGCGAACCTGTACCGTGCCATCTGGCGCTGGCACTTCTACGCAGGCATCTGCGTGCTGCCGTTCGTGCTCGTGCTCGC
>CAYWGQ010000291.1:0-2558 GCA_964457725.1 uncultured Gammaproteobacteria bacterium
CCGCTTCTGGAATCATCCTAGAGCTTCCTCAGAATTTCGTCGGCCACGTGTTCAAGATCACGATCGACCCGTACGTCGGGCGGCTCGCGACGCTGCGTGTCCACAGCGGCACCGTGCGGGCGGGCGACCAGGTGTTCGTCGGCGAGCGGCGCAAGGCGATCAAGCTCGCGCACCTGTACCGCGCGCAGGGCAAAACGCTGACGGAGCTGCCGGCGGCCGCCGCCGGGGACATCTGCGCCGTCGCGAAGATCGAGGAGCTTGGAATCGGCGACGTGCTCCATTCGAGTCACGACGAGGACGAGCTCGTCGTCAAACCGGTCGAGCTGCCGCCGCCGATGTACGGCGTAGCGCTCGCGCTCGCGCAGCGCGGCCAGGAGAAAAAGCTTTCCGACGCGCTGCACAAGATCGCCGCCGAGGACCCGAGCCTCAGGGTCGAGCACAACGCGCAGACGAACGAGACGGTGCTGCGCGGCATGGGCGAGTTCCATCTGCGGCTCGTGCTCGAGCGGATGCAGGAGGAGTTCGGCATCGCCGTCACGACGCGCCCGCCGAAGATTCCGTACCGCGAGACGATCACGCAGCCGGCCGAGGGTCATCACCGGCACAAGAAGCAGACCGGCGGCGCCGGGCAGTTCGGCGAGGTCTTCCTACGAGTCGAGCCGTTACCGCGCGGCAGCGGCTTCCAGTTCGAGGACGCGGTCGTCGGCGGCGCGATCCCGGGCCAGTTCATCCCCGCGGTCGAGAAAGGCGTGCGGCAGGCGCTGCAGGAAGGCGCGATCGCCGGCTACCCGATCGAGGACGTGAAGGTCATCGTGCACGACGGCAAGCATCACCCGGTCGACTCGAAGGAGGTCGCCTTCGTCGCGGCCGGCCGCAAGGCCTTCCTCGACGCGATCAGCAAGGCCTCGCCGATCGTCCTCGAGCCGATCGCGCGGATCGAGGTCACCGTGCCGAGCCAGCACGTCGGCGACGTCACCGGGCACCTCTCCGGCATTCGCGGCCGGATCGCCGGCAACGACACGCTGCCTGGCGGGCGCGCGAAAATCTCGGCGCAAGTGCCGCTCGCCGAGCTGAACGGCTATCAGGCGACGCTGAAATCGCTGACGGGCGGCGAAGGCGTCTACACGATGGAGTTCGACCACTACGCGATGGCGCCGCCGCAGGTGCAGAAGGCGCTCGAGAAGGAGTTCAAGCCCCGTGCGGAGGAGTGACGCGCGGCTCAGCACGGCCCCGTCGTGACGACCGCCGGTGCGCTTCCCGGCCGAGCCTCCGTATAGGTCACTCGGCAGGTCGGGACGCGGTCGTTCGCGAACGTCGTCGTCTTCTCGCCGCCGTCGAGGGCATACCCGGTGTAGTCCGCGAGCGCGAGCGCGATGCTCTCCGCGGCCGGGTAACCGTTCTCGATCGCGATCGGCCGGCCCTCGAGGGTGACGGCGCTGCCGGCCCCGCCCTCCGCGAGCCACAGCGCGTGCACGAGCGCCGCAGTCGACCGCACGCTGCTCGCGAGCGCATCGCGCGACGCGATCCGCGCCTGGCGCTCGATCGACGCGAATCGGGGCACGGCGAATGCGGCCAGCACCGACAGGATCGTGATCGCGACGATCACCTCGATGAGCGTGAAGCCGCCCTTCGCTGACGGACGCATGCGTTCGACCTCGACCGGAACCTGGCCGCGCGAGCAGTTGCGCGACGGTCCACCAGTCTAGCGACGCGCGGTCGAAGGCGCCGTGACCCGCGCCGCAGGCGCATCGGCACGAGCGTGAACGGCTGCTCATTTCGCGCCGCGCAAGGAGCGTCTCGTGCTTGCACCGGTCCGGCGATGGCGACAGCATCCGGCATGGACCTACGCGGGCCGCCCGCGCGCCGGGCGGCCGGACAGACACGCGAGCAGAAGGCATTGAGTTCCGACCACCGAAGAGCGCGGCCGCGCACCGCACGGCAGCGCCCGCACCGGAGCGCCGAGTGAGCGCAGCCGGCCGCTGGCAGTTCTGGATAGACCGCGGCGGCACGTTCACGGACATCGTCGCCCGGGATCCGTCCGGCGCGATCCGAACGATGAAGCTCCTCTCCGCCGATCCGGCGCGCTATGAGGATGCGGCGGTCGAGGGCGTGCGCCGGCTCCTCGCGGACGCGCCGGACGAGGAGCGGCGCGTCGACTCCGTGCGGATGGGCACGACGGTCGCGACGAACGCGCTGCTCGAGCGGCGCGGCGAGCCGACGGTGCTCGTGATCACCGCCGGCCTCGAGGACGCGATCCGGATCGGCACTCAGCAACGCCCCGAGCTCTTCGCGCTCGACATCGTGCTGCCCGACATGCTGTACGCCGCGACCGTCGCGGCTCGCGAGCGGCTCGGCGCCGACGGCACGGTGCTCGTGCCGCTCGACGAGGACGGCCTCCGAGCGGACCTCGCGGCCGCGCACGCCGCGGGCTTCAGGAGCGCGGCGATCGTGCTGCTGCACGGTTACAAGCATCCGCAGCACGAGCGGCGCGCCGCGGAGATTGCGGCCGAGGTCGGCTTCGCGCAGGTCTCCGCGTCGCACGAGGTGAGCCCGCTGCC
>CAYWGQ010000292.1:0-2542 GCA_964457725.1 uncultured Gammaproteobacteria bacterium
GCAGGGAAACCTTGAACGCGCCGAAGAGCTGCTCGAGCGGGCCGCCGCCGCTTCCTCGCCTCAGGATGTTGACCTGCTCCGCGTCCTGTATCTCTGCCGCAGGGGGCGGGAGCACGAGGCGCTGCAAATCCTCGACTCTGCTTCCGCTCTCTCTGGGAAAGCCCAACTCGAGCGCGGGCGTATTTACGACCGGTTGGGCCGCCACCGGGACGCGTGGGCCGACTGGCAGGCAGGCAACGCCGAGCTCGCGGCGCGCGCGGGCATCGAGTATCGGCCGGCCGCCATCGAGGCGTTGTTCGGGCGCCTGCAGCGTTTCTTCACGCGGCCGAATCTCGAGTGGCTGCCGCGGGCGACGACGCGTCGAGACGTGCCCCAACCGCTGTTCATCATGGGCTTTCCGCGCTCGGGCACTACGCTGATCGAGCGCGTGCTCGCGAGTCACTCCGCCGTTCGTGCGGGCGGCGAGCTGACTTTCGTGGGCGAGTGGCCGCCGCTGATCGACCGCCTGCTGGCCGATTCCGCAGCCTTCCCCGAAAGTCTCGCGAAGACGCTAGCCGCCGACCATCGCCACGTAGCGAGCCTGCTCCGGGACTATTACTTCGCGAGATCCGAGGCGCGCGGCCTCAACGAGCCGGGCAAACGCTACTTTACCGACAAGATGCCCCTCAACGAGACGCTCGCGCCGCTCGTGCGGATGGCCTTTCCGAACGCGAAGATCGTCCGTGTGATCCGCCATCCGCTCGACGTGTGCGTCTCGATGTTCTCGCACGAGCTCGGTCATGGCTTCAACTGCGGCTATCGCGTCGAGACGATCGTGCATCAGCTCTGCGCGTCGTCCGCTCTCGTCGAGCACTATCGCGCGGAGCTCGGGCTCGGCGAGCTGACGCTGAAATACGAGGATTTCGTCCACCACCCCGTCGAAGAGACGCGACGGCTGCTCGACTATCTCGAGCTGCCCTTCGAGCCGGCTTGCGTGAACTCTCACGCAGGCGCGCCGTACACGGCGACACCCAGCTATTCGCAGGTCACGGAGCCCCTCAACGATCGGTCAATCGGTCGCTACCGGCACTACCTCAAGCAGTTGACGCCTTTCGTGCCGCAGTTGTCGGCATGCTTGGCCGCGTCAGGTTACACGGTCGAGTCGCTTTCGACCCGAACCCCGCCTGAGCAGACGCCGCAATAACGCGTAATGTGATTCAGCTCATTGGTATGGATTGTTTGCACGTGCAACCTATTCCACTCACTTCGAGCGGATGGCACTGCGTGCGAAAAATTACTCTCACGGCCGCGATAGCCTTAGCGGCGTACACCGAGCTCGGCGTCGCGCAGATCGAAGCGCACGAAGGGGCCTTTCACTTGACGCCGCTAGTCACCGCCGTTCAGGCGGACGATGACCGCCTGGTGAAGAACGACCGCGGGTTCACGCTCGCGGCCAGCATCGAGCCGCTGCCGAGCTGGAATCTGGAGCTCAACCTGTTTCGGGCACGTCTCGAGGGCCTGGCGGGCGACGACCTCGAGATGAATGCCGCCGGTGTCAACGCGCTGCGCGTCTTTCGGCGCGATGCGCGCGTCGCACCCTATGCGCTGGTCGGGATCGGATCGCAGCGTAAGGAGCGCCTCCTCGGCGAGTCGTCTACCGATGCCTATGCGGATCTAGGCGCGGGTCTCTTGATCGCCCTCAGGCGTTCGCCGGACAGCGGCCGAGCGCTCGGGCTCAGAGTGGATCTGCGGGTCCGGCACGACGACGCCGCCGAGGGCGGTCGCCTCGACCGTATGCTCGGCGTCGGACTGCAATACACGTTCGGACGGGCATCGTCCGACCCGGAACGGCAACCGGAAACCACGGCTGCACTGCCCGCTCCCCCTCCCGAGATCCTCGACGCGGACGGCGACGGCGTGGCCGACGGCCGCGACCGCTGTGCCGCGACGCCGCGCGGCGTCGTGGTCGGCGCCGACGGCTGCGAGCTCGACAGCGATGCCGACGGCGTCGTAGACCGCACCGACGCATGTCCGGGCACTCCGCCGGGCACGCGCACCGACGTGCGCGGTTGCGAGCTGCGACAGGAGATTCGGCTCCCGAGCGTTACGTTCGAGCACGATTCGGACAGGCTGCTGCCTGAGGCGTTCGCCGCTCTCGACGAGGCCGCCGGGACCCTCGAGAAGAACGCGGACCTTCGCATCGAGGTCGCTGGCTACACGGACAGTACGGGCTCCGACGCCTACAATCAGGTGCTGTCGCAACGGCGCGCGGAAGCCGTCCGCCGCTACCTGCTCGAGCGGGGCGTAAGCAACGAGCTTGGCGCGCGCGGCTATGGCGAGCGCGATCCGATCGACGACAACTCGACGGACGAGGGCCGCGCGCGGAATCGCCGGGTCGTGCTGCGGATTCTCTCGCCGTAAAGAACGCGCGGTGCGAAACCGCCCGTCCGGCGTCGAGGATACGCCTAGCGTTCCCGCTCGCACTATTCGGATCAGCGCATCGCCCGCTGGGAGCTACAGCACGTTGATCTGAACTTCGAGTTTTGATGCTCGTCACGTAAGG
>CAYWGQ010000293.1:0-2534 GCA_964457725.1 uncultured Gammaproteobacteria bacterium
GATGAAGTTGCGTGCGACGCCGGTCGAGATCTGCACCATGTCGGGCGTCGCGATGATGTAGTGCTCGCGGACGGCGGCCGGGTACCAGCGCCGCATGAAGCCCTCCGGCCAGCAGAACGTCGACGGCCAGAGCGCGTTGCCGCGGACGTGGTGGTATGCCTCCTGGACCATCCATTGCCGGTACTTCGGGGTCAGCACGGAGAGGACCGTCGGAATCTGGCTGTGCCGGCCCCAGTACCAGTTCTCCTGATTGCTCTGACCGCCGAGACCGCCCGGACGCTCGTAGACGCCGTTCCATTCGACGGCGGGGAAATCGGCGAACGTGTAGACGTTCGGGCCGCCGCGCCCGCGCGTCTCCTCGAGCAGCGCGTTGTAGTGCTCCTCGGCCGTCTCGAAGCCGTACGGGCTCACGATCGCCTCGCGCGGATAGTCGAGGTCGCAGCGGCCCCACGGGCCGTTCTCCGTGACGTTCGTCGTGTTGACGCCCGGCGGAGCGAGCACGCCGCGTTGCAGCTCCGTCCCCCACGGGCTGTTGCAGCGGAAGTAGCGCGGATCGTCCCAGAGCTCCTTGTCGGCGTAGAAATCGTCGCTCGTGAAGAGATCGCGCGGCAGCGGCTCGATGCCGTCCGGCAGCTCGTCCGGGCGATAACCGTTCAGCGGCAGGTTCGTGGCGTTGCGAGGCGTGCCGGGTGCGCGGATCCAGTTCGGCCCGACGACTTCCTGGTCCGCGACGCTCGCGGCGAGCGGCCGGCCGCGGCCGACGCTCTCGAAGCCGATGTCCGGCATCTTCTGCGCGCACGCGGGCGCGGTGATCAAACTGGCGGCGAGCGCCAACGACTTCATCGGTCCGTTTCTCATGGTTTCTTCCGCTCGAACGAGTGAATGTCGAAATTCCCCCAGCGCCGCGGCAGCCGGCCGAGCTCTGGCTCCGCGGCGCACTCGGCTCGCGTCGTGATCGGCGCCGAGCCGGCCTTCGTACTGTAATCGTCCCACGCAGGCGAATCCAAATTGCGCGCGGTCGACCGGCGGCCCGGTGCGCTTATACTCGGCATGTTCCCGAGATGAATTCGAACGGGACCGGGGGAGAAACGTGAGGGCGATCGCTCCAGTGCTATTGCTGGCGGTAACCGCTGCCGCCGCGCCGAGCGCAAGCGCCCAGCACGCGACCGCGTTCGACATCGAGGACGGCCGCCGCGTCTACCAGGCGTCGTGCGCGAACTGTCACGGCCCGGACGGCAACCTGATCGTCGGGATGGACTTCGGCCGCGGCGTCTACCGCCGCGCGTACTCCGACGACGAGCTCGCGGACATCGTCGTCGCCGGCATTCCGAGCACGCCGATGCCCCCGAATCCCGGCATGAGCCGCGAGCAGGCGCTCCGCGTCGTCGAGTATCTGCGCTCGATGGCGGCCGGAAGGATCACCGAGGCCGACGGCGATCCGGAGCGCGGCCGCGTGCTCTTCGAAGGCAAGGGCGAGTGCCTCGACTGTCATCGCGTCGGCCGGCAAGGCTCGCGGGTCGGCCCGGATCTGACCCGGATCGGCCTCGTGCGCCGCGCCGGAGAGCTCGAGCGGTCGCTGCTCGAGCCCGCCGACGAGGTGCAGCCCGAGAACCGCTTCTACGAGGTGATCCCGAGGAACGGCGTGCCGGTGCGCGGGCGGCTCTTGAACCGCGACTCGTTCACGGTGCAGCTGATCGACACGGACGAACGGCTCCGCTCGTTCCGCATCGCCGATCTTCGCGAGCACCGCTTCGTCGAGACGCCGATGCCGTCCGCGCTCGAGAAACTCACGGCCGCCGAGATCGCCGACGTCGTGAGCTACCTGTCCTCTCTCCGCGGCGAGGTGACGCCATGAGATCGATCTCGATCACGCTCGCGGTCGGCGCGTTCGCGCTCTCCGCGCCGCTCGCCGCCGAGGTGACGTTCGAGCGCATCCTGAACGCGGACCGGGAGCCGCACAATTGGCTGAGCTATTCGGGCACGCTCTCGAACCAGCGGCACAGCCTGCTCGATCAGATCGACCGCGGCAACGTCGATCGGCTCGAGCTGCAGTGGGTCTGGCAGGCGCGCTCGCTAGAGAAGTTCGAGGCGACGCCGCTCGTCGTCGACGGCATTCTCTACACGGTGCAGGCGCCGAACGACGTCGTCGCGCTCGATGCGGCGACCGGCCGCGTGTTCTGGACGTATCACCACGAGCCGTCGCCGGACGCACGCCTCTGCTGCGGGCGCGTGAACCGCGGGCTCGCGATTCTCGGCGACACGCTGTTCATGGGCACGATCGACGCTCACCTGCTCGCGATCGATGCGAAGAGCGGCCGGCTCTTGTGGGACTCCGTCGTCGCCGACGCGGCGCAGCTCTTCTCGATCACGATGGCGCCGAACGTGATCAAGGACAAGGTCATGATCGGCACGGCCGGCGGCGACATGGGCATTCGCGGCTACATCTCGGCGTTCGACGCGGAGACCGGCGAGGAGGTCTGGCGCTGGTACACGATCCCGGCGCCCGGCGAGCCGGGCAACGAGACGTGGTCCGG
>CAYWGQ010000294.1:0-2518 GCA_964457725.1 uncultured Gammaproteobacteria bacterium
CTCTTCCTCTTCGCCTTCGTCTTCCTCTTCCTCTTCGCCTTCGTCTTCCTCTTCCCCCGCAACCCCTCAACCAAACACCTCGGCGAGGAAATCCTCTGCCGACCGCCACGCCCGCCGCGCCGCGGCCGCGTTGTACACGAGGCCGGCCTGCGGCAGGTTCGCTTCCGGGTTCGTGAACGCGTGCATCGTCCCGCCGTACGCGTGCAGCTGCCAGTCGGCCCCGGCCGCCGTCAGCTCCTCGGCGATCGCGAGCACGTGATCCGGCGGCGCGAGCGGATCGTCCCAGCCATGCAGGATCAGCACCTTCGCGCCGATCGGCGACTGCGGTCCGAGCTTCGGCGGATGCAGCACGCCGTGGAAGCTCACGACGCCGCGCAACCCGGCCGGGCCGGCGCGGGCGATATCGAGCGCGCAGAGCCCGCCGAAGCAGTAGCCGATCGCGGCGATGCGGTCGCCGTCGACCTCGGGGCGGCCCCGCACGGCCTCGACCGCAGCGAGCAGCCGCCGGCGGAGCATCGCCCGGTCCTGGACGAACGGCCGCATCAGCCGCTCGTTCGTCTCCGCGGAATCGCCGCGGACGCCCTTGCCGTAGACGTCGACCGCGAACCCGACGTAGCCGAGCTTCGCGAGCGCCTCCGCGCGCTCGCGCTCGGCGTCGCTCTGGCCGCCCCAGGTGTGGCAGACGAGCACCGCCGGGCGCCGCTGCGCGCCTTCCTCGACCGCGAGATAGCCCTCGCAGACGACGTCCCCGTCCGTGTAATCGATGTATTTCGTTTGCATTACAACCTCCTCGGCGCGATCGAGCGTGCACGATAGCGGAGCTGTCATAAATACGTCATCTCGCGCCGCAACAATTCCTTAACCGTTTCGTCACGTAACCGGCATGCCGAAACCGCCTGCGCGCGCCCTGCTCCCCGCCGTTCTGCTCCTGCTCGTCGCCCCGACCGTAGCCGCTCAGCCCGCCGAGCGCTTCGAGCGGCTCTGGAGCCGCGCGCGGCTGCATACCGGCGGGGAGGACGCGTTCATCCGGAGCGTCGATTTTTCCGGCCGCTTCCAGCTGGACCAGGCGTATGTCGACGGCGGCGGCGCATCGCATTCGGAGACGAGCGTCCGACGGCTCAGGCTCGGCGCGAAGGCGACGCTTCGCGGCAACGTCGTCGTGCATGCCGAGGCCGAGTACGACCCGGCCGAGGACCCGGCCTACCGGCGGCTGACGGACGCCTACGTCGCGTGGAACCCGAGCGACGCGGTCGAGCTCACGGTCGGCAAGCACGGCGCACCGTTCACGATGGACGGCATGACATCTTCCAAGGAGCTGATCGCGATCGACCGCAGCAACCTGACGAACAACATCTGGTTCACGTCGGAGTACATGCCGGGCGTCAGCGTCGCCGGCGCGGTCGATCGTTGGCGCTACCACCTCGGCGTGTACTCCTCCGGCGAGGAGAACCGCGGCTTCGGCGACTCGAACGGCGGCGAGTTCACGCTCGGCACGGTCGGCTACGACTTCGGCGGGCCCCTCGCGGCCGAGCGGGCACTATTGAGCCTGAACCTCGTGCGGAACGACCCGGACCCCCGCAACACGTTCACGCGGCCGCTCGAGAAGGTCGCGTCGCTGAACTTCGACTACGCCGCCGGCCGGTTCAATCTGCGGGCGGACGTCGCGATTGCGACCGGCTATCTCGGCCAGAGCGACCTGCGCGCGCTCATGGCGATGCCGTTCTACGACTTGAGCGATGCCGTGCAGCTCGTCGCGCGCTACACGCGGGTCGAGAGCGACGAGCCGAACGGCGTGCGCTTCGCGGCGTACGAGCGCGAGATCGAGCCCGGCCGGGGCGACGAGTACCGCGAGATCTACTTCGGTCTCAATTACTACTGGCACGGCCACAGGCTGAAGCTGCAGACGGGGCTCCAGTACGCGGACATGCGCGACCGCGCCGGCGACGGCGGCGCCTACACGGGGTGGGCCTGGACGACGGGCTTGCGCGTGAGCTGGTGAGCGCGGCCTGCCTGCGGCTCAGCAGGTGCCGAAGAAGCGCGCGATCGGCGGCCGGAAGTCGTCCATGTTGATCAGGAACGAGTCGTGGCCCTGCAGGCAGTCGAGCTCGACCAGCTCGACCGTCCGACCGGGCCTTTGCAGGCCTTCGGCGAGCTCCCGCTGCTGGTGGATCGGGAACAGGAAGTCCGTCTTGACGCCGATCACGAGCACGCGCTCGGCCTGCACCTTGGCGAGCCCCGCCTCGACCGACGCGCCGTGCTCGGCGATGTCGAACAGATCGCTCGCGCGCGAAAGATACAGATAGCAGTTCGGATCGAACTGCCCGGTGAATTTGTTCGCGTGATGCTCGAGGTACGCCTCGACCTCGAACACGATGCCGAACGGGTCGCCGTTCGCCTCGACCGTCGTGCGCTCGCGCCCGAAGCGCAGCCGCCACTCCTCAGCGGAACGATACGTGATCATGCCGAGCTTGCGCGCGAGCCGCATGCCGGTCAGCGGCATCGCGTCGCGCGTATAGTT
>CAYWGQ010000295.1:0-2463 GCA_964457725.1 uncultured Gammaproteobacteria bacterium
GACCCGCGGATGTTCTCCTACAACTCGCGCCGCGGCTGGTGCGAGGCCTGCTATGGCACGGGGCTCGCGATCGTCGCCGAGGAGGACGAGAACGACGAGCCGTGGCTCGCCGACGGCGGTAACGGCGGCTCGGCGGCGCGCGGCACGAGACGACGTCTGCGCAAGGGCCGCGCGCGGCGCGCCGCCGGCAACGGCGAGATCGCCGTCGAGCCCGAGGTCTGCGGCGTCTGCGAGGGCCGGCGGCTGAACGCCGAAGCCGAGGCGGTCTATTTCCGCGGCCGCGCGATCTCCGACTTCGGCGCGATGTCGATCCGCGACGCGCTCCGCTGGTTCGGGCGGCTGAAGCTGCAAGGAAGGGAGCGCGACATCGCGCGCGACGTGCTGCCGGAGCTCGTCAGCAGGCTCGAGTTCCTGAATCTCGTCGGGCTCGGCTATCTCGCGCTCGACCGCGGCGCGCCGACGCTCTCGGGCGGCGAGGCGCAGAGGATACGGCTCGCGTCGCAGCTCGGCTCGAACCTGCGCGGCGTCTGCTACATCCTCGACGAGCCGACGATCGGCCTGCATCCACGCGACAACGGACTCTTGCTCGACACGATCGGCGCGCTGTCGGCGAAGGGCAATACGGTCGTCGTCGTCGAGCACGACGAGGAAACGATTCGCCGCGCAGAGCACGTGATCGACCTCGGGCCGGGCGCCGGCACGCACGGCGGCGAGGTCGTCGTGAGCGGGCCGCTCGAGGCGCTGCTCGCCGCGCCGCGGTCCGTGACCGGCCGCGTGCTCGCGTCGCCGCCGCGGCATCCGTCGCTGCCGCGGCGCCCGACCGCCGCGAAGGGCAACGGCGCCCTCGTGATCCGCGGGGCGCGGCGCCACAACCTGAAGGACATCGACGTCGCGGTGCCGCTCGAGCGGCTGGTCTGCGTGACCGGCGTCAGCGGCAGCGGCAAGAGCACGCTGGTCCGGCACGTGCTCCGTGACAACCTCCAGCGCATGCTCGCCGCGCGCGGCAAGCGCGGCCGCGGCAAATCCGTCGCGCTCGTCGGCTGCGACGCGCTCGAAGGCGCCGAGCGGATCGACCGCGTGCTCGAGGTGGACCAGACGCCGATCGGCAAGACGCCGCGGTCTTGTCCCGCGACCTACGTCGGCATCTGGGACGACGTGCGCCGGCTGTTCGCGCAGACGACGGAGGCCGCGCTGCGCGGCTACGACGCGGGCCGCTTCTCGTTCAACGTCCCGGGCGGCCGGTGCGATGCGTGCGAGGGGCAGGGCCTGAAGAAGATCGAGATGAGCTTCCTGCCGGACGTGCGCGTGCCGTGCGAGCGCTGCAACGGCGCGCGCTTCAACGCGGAGACGCTGGACGTCACCTATCGCGGCAAGAACATCGGCGAGGTGCTCGCGATGACGGTCGACGAGGGCGTGGAGTTCTTCGAGGCTCACCCGAAGATCCGCCACGCGCTCGCGTTGCTGTCGGACGTAGGCCTCGGCTACCTCACGCTCGGCCAGCCGAGCCCGACGCTGTCGGGCGGCGAGGCGCAGCGCGTGAAGCTCGTGACGGAGCTCGCGAAGGCGCGGCCGGCCGTGCGGATGCGCGCGTCCGCGGAGCACGTCCTCTACGTGCTCGACGAGCCGACCATCGGGCTGCACATCGCCGACGTCGAGAAGCTCACGCGCGTGCTGCATCGCCTCGTCGACGCGGGCCACAGCGTCGTCGTGATCGAGCACAACCTCGACGTGCTCGCGGAAGCGGACTGGCTGATCGACCTCGGGCCCGAAGGCGGCGACGGCGGCGGGCGGGTCGTCGCGGCAGGGCCGCCGGAGAAGGTTGCAGCGCGCCGGTCGCATACCGCGAAGGCGCTGAAGGCGTTCCTCGAGAGCCGCGCCCCCACCCTGTAGGAGCGGCTGTCCAGCCGCGATCTTCCTAGGAGCGGCCGCTCCAGCCGCGACCGCGGGCGTCGCATCGACCGCGAACGCAAGAAAGGGGGCCGGGTCGCACCCGGCCCCCGAAGCGTCATCGGCCGCCGACGATGCGCAGCACGACGCGCCGATTCTGTGCCCGGCCTTCCGCCGTCGCGTTGCTCGCGACCGGCTGACTCTCGCCGTAGCCGCGCGCGGTCATCTGGTTCGTGACCCCGCGTTGCGCGAGGTAGCTGCGAACCGCCTCGGCGCGGCGCTGCGACAGCTGCTGGTTGTACGTCTCGTCGCCCTGGCTGTCCGTGTGGCCCGCGACCTCGATGACCAGGTCGGAGTTCATCCGCAGCGTCTCGACCGCCTGATCGAGCACCGGGAAGGACTCGGGGCGCAGTCGATCCGAATCGAAGTCGAACGTGACCTCGGGCAGCGTGATCTCCTCGCGGATCTCGCAGCCACGCGCGTCGACGCGCGTCCCGCGCGGCGTGTTCGGGCACGCATCGCGGCTGTCCGGAACGCCGTCACCGTCCGTATCCGGATCCTGCGGCGGCGGCGGGG
>CAYWGQ010000296.1:0-2458 GCA_964457725.1 uncultured Gammaproteobacteria bacterium
TCGAAATCCTCGGTGATCTTCGCGGCGATCATCTCGTCGATGCCGTGCCCCTTCAGCGCCATCTCCTCGATGCGCTCGCGCACCGTCGCGACCATCTCGAGCTGCGCTTCGAGATCGGCACGCCGCTGCGGCGGGCCGGCCTCGGGCACGATCAGCGTTTCGGCGTCCGACATCTCGATCAGCTGCCGCGTGACGTCCTCCAAGCCGCCCATCCAGCCTCCGGTGATGTAGTCGAGGACCGGATAGCGGGCGGCCGTCACGGCACCGCCGGCGACGATGACGTTCGCCTCGGGGAACCGCACGTAAAGGTCGCCGTCGGTATGCGCCTCGCGCAGATGCCCGTAGGCAACCGTCTTCCCGGCGAAGTCGATTTCGAGCGGCTGCGGCTCGTGGGAGAAGAACGTCTTGTTCGGGTGCGCCGCCGGCGGCCGCGGCAAGTAGCGCCGGTTCTCCCAGTCGACGAAGAACTTCGTCGTCATCCACAGCCGGGTGTTCTCGTGGGCGACGATCGCGGTCTCCGGGCTCGCCAGCGTCTCGTTGCCGCCCGTGTGGTCGAGGTGCCAGTGCGTATTGAACAGGAGCGAGATCGGCGCCGGACCGAGCTCCGCCTCGATGAACCGCTTCAGCGCCGCCGCTCGGTCCGGCGCGCCGCTGTCGATCAGCAGAAGGCCGTCCGCAGCCTTGCGCGCGACGACGTTGCAGCCCGCCCCCGTGAGGAGCAGCAGCCCGTCGCGCAGCTCGGTGAGACGCAAATCGGCATCCGCCTCTTGCGCGCGGACCGATGCGAGGGCCGTGAGCCCGGTTAGCGCGACGCCCCCCACACCCAGCGCACGCAAGAATTGGCGCCGGCTTGCACACATAATACAATCTCCCCAACAGGACGCTATCAGCTCTGGCAGCCGAACGCAACGAACCCCTGCCAGGCTCCGGCAGCGACCGCTGGGAGCGCCATGACGCTGACCCGCCCTCTCCGGTCCGTTCGGCCACCGCCCCGGACCCCCGACCACCGCGCGATCCGCGCAGCACATCGGTGCGGACCGCCAATCGACGAGACCACGCCACCGGGGGAGAGCTCGCATGAACGTAGCGCAAGTGACGGCGGAAGTAATGAAGCGCGAGGGCCTCGAAGTCCTGTTCGTCTATCCCCTCACGCCATTGACCGAATCGGCGGCCGCGGTCGACATCCGGCCGATCGTGGTCCGGCAGGAACGCATCGCCTGCGCAATGGCCGACGCCGCCGGGCGCCTGAGCTCGGGCGACCGCGTCAGCGTGTTCGCCTGTCAGCACGGACCCGGGATCGAGAACTCGTTCGGCGCGGTCGCGCAGGCGTTCGCGGAGAGCGTGCCGTTGGTCGTGATACCCGGCGGCGCGCCGCGTAGCCGGGCGCAGGTACCGCCGTATTTCAACGCCGCGCTGAACTTTCGGCACGTCACGAAGCATGCGGAGACGATCACCGCGCCGGACCAGATCGTGCCGGCGCTCCGGCGCGCGTTCAGCATCGCGAGGAACGGCCGCCCCGGTCCTACGCTCGTCGAGATTCCCGCCGACATGTGGAACGCGGACGTGCCGGGGCAGATCGACTACCGCGCGACGCGCCGCGCGCTGATCGCGCCGGATCCGCAAGCCGTCGAGCGGGCCGCCGATGCGCTGCTGAACGCGCGGATGCCGATGATCTACGCGGGCCAGGGCGTGCATTACGCGAAGGCTTGGGAAGAGCTTCGCCAGGTCGCGGAGCTGCTCGAAGCGCCCGTGACGACGAGCCTCGAAGGCAAGAGCGCGTTCCCCGAGAACCATCCGCTGTCGCTCGGCTCCGGCGGCAAGAGCCTGCCGCTCGCGGTCGCGGCGCACGTCCGCGACTCGGACGTCGTGCTCGGAGTCGGCGCGAGCTTCACGCCGACGAACTACGGCATCGCGTTCCCGACGCAGGGCAAGACCTTCATCCACAACACCGTCGATCCGTCGGACATCGATCGCAACATCCCGACCGAGCATCCGCTCGTCGGCGATGCCCGACTCACGCTCGCGGCGCTGCGCGACGCGCTCGCCGATCGGCTCGGCGGGCGCCCGAGAGGACGGGCGGCGCAGGTCACCGCGCGTATTCAACGCCAGAAGGAGGAATGGATGCGCACGTGGATGCCGCACCTGCGAAGCAGCTCGAAGCCGCTGTCGCCGTATCGGATCATCCACGAGCTGATGCAGGTGGTAGACCTTCCGAACACGGTCATCACGCACGATGCCGGCAGCCCGCGGGACGAGATGTCGCCGTTCTGGAATCCCGTCGCACCGCTCTCCTATATCGGCTGGGGCAAGAGCACTCAGCTCGGCTACGGATTCGGGCTCGCGATGGGCGCGAAGGTCGCGCATCCGGAGAAGCTCTGCATGAACTTCTGGGGCGACGCGGCGATCGGGATGGTCGGCATGGACTTCGAGACTTGCGTCCGCTGCGAGATCCCGGTGC
>CAYWGQ010000297.1:0-2432 GCA_964457725.1 uncultured Gammaproteobacteria bacterium
GCTCTCCGGCGGCGAGGCGCAGCGCGTCAAGCTCGCGAAAGAGCTCTCGAAGCGCTCCACGGGCCGCACGCTGTACGTGCTCGACGAGCCGACGACGGGGCTCCACTTTCACGACATCGCGCAGCTGCTCGAGGTGCTCTACAAGCTCCGCGATCAGGGCAACACGATCGTCGTGATCGAGCACAACCTCGACGTGATCAAGACAGCGGACTGGATCGTCGATCTCGGACCGGAGGGCGGCACCGGCGGCGGCGAGATCGTCGCGACCGGAACGCCCGAGGCGATCGCCGCCGAGCCGCGGTCGTATACCGGGGCCGCGCTCAAGGAAGTGCTGCCGCCGTCACGGCCCGGCCGGCCGGCAACGGCCGGCGCGTAGCGCCCCGCGTCCGTTCCGTCACGTCCGCTCGTCGAGCGCTTCCCGCAGCATCAACGCCGCGCCGCACTGCTGGCTGACCGCTTCCGGGTCGAACGCGCCGTCGCGCACGAACTTCCCCTTCTCGTAGAGGTTCGAGAAGCTCCAGAGGTACGGCGTCGGCAGCCCCCGCCGCCGGTACCCGAAGCCGTTGTAGCGCTCGAGCAGATAGAGCATCCGCGGCACGGTCCAGTCCTCGACGCGATGGAGCTTCTGCAGACGGAGCGCGTCCACCGCGCTTTCCTGCCACGTGAACGGCGGGCTGCCTGTCACCGGCCGGCCTTTCGGGACGCGCACGGTGCGCTCGCGGAGCGGATCGCCGTTGTGCAGGTGGCACGCGAAGCTGAAGCCGCACTCCATCGCGTGAACGACGCCGACGAACTGCCACGGGATGCCGAGCGCGGCGGCGACGGGCTCGTACGCAGTGCGGTGCTCGCGCAGCCGCTTGCCGTAGTACGCGACGTGACCCGCGCGCTCGGGGCGGACCTCGCAGCGCTCCCACAGGCGCCGATACTCCGCCTTCAGGCTCTCGTAATCGGTGACGGTCGCGACCGCCGCGGCCGCGCCGGGCGCACGCGCCGCACGCGCCGAGCGGCGTCCGGTCCGCGCTCGCCTGCCCGCCGCGGGCGCCGGCGGCAGCGCATGCCGCTCGTGGAGCGTCTGCGCGAGGCGCGACAGCTTCTCGTAATGGCGCTCGAGCGCGGCGAGATGGCCGTCGAACGGCCCCTGACGCGCCGCGCGGACCGCTTGCTCGAGCCGCCGCGTCAGCCCGGCGAGCGCCTCCTCCGCTTCCAGCCCGGCCGTGCGCGGCCGGCGCAAGGCATCGCGCTCGAGGCCGGCGAGCACTCTGCCGAGCGCCGCACGCTCGTTCGGGTCGGGCGTGCTCTCGAGCCGCCGCGCCAACGTGCGGCGCACGGCTTCCGCCTGCCGCCGGACCGCGTCCCGCGCGCTCATCGGCTCACGCGTGCGGCGCCCAGATCGTCTCGCCGTCGCGGTACGGCACGCACGGGTCGAAGCGGCCCGGCGTCTCGACGTAGCGCATCGCCTGGAGGTAACCGATCTCCGACGTGAAGTAGCCGAGCAAGGTCAGCTCCTTCACCATCCGGAAATAATGCGGCCGACGGCGCCGGCGCTTGCCCTCCGTCTCGGCGTGCTGCTCGCGATCGAGCGGCTCGAGCACGGCGAGACGCTGCGCAGGCGTGGCGTCGACGAAAGCCACACCGTGCATCCGCCGGCACGCGCGCTCGATCGCGCGCATCCCGGCACGGAGGATCCGGCGCTTCTGCGGATCGTAGGCCTCGGTCGCCATCAGCGCGATGAAGGCGCCGGTCTGCGCGGCTTTCGCGCCGGGCGTCGAGGTCTCGGGCAGGATCGTCTCCGCGATCTCGTCGAGCAGGGCGACATCCGCCGCCGAGAACTCGCCGATGCCCTCGGCCGCAGCGGCCCGTTCCGGCATGCCGACAGATGCGCTCAGCAGCGCTTCGCCGCCGACGAGCGCGGCGCCGCCGAGGAGGCGGACGACGCGCTCGATTGCTTCGCGGCGGGTGAGCGTCGGCAGGGCGGTGTCGGTGTCCGTCGAGCGCCGCGGTGTCGCGGCTGGACAGCCGCTCCTACCGGGGTCGTCGGGGGGCGTGCTCATCGCGTCGGTCTCAAAGGTTCCGGCGCTGCAGCTCGTCGACCGCGAAGCGTGCGGCCCGCGCCGTCAGCGCCATGTACGTGAGCGAGGGGTTCTGGCACGCGGCGGAGGTCATGCAGGCGCCGTCGGTCACGAACACGTTCGGGCAATCCCAGACCTGGTTGTGGCCGTTCAGCACGGACGTGCGCGGATCGCGTCCCATCCGCGCGGTACCCATCTCGTGGATGCCCATGCCGGGCGCGTAGCCGTTGTCGTAGACGCGCACGTCGCGCACGCCGGCGGCCTCGAGCATCTCGGCCATGTCGTTCATCATGTCGCGGCGCATCAGACGCTCGTTCTCGCCGATCGCGCAGTCGATCGCGAGCACCGGCAGGCCCCACTTGT
>CAYWGQ010000298.1:0-2319 GCA_964457725.1 uncultured Gammaproteobacteria bacterium
GCGCGACGACGACGATCGGCTTCAGCAGGAGCGTGACCGTCCACATGCCGAGCAGCCCCTGGAGCACGACGAGGGCGACCAGCACGAGCGGCGTGCGGACCGGCTGATCGGGGTGGCGCCGGTTCCGCCACGCGAGGACCGCGAGCGCGACGCAGACGAGGCCGAGCGTGGACGCGAGGTAGCGGTGGATCATCTCGCGCCACGCCTTGCCGACCTCGAGCGGTCGCTCGAACGCCGCGGCGGCCTCGCTCGCGGGCTCGGGCACGATCAGCTGACCGTAGCACCCCGGCCAATCCGGACACCCGAGCCCGGCGTCGGTGAGCCGCACCCAGGCGCCGAGCGTCACGACGACGAGCGCGAGCACCGTGCCCGCGCGCGCGAGGAACAAGAAGGACGCGCTCATCAACCGATCCTCGACACCTGAAGCAAGCGCTGCAAATCTTCGAGCAGATCCTTCTGAGCGGCGCCCGGCGGGTACGCGAGCACCACGTTGCCGAGCGGATCGACGACAAACACGCCGCCGCCTCGAACCCGTTCCTCGCCGAGCACGCGCAGCAGCTCGTCGCCCGGCTCGAGCGGCCCGGTCAGAAGCCCGGGATCGGCCGCCGGCGCCGCGGCGCCCGGCGCGAGCAGGATGCGCTGCACCCGAGCCGCGCGGCGGCCGAGCGCCGCCTCGACGGCGGCGAGCCGCGCGAGCTCGCCCGCGCAGGCCTCGTCGCAGGGCGCCATTGTTGCATAGATCAGCGACCACGCCGCCGTTCGGGGCGCGCCGGCGGCGCGCTCGAGCGCCCCGGGCGGCAGCGCGAGCGGCGGCTCGAAGAGCTCGCGGCCCTCGGCCTCGAGCCGCGGCAGCGAGTGCGTGTCGAACGGCCCGAAATACAGCACGACCGCGAGCAGCAGCGGCCCGACGAAGAGCGCCGCCACCAGCCAGAGCTCGATGCTTCGCGATTTCATGCCGTCCTCCGCCGGCGTGCAGCAACGACTCCCCAGACCGCGCCCGCGGCACAGAGTGCCGCCAGCGCGAACCATTGACCCGCGTACGCGAGATTGCGCTCGGGCGGCAGCCCCGGCGGGTCCCGCCGCCTGAGATACCCGTCGGGCTCGTCGGGCTCGAGCACGAGCTGCAGGTCCGCGAGCGGCCGCCCGAGACGCGCCTCGATCTCCTCCGCCGTCGGATACTGCAGCACTGCGAGCGGCTCGGACGACGGGCCGACGGGAGCCTCGTCGCCGAGCCGTAAGCCCGGCCGCGGCAGCCGATCGAGCATCCCGACGACGACCCGCTCGCCGTCGTCCACCGCGACCGACGGCAGCACGCGGCGATCGGGATCCGCACGGACCCAGCCGCGGTTCACGAGCAGCCACCGCTCGGCGCCGCGCGGCCGGAACGGCGTCAACACCTCGTAGCCGACCACGCCGCCCTGCACGCGGTTGTCGAGCAGGAACTGCCGCTCCGGAGCATATGCGCCCGTCACTCGAACCCGCCGATACCGGAGCGCCTCGTCGAGCTCGGCCGGCACCGCGGCGAGATCGAGCGGCGGAAGCTCGACGGCCGCCGCGAAGCGATCCCGGAGCGCGCGATTCTGGTCCGCTCTGTCGAGCTGCCACCGCCCGGCGGCCGCCGCGCCTAGCGCGAGCATCGCCGCGAGCGCCGCGAGCAGCAGCGGCGCGAGTCTCGCTCCGTCCCGGGCGCTAGAATGTCCGGACACGCCGGAGCGCACCGTTGAAGCTGATCGTCCTGCTCTTGTTCGCCGCCATCCTCACGTCCCTCGGCTCGGGGCTCGTGGCGCTCTTTCGCCGCGGCGGCGACCCCGATGGCCTGCTGCGCGCGCTCACCTGGCGGATCGCGCTATCGGTGCTGGCGTTCGCCCTCCTGATCGCAGGCTGGTATTTCGGCCTGCTGCAGCCGCACGGGCTCGGCGGCTAGGCGCTCAGAGCCAGTACACGAAGAAGAACAGGCCGAGCCAGACGACGTCGACGAAGTGCCAGTACCAGGCGCTCGCCTCGAACGCGAAATGCCGCTCCGGCGTGAAGTGCCCGCGGACCACTCGCAGCCAGACGATCAGCAGCATGATCGCGCCGATCGTCACGTGCAGACCGTGGAAGCCGGTCAGCATGAAGAAGGTGCTGCCGTAGATTCCGGTATCGAGCCGCAGGTTCAGGTCGGTGTACGCGTGCACGTACTCGTACGCCTGCAGCCCGACGAACAGGAAGCCGAGCAGGAACGTCGCAGCGAGCCATATGATCACGCCCCTGCGATTGGCGGCGCGCAACGCGTGGTGCGCGATCGTGATCGTGACGCCGCTCAGGAGCAGGATCGCG
>CAYWGQ010000299.1:0-2277 GCA_964457725.1 uncultured Gammaproteobacteria bacterium
AGCCGTCGCGCTTCATCGGGCTGGGCGACGTCTTCCGGCACGGGATGCCGCCGGGGGACGCGGATTACGCGGTGGAGCGCGTCGAAGCCCTGTACGCCGGCGTCGGCGTCTGGCACGAGCTCGCCATCGAGGTCGTGGGCGATTTCATGACGGTGTACTTCGAGGGCGAGCCGGTGCTCTGGGCGTACGGGATCGGGAACGACGACGGCTACATCGGGTTCCAGGCGGAGGCGGGGGTCGTCGAATACCGGAACGTTCGGATCATCGAGCTCACGTCGTGATTCAGGGTCAAGGCCAGGGCCAGGGCTAATGGGCCTCCGGCTGCGGGGGCGTGTAACGGGCTCGGCGGGAGATTCGCTCGGGAATCCGAACGGGAACTCCGAACGGGAACGTATACGGTTACGTTACGCCGCGTTCGCCCGATCCCATGAGCCCTGGCCCTCGCCCTATTCCACAGGGACGTTCCTCGCGAGCTCCTCGAGCCAGACGAGCACGTGCGGCGCGCGCTTCTGGTACGCCTGCACGGCGATGCCGAGCCCGGCATAGCTGCCGATCGCGCGGCTGCGCAGCACCCGCTCGAACACGGCCAACGTGAGCTCGAGCCGGTCGGCCTCCTCGGCGTCGACCGTGAGCGCGAGGCCCCGCTCCGCGCATTCGCGCGCGAGGCGCTCGAGCGCGGCGGCCAGCTCGGGCACCGCTCGGCTGCTCTGCGCGTACTCGAACCGCGGGGACAGCGCGGAGAGCTTCACCGAGATGCCGGGCGCCTCGGTCACGTCGTCGTTGACGCCCGTGCGCGCGATCGCGGCGATCGCGCCGCTGTAGGCCTCGAGGTAGCGCTCGGCGTCCTCGGCGGTCAGCGCGGCCTCGCCGAGCATGTCGAACGAGTAGGCATACTCCGGCGCTCGTGCGGCGCGCTCGAGCGCCTCGTCGATCGTCTCGCCCATCACGAACTGCTGGCCGAGAATCCGCATCGCCGTCTTCAGCGCGGTACGCACGACCGTGTCGCCGACACGATCGACGAGCCGCGCGAGGAGGTTCTCGGGGCGCTCCGGCGACTGGACGAGGCGCCCGGTCAGGAGCAGCGCCCAGGTCGAGGCGTTGACGAACAGCGATTCGCTCTCGCCGAGATGCGCACGCCAGTCGGCGCTGCCGATCTTGTCCGCGATCAGCCGGTCGGCGGTCAACGGATCGGGGATGCGGAGGAGCGCCTCGGCGAGGCACATCAGCACGACGCCTTCGGCCGAGGAGAGGTCGTACTCGCCGAGAAAGGCATCGAGGCCGCGCGCATGGGCGCGCCGGCGTCTGATCGCCGCGACGAGCGCCCGCGCGCGCTTCTCGGCGTCGGCGCGCGCGGCGTCCGGCAGGCGCGCCTGCTCGAGCAGCGCGGTGACGGCGGCGGTCTCGTCGGTCAGGAAGTGCTTGGCGACGTCCGCGTCGACGACGAGCGGAGGATCGGCGCCGAAAATCCACCTGCGGCCCATGCGAACAGTCTATCGCGCCGCCGCGTCCCCGCGACTCTTCGGCGTGAGCGCTCGGAACGGCTCCCGCCGGTTCTCGCGTGCAGCCGCACCGCGGACGTGTCGGCAGCACGCGTGGCGCTCGAAGAGCGGGTCTTCCGGTAGGAGCGGCTGTCTAGCCGCGACTGCGGCTTCGTTCGACGTTGCGGTGGTCGCGGCTGACAGCCGCTCCTACCTCACGGGCTCGCGGGCGCCTACGAAGCCGCGACTGCGGCTTCGTTCGACGTTGCGGTGGTCGCGGCTGACAGCCGCTCCTACCTCACGGGATCGCGCGTCTTTCGAGCGTAGACGGGGAGGCCGCTCGCGACCGTTCCGGTCAGCTGCCGCTGCCGCCGAGCGTCGGGCGGCCGATGATGTTCAGGAATTCGGCCCGCGTCCGCGGGTCGGAGCGGAAGTTGCCGAGCAGCTGGCTCGTGATCATCGACACGCCGTGCTTCCGCACCCCGCGCGTCGTCATGCACTGATGCACGCCTTCGACGACGACGCCGACGCCCTTCGGCTTCAGCACGTCGTGGATCGTGTGCGCGATCTGCGCCGTCAAGGACTCCTGCACCTGGAGCCGCCGCGCGAACGTCTCGACGACCCGCGCGAGCTTGCTGATCCCGACGACCTTGCGGTCCGGCAGATAGCCGACGTGCACGCGGCCGATGATCGGCGCCATGTGGTGCTCGCAGTGCGATTCGAACGAGATGTCGCGCAGCACGACCATCTCGTCGTAGCCGTCGACCTCGTAGAAGGTGCGGCGCAGGAACTCGACCGG
>CAYWGQ010000300.1:0-2256 GCA_964457725.1 uncultured Gammaproteobacteria bacterium
ATGCTCGACTGATTGAAATGCCACTTGCTGCCGCGCTGCTTGCCGCGCTTGAAGATCTCGCGGAAGAGCTGCTTCGACTGACGCCTGCCGAGGAACACGTCCTGCCGCGGCGCGTGATCGTAGCTGTAGCCCGGCGAGATCATGACGCCCTCGACGCCGAGCGTCATCGCGTAATCGAAGAAATCGGCGACGTCGTCCGGGTTTTCGCCGGCGTAGAGCGTGCAGTTCACCGTCACACGGTGACCCTTCGAGCGCGCGAGCTTGATCGCCGCGACCGCCTTGTCGAACACCCCCTCGCGGCAGACGGACGCGTCGTGGCGCTCGCGGTTGCCGTCCAGGTGGATCGAGAACGTCAGATACGGCGAGGGCTTGTAGTCGTCGATCCGCTGCGGCAGCAGGATCGCGTTCGTGCAGAGGTAAACGAACTTCTTCCGCGCGATGATGCCTTCGACGATCTGCGGCATCTCCTTGTGGATCAGCGGCTCCCCGCCGGGGATCGAGACGACCGGCGCGCCGCACTCGTCTACCGCGCGGAGCGCGTCCTCGACGCTCATCCGCTTGCGCAGGATGTCGTCCGGGTAGTCGATCTTGCCGCAGCCCGCGCAAGCGAGATTGCACTGGAAGAGCGGCTCGAGCATCAGCACGAGCGGGTAGCGCTTGTTGCCCTTCAGCTTCTGCTCGATGATGTAGCGAGCGATCCGATAGCTTTGTACGGCCGGAATTCCCATCTCGTCTCCCTGTCCTTCCCTCTCGTCGCGCAGTGCTCGTGCATCGAAGAGCGGCAAAAGCGCCGCCCTACCGCACGAGGCTCAGGGGCGGCCTCCGGCCGCGACTCTGAACGGCAGCATGCCGTCGAGGTAGTTCGCCTTGATGTGCGCCCACTCCATCTTGAACCACGGCGTGAAGCGCTCGGGGAACCGGGCGAGCTCGTCCTCGAGCTCGTCGACGCCCACCCAACGCCAAGCGCCGATCTCGCTGACGTTCACGTCGACCGGCCCGTCGTAGCGGCCGAAGTACACCCAGCAATACTCGTGCTCGGCGCCCGTCTCGCCGTACTGAGCCTGATACTTGAACTTGTAGAGAAACTCGACCGGGCACGTGAAGCCGAGCTCCTGCTCGAGGCGCCGCGCAACGGCCTGCTCCACCGTCTCCCCGCGGCGCGGGTGCGAGCAGCAGGTGTTCGACCAGTAATTCGGCCACAGCGGCTTGTCGGCGCTGCGCTGCTGGAGCAATAGCTCGTCGTCGCTGTTGAACACGAAGACGGAGAACGCGCGGTGCAGCGTGCCGCTGCCGGTATGGCATTCGCCCTTCGCACGATAGCCGATCTCCCGGTCCTGCTCGTCGACCAGGATCAGCTCCTCGAGCGCGCTCGAGACGATTTCCTCACGCGCCATTCAGCTCCGCTCCCAAGCTAACCGGCAGGGCCTGGAAGCCCGCCGCACGGATCGCCTCGACGATCCTCGTCCGCGTCGCGTCGCCGTCCGCGATCGCCACGATCGAGCCGCCGCCGCCCCCGCCCGTGAGCTTCGCGCCGAGCGCGCCGTTCTCGCGTGCGATGTCGACGAGCTGCTCGAGCTCGGGCGTCGAGACTTGCAGGGCGTTCAGCATGCCGTGGCAGATGTTCATCAGCTCCCCGAGCGTATGCAAGTCGTTGTCCTGCACGGCCTGCACGCCGCGCAGCGTCAATGAGTCGATTTGATCGAAGATCCGCTCGTAAAGTTTCGGATCCTGCTGCCAGGCCTCCCGCACGCGGCCGACGGTTTTCGCCGTCAAGCCCTCGTAGCCGCTCATCCCGATCACCGCCGGAATCGGCTCGCGAATGTTCAGCGGCTCGACGAGCGGCGGGTCGCCCGGCCGAAACACCAAAGCGCGACCATAGCACGCGAGCGTGTTGTCGAGGCCGCTGGGATTGCCATGCGCGACTTTCTCGGATTCGAACGCGAGGCGGTTCACCTCGTCGTCCGCGAGCCCGAGCTTGAAATGCTTGTCGAGCGCACGCACGATCGCGACAGCCATCGCGGCGGAGCCGCCGAGGCCCATGCTGCGCGGCACCTCGGGGAATACCTCGATCCGCATCGCGCGGCCGGAGAGCCCGAGCTGGTCGAGCACGACCCCCGCCGGGCGCTCGAACGAGCGCCGATCGTTCGGGTTCCGTGCGAGCTGATACTCGACGCCCCAGCGCGGGATCATCAGGTGGATGCCTTCGTCGCAGTCCTCGACGAGCGCCTTGATCGTCAGCGGCATCGGCGCCGCGAT
>CAYWGQ010000301.1:0-2221 GCA_964457725.1 uncultured Gammaproteobacteria bacterium
GCTGATGGAACTGCCGGTAGCGGCCCTTCTGCGGCTTCTCGCGACGGAACATCGGCCCGCTGCACCAGAGCTTCTGTTGCTGGTTGTGCAGCAGCCCGTTCGACAGGCCCGCCCGGACGACACCGGCCGTCGCCTCCGGCCGCAGCGTGAGGCTCTCGCCGTTGCGGTCCTCGAACGTGTACATCTCCTTGTCGACGATGTCCGTCAGCTCGCCGATCGAGCGCTTGAAGAGCTCGGTCTTCTCGAGCACCGGCAAGCGGATGCGGCGGTAGCCGTAGCTCGCGAAGATCGCCTCGGCCGCATGCTCGACGCGCTGCCAGAGCGCCTCGTCCGCGGGCAAGACGTCGTTCATCCCGCGAACGGGCTGGATCAGGTCGGCCATCGTGGTCAGCCTCCGAAAAGTGCGAGCGCGAGCGCGGCTGCGCCCCGCGCAAGGCCGAGGAACGTCAGCCCTTCGCCGCGCCACCAGAGGACCAGCACGGCGACGACCGCCGCGAGCGCGACCGCGGCGAATACCCACAGCGTGATCTGCCGCTCGTTGCGCAGCTTGATCGTGCGGCTCGGCTGCAGCTCGACGACGCGCTCGCCGGCGATCCGCTGGTAGCGCTCGACGAGCTCGCCCGGATCGAGGCCGAGCAGCAGCGAGTAATGGCGCAGGTAGCCCTTGACGAAGACCGGCGGCCCGATCGCGTCGAAGCGGTCTTCCTCGAGCGCGCGCAGCTGCTGCGGCTCGATCCGAAGCTCCATCGCCACCTGCTCGATCGTCAGCGAGCGCGCGCTGCGCGCGCGGCGCAGCGCGTCGCCGATCGCGGGCAACGGCGCGTCCGGCGTCGGCTCCCGCGCGGTCTCGATCTCGATCTCGGACATCGTCTAGTCCGCCGGCGCGTTCGCCTGAATCAGCTCGGCCGAGTTCGGGAAATCCTCCCGCAGCTGGCGCAGGCAGCGCTGCTCCGCCGCTCGGTCCTCGAGCTCGCGCTCGATGCGCACGCACATCAGCAGCACCGGCGCGGTCGCCGGCCGGACGTCGAGATAGCGCTGCAGAAAGGCGCGCGCAGCGAGGTAATTGCCGCGCTGATAGGAAAGCTCGAGCATGCCCGCGAGCGCGTCCGGGAAGTTCGGAGTGCGATCGAGCGCGCGGCGCAGGTACTGCTCCGCCTTGTCCAGGTCGCCCGCGGCCCGCGCGCAGACGCCGGCGTTCGTCAGCGCGGCGGCGGGCGTCGGGTAGCGTGGGTTGTCCGCGGCACGCACGAAATAGGGTTCCGCGTCGCGCCACCGCCCCTGTCGGCACAGGAACACGGCGTAGCTGTTCGCGGCCGGCGCGTTGTCCGGCTCGAGCTGCGTCGCCCGCAGGTAATGCCGCTCCGCGTCCGCCTGGCGGCCGAGCTGGTCGTACGCGATCGCGATCGTCGAGTGCGCGTCCGCGAGCCGCGGCTCGAGCTCGAGCGCCCGCTCGAGCCGTTCGATCGCGAGATCGATCCGCCCCTGGCGCAGATATCCCGCGCCGAGATTGACGTTCGCCTCGGCCGCCTCGCGGGCCGACTGCGGCCGCGAGCCGCTCGACACGCAGCCCGCGAGCGCGAGGCAACAAAGGACGAGAGCGGCGAGCCTGACCATCCTGAACTCCTCGCTAACCGAGCGCCTTCGCACCGAGACGCACGCGCTGCCGGTCGCGCACGCGGCCGGCGAGCTGCCCGCACGCGGCCGCGATGTCGTCGCCCCGGCGGCGGCGCACCGTGACGATCAGCCCCGGCGTCTTCAGCGCCCGCCAGAACGCGTCAACGGCCTCGGGCGGCGAGCAGCGGAATTCGGTGCCGGGGAACACGTTGAACGGAATGAGATTCACCTTGGCCGGCTTGCCGCGGAGCAGCCGGCCGAGCGCCCGCGCGTGCTCGACCGAATCGTTCACGCCGTCGAGCAGCACGTACTCGAACGTGATCTGCCGGCTCGCGAGCCGCTCCGCGTAGCGCCAGCAGGCGTCGAGCAGCTCGGCGATCGGATGGATGCGATTGATCGGCACGAGCCGGTCGCGGAGGTCGTCGGTCGGCGCGTGCAGGGAGACGGCGAGCGCGGTGTTGCAGTCGACCGCGAGCTTCAGGATCTGCGGCACGAGGCCCGCGGTGCTGATCGTGACCCGCCGCCTCGAAAGGCCGAACGCGAGATCGTTCAGCAGGAGCTTCGCGACGGGCACGACGTTGCGATAGTTCGCGAGCGGCTCACCCAT
>CAYWGQ010000302.1:0-2198 GCA_964457725.1 uncultured Gammaproteobacteria bacterium
GCGTCGGCGGCGCCGCGCAGACGAAGATCATCAAGAAGCTCGGCGGCGGCGTCCGGCTCGCGCTCGCGCAGTACCGCGCGCTCGCGGCGTTCGCGCAGTTCGCGTCGGATCTCGACCCGGCCTCGCGCCGGCAGCTCGAGCGCGGCCAGCGCGTGACCGAGATCATGAAGCAGAAGCAGTTCTCGACGCTGTCCGTCGCGGAGATGGCGCTGTCGCTGTACGCGGCAAACGAAGGGTTTCTCGACGACGTGCCGGTCGCGAAGGTCGTGCCGTTCGAGGCGGCGCTGCACGACTTCGCCCGCGCCAACGCGGCCGACCTGCTCGACAAGATCAACAAGACCGGCGACTACAACGACGAGATCGAAGGCGAGATGCGCTCGGTGATCGAGAAGTTCAAGACGACCGGCGCGTACTGAGATGAGCGGTAGCGTCCACGGAGCCGCTGCTCCGGCGAGAGAGGGCTGACATGGCGAGCGGCAAGGAAATCCGGACGAAGATCGCAACCGTCCGGAGCACGCAGAAGATCACGAAGGCGATGGAGATGGTCGCCGCGTCGAAGCTGCGGCGCACGCAGCAACGGATGGCGGCGTCGCGTCCGTACGCGGAGCGCATCCGCACCGTGATCGGCCACCTGTCGGAGGCGAATCCGGACTACCGGCATCCGTACCTCCAGTCGCGCGACGTGAAGCGCGTCGGCTACATCGTGATCACGACGGACCGCGGTCTGTGCGGCTCGCTGAACGTGAACACGTTCCGCGCGGTCCTGCAGGATCTGCGCAAGTGGCAGGACCAGGGCGTCGAGGCGGACCTCTGCCTGATCGGCGCGAAGGGCATCGCCTACTTCCGTCGGCTGAAGGTGAACATCGTCGCGGCGACGAGCCACCTCGGCGAGCAGCCGAAGGTGGCCGATCTGATCGGCGCGATCACCGCGATGACGGACGCGTACAAGAACGGCACGATCGATCGGCTGTTCCTCGTGCACAGCGTGTTCGTCAGCGCGATGAGCCAGCCGCCGGTGATCTCGACGCTGTTGCCCGTCGAGGCGATCGACCGCGAGGCCCTGCAGCAGCACTGGGACTACATCTACGAGCCCGAGGCCGGCGAGCTGCTCGAGGGTGTGCTGACGCGCTACATCGAGTCGCAGGTCTATCGCGGCGCGGTCGAGAACGTCGCGTGCGAGATGGCGGCGAAGATGGTCGCGATGAAGGCCGCGAGCGACAACGCCGGCAAGTTCATCGACCAGCTCCAGCTCGCCTACAACAAGGCGCGCCAGGCGCAGATCACCCGCGAGATCGCCGAGATCGTCGGCGGCGCGGAGGCGGTCGGATGACCGTCGACACAAGCTCGGTAGGAGCGGCTATCGAGCCGCGACCCTCACGAACCTCGGACGAAGCGCGGACGGCATCGACCGCCCACGCGGCATAAAGCGAAGGTAACGCACATGAGCACCGGCACAATCGTTCAAGTCATCGGCGCGGTCGTCGACGTCGAGTTCCCCCGCGAGTCGATTCCGCGCGTCTACGACGCGCTGAAGCTTCAGGATCGGGACCTGACCCTCGAGGTGCAGCAGCAGCTCGGCGACGGCGTCGTGCGCGCGATCGCGATGGGCACGTCCGAGGGCCTGCGCCGCGGGCTCGCGGTCACGAACACCGGCGAGCCGATCTCGGTGCCGGTCGGCCCGAAGACGCTCGGCCGGATCATGAACGTGCTCGGCGATCCGATCGACGAGGCGGGCCCGGTCGCATCGGAGGAGCGCTGGCCGATTCACCGCCCGGCGCCGACCTACGAGGAGCAGGCCGCGGCGACCGAGCTGCTCGAGACCGGCATCAAGGTCATCGACCTGATCATGCCGATCGCGAAGGGCGGCAAGGTCGGCCTCTTCGGCGGCGCGGGCGTCGGCAAGACCGTCACGCTGCTCGAGCTCATCAACAACATCGCGAAGGAGCACGGCGGTTACTCCGTGTTCGCGGGCGTCGGCGAGCGCACGCGCGAGGGCAACGACTTCTATCACGAGATGAAGGAAGCCGGCGTTCTCGACAAGGTCGCGCTCGTGTTCGGCCAGATGAACGAGCCGCCGGGCAACCGTCTGCGCGTCGCGCTGACCGGCCTGACGATGGCCGAGCACTTCCGCGACGAAGGCCGTGACGTGCTGCTGTTCATCGACAACATCTTCCGTTACTCGCTGGCGGGTGCGGAAG
>CAYWGQ010000303.1:0-2194 GCA_964457725.1 uncultured Gammaproteobacteria bacterium
CGTAGTTGCGCGCGAGGTAGTTCTTCGGCCCGAGCATGATCGCCTTGCCGCCGTGCACGTCCATCGCGTCGTTGGCGACCTGCCGGGCCATCTCGGTGTTGTGATACTTCAGGATCGCGGCGGCGACCGCCGGCCGCTCCCCCGCGTTCAGCGCCGCGCACGTCACGCGCGAAGCGGCTTTCATGATGTAGGCGAGGCCCGTGAGCCTCGCGAGCGCCTCGCCGACGCCGTGGAACTTGCCGATCGGCAAACCGAACTGCCGGCGGATTCGGCAGTAGGCGCCGGATGCGTACATCGCCGCTTGCGCGCCGCCGAGCGCGTTGCTCGGCAGCACGATGCCGCGGCCGACCGCGAGCTGCTGCACCAGCATGCGCCAGCCGTGGCCCGCCATCTTCGGCCCGCCGATGATCGCGTCGAGCGGCACGAACACGTCCTTGCCGCGGGTGGGGCCGTTCTGGAACGGAATGTTGATCGGGAAGTGGCGGCGCCCGATCTCGATGCCGGGCAGGTTCGTCGGGATCAGCGCGGCGGTGATGCCGTACGCGTCTTGGTCGCCGATCAGGTGGTCCGGGTCGTAGAGCTTGAACGCGAGGCCGAGCACCGTCGCGATCGGTGCGAGGGTGATGTAGCGCTTCTCCCAGTTGAGCCGGATGCCGACGACTTCCTGGCCCTCGAACGTGCCGCGGCAGACGACGCCGGTGTCGACGATCGCGGTCGCGTCCGACCCGGCGCGGGGCGACGTCAGCGCGAAGCACGGGACTTCCTCGCCGGTCGCGAGCCGCGGCAGCCAGCGCTGCTTCTGCTCCTCGGTGCCGTAGTGGAGCAGCAGCTCGGCCGGCCCCAGCGAGTTCGGCACGCCGATCGTCGAGGAGGCGGTCGCGTTCCGCGAGGCGATCTTCGCGAGCACCATCGAGCATGCGAGCGGCGAGAAGCCCAAGCCGCCGTACGTCTTCGGGATGATCATCGCGAAGAATCGCTCGCGCTTCAGGAACTCCCACACGCGCTGCGGCATGTCCGCAAGCTCGTGCGTGACCTCCCAGTCGTCGAGCATCCGGCAGAGCTCCTCGGTCGGACCGTCGAGGAACGCTTGCTCTTCCGGCGTGAGCGCGGGGGCGGGCAGGCTCATCAGCTTGCCCCAGTCCGGCATGCCGGAGAAGAGCTCCCCTTCCCACCAGACGTTGCCGGCTTCGAGCGCCTCCTGCTCGGTCTTCGACATGCTCGGCAGCATCGTCCGGTAGACCGCGAGCAGCCGCCGGGTCAGCGCGTCGCGGCGGAACGCCTTCGCGTTCAGCAGCGCGAGCCCCGCGAACAGGATCCACAGCACGAGCTTGACGAGCCAGCCGTCGCCGAAGAGCGTGTAGGCGACGAGCACCGCGCCGATGACGACCGTGGAGGTCGCGAGGTTCGTGCGGCGGTAAGCGAGCGCGATCGGCGTGCCCACCAGGACCAGGAACCAGAACAACGCTTCCATCCGCCCGCCCTCGCCTTCGACTCGGCTCGCGTCTTCGTCTTAGAGAAGCTCGGCGACGCCTGCGCGCTCCTCGCGAAGCTCGGCATCGGTCGCGTCGAGCTTGCCGCGCGCGAACTCGTCGACCGCGAGCCCCTGCACGATCTCGTAGCGCCCGTCGCGGCACCTCACCGGGTAGGAATACACGACGCCCTCGGAGATCCCGTAGCTGCCGTCGGCCGCGACCGCCATGCTGACCCAGTCGTCGCCCGTGCCGAGCAGCCAGTCGCGCACGTGATCGATCGCCGCGGAAGCGGCCGACGCCGCGGAGGAGGCGCCGCGAGCCTTGATGATCGCCGCGCCGCGCTGCTGCACGGTCGGGATGAACTCGTCGCGGTACCAGCTCTGCGGCACCTGCTCGAGCGCCGGCTTCCCCCCGACGGTCGCGTGCGCGAGATCGGGAAACTGCGTGGCCGAATGGTTGCCCCAGATGATGACCCCGCGGACGTCGGTCACGTGCTTGCCGAGCTTGCCCGCGAGCTGCGCCTTCGCGCGGTTGTGATCGAGGCGCGTCATCGCGGTGAAGTTCCGCGGGTCGATGTCGCGGGCGTTCTCGCGCGCGATCAGCGCGTTCGTGTTCGCCGGGTTGCCGACGACCAGCACCTTGACGTCGCGCTTGGCGGAGCGCGACAGCGCCTCGCCCTGAGGCTTGAAGATGCCACCGTTGGCCGACAGCAGGTCGGAGCG
>CAYWGQ010000304.1:0-2182 GCA_964457725.1 uncultured Gammaproteobacteria bacterium
CGACGACGTCGACCCGCGACTCCGCGTAGATGCGCTCGCCGTTCAGGCGGAGCAGCGGCAGACCTTCCCGCCAGGCCGACTCGCCGAGCGGCCGATACGCGACCGCGACGTGCGCGTTCCAGTTCTCGTCGCCCTGGATGAACCACTCGAAGCCGAGGTTGATCAAGGTCGGCGGCTCGATCACGAGCTCGCCGGGCACGGTGGCTTCGGGCGGGGGAGCGGGCGTGTCCGGTGCGATCTGCGCGTGAGTGGTCGCGGCGAGCGGAAGGAGCAGCGACGCGGCCGCGATCATCGGCCGGCGCCGAGCGGACACTCGGTACTCGTTCATCGGCTTGCGGTCCATGCGCGGCGAATCGGCCGCGGTCATCGTCGGCATTCTAGCCGCGGATCGCACGACGGAGGACGAGCGGCCGCGTGTTCTCGCGATCGGCGCCGATCACGGCCGCACGCGCGGGTGTGGGCCCATCGAAGCGCGCCGATTCAAAAGACGAAGATCAACGCCAGGCTGAGCAATACGTAGCAGATGATCGCGCTCCAATAGCCGAAGCGATCGTCATCGCGCCGAAAGTAACGACCCCACGGGCCGGACTTCGCGAACACGACGCCGTTCTGCAGCGCCAGCGCCACATAGCACGCGAGCAGCACGCCGAGCAGCTTGAAGAGGCCGTCCATCCGCGAACGATGCGGGCCGCAGGCGTTCCGCGGCTACGACGCGTCTCACGTTTGTCGAGCCGCGTCGGCTCGACCCTTGCCGACCGATGCGGCTTCTACGCATTGACCCACCGGCCGATCCGGCCAGAATCGCTCGAATGGGAGCGATGATCGACGGCCGTTGGGTTACCGACGAGCAAGCGACGGCACTGCGGTTCAACAACGGGCGCTTCGAGCGCAGTCCCTCCGTCGTGCGCAGCTGGGTGACGCCGGACGGCGCACCGGGCCCGACGGGCGAGGGCGGTTTCGAGGCGGAGCCCGGCCGCTACCATCTGTACGTCGCGTTCGGTTGCCCCTGGGCGCACCGCACGCTGATCTTCCGCAAGCTCAAAGGCCTCGAGGAGCACATCTCGGTCTCGTTCACGCTGCCGCGCCGCACCGATCAGGGCTGGGTATTCGACAATCGCTCGGAGCAGTGCGCGGACACGTGCCTCGGCAGCGAAGCGCTCTGGCAGGTCTACGCGAAGAGCCATCCCGATTACACCGGCCGGGTCACGGTGCCCGTGCTCTACGACAAGCGAAGCGGGCGCATGGTCTCGAACGAGTCGGCGGACATCATCCGCATGCTGAACTCGGCGTTCGACGGCGTCGGCGCGCGGCCCGTCGATTTCTACCCGGAGGCCCTTCGCCCCGAGATCGACGCGCTGAACGAGCGCATCTACGAGAACGTCAACAACGGCGTCTATCGCGCGGGCTTCGCGCAGACGCAGGAAGCGTACGAGGAGGCGTTCGATCAGGTGTTCGAGACGCTCGATTGGCTCGACGCGCGGTTGGCCGATCGCCGCTACCTTTGCGGCGACGTGCAGACCGAGGCCGACTGGCGCCTGTTCCCGACGCTCGCCCGGTTCGACGTCGCCTACCACTACGCGTTCAAGTGCAACTTGCGCCGGCTGATGGACTACGAGCACCTGTGGCCGTACGCGCGCGACCTCTACCAGACCGACGGCATCCGCGAGACCGTCTTCTTCGACCTGTACAAGCAGGGCTACTTCTCGATCAGCGAGCTCCGCAATCCGCTCGGCATCGTGCCGAAGGGGCCGCTGATCGATTTCGACGCGCCGCACGGCCGCGAGGGCCTGAGCCGCACGCACTCCGCCTGACCGTCTGACCGCCCGACCGGCGACCACGGCGGCGGCGCGCTACGATAGGCCGATGCCGGCCGATCCGCATCAGCCGCTCCGCGACGACGTGCGGGTGCTCGGCGCCCTGCTCGGCGATACGCTGAAGGCGCTCGAGGGCGACGCGCTGTTCGCGGCGGTGGAGGAGGTGCGCTCGCTCGCGAAGCGGGCACGCGAGGGCGACCGCGCGGCGTTCGCGGCGCTCGAGCGCACGCTGCAAGGCCTCGAGGTCGAGCGGGCCGTGGCGGTCGCGCGTGCGTTCGCGCAGTTCCTGACGCTCGCCAACATCGCCGAGCAGCACCACCGCATCCGCCGCCGGCGCGATTACCTGCGCGATCCGGCGGCGCCGCCGC
>CAYWGQ010000305.1:0-2181 GCA_964457725.1 uncultured Gammaproteobacteria bacterium
GGCGCGTGCGTCGTCGCGCTCGGCCACGTGTACACGGGGCTCTTCGCGAACGACGAGCGCCTCGCGGCCGCCCTGCTCGCCGCGGGCGAGCGCTCGCTCGACCGTGCGTGGCGGATGCCGATCGGCGACGAGTACGGCGAGACGCTGAAGAGCAACTTCGCCGATTTCGCGAACGCCGGCACGCGCGACGGCGGCGCGAGCGTCGCGGCGAACTTCCTGTCCCGTTTCGTCGACGGCACGCCGTGGGCGCACCTCGACATCGCCGGCGTCGCCTGGCGGGCGAACGCCCAGAAGGGCGCGACCGGCCGGCCGGTGCCGCTGCTCGTCGATTTCCTGCTGAACCTGGACGCCGCGTGACCCGGGTCGACTTCTACGTCCTCGGCCAGGACTCCGATCAGGCGCGCCTGGTGCTCGCCTGCCGCATCGCGGAGAAGGCGATGCTGCGCGACCAGCGCGTGTTCATCCACTCCGACCCGGCGGACGCCCGCCGCTTGGACGAGCTGCTCTGGACGTTCTCGCAGGGCAGCTTCGTGCCGCACCGGGTCGTCGCGGGCGCCGACGCCGCGGCCGCCCCCGAGCCCGTGCTGATCGGCACCGGCGAATGCCCGGCGGCGGAGCACTGGGAAGTGCTGATCAACCTCGCCGACGAGGTGCCGGAGTTCTTCAGCCGCTACGAGCGCGTCGTCGAGCCGGTCGACGCGAACCCCGTCCGCCGCCAGGCGAGCCGCGAGCGGTACAAGTTCTATCGCGACCGCGGTTACCCGTTGAGCACCCACCAGCTATAGTCGAATCGTGAAAAAGGAATACCGCCCGAGCGAGATCGAGCTCGCCCATTACCGTCGCTGGGAAGAAGCCGGCTGGTTCCGCCCCTCGGGCCAGGGCGAGCCGTACTGCATCGTGATCCCGCCGCCGAACGTGACCGGCACGCTGCACATGGGGCACGCGTTCCAGGACACGATCATGGACGCGTTGACGCGCTATCACCGGATGCGCGGCCGCAATACGCTCTGGCAGCCCGGCACGGACCACGCCGGCATCGCGACCGAGATGGTCGTCACGCGGCTTCTCGCCGCGGAGGGCATCTCGAAGAAGGAGCTCGGCCGCGAGGCGTTCGTCGAGCGCGTCTGGCAGTGGAAGCACCGCTCCGGCGGCACGATCGCGCAGCAGCTTCGTCGCCTCGGTTGCTCGGTCGACTGGAGCCGCGATCGGTTCACGATGGATCCGGGCCTTTCGGCCGCGGTCGCGAAGGTGTTCTGCGACCTCTACGACGAAGGGCTCGTCTACCGCGGCAAGCGCCTCGTCAACTGGGACCCGGCGCTCCAGACCGTGCTGTCGGACCTCGAGGTGCTCTCGAGCGAGGAGCGCGGCAAGCTCTGGCGGTTCCGCTATCCGCTCGAGGACGGCAGCGGTTACCTCGTCGTCGCGACGACTCGCCCCGAGACGATGCTCGGCGACACGGCGGTCGCCGTGCACCCCGAGGACGAGCGTTACCGCCATCTGATCGGCAAGCGCGTGCGCCTGCCGCTCGCCGAGCGCTCGATCCCGGTCATCGCCGACGAGTACGTCGATCGCGAGTTCGGCACCGGCTGCGTGAAGATCACGCCGGCGCACGACTTCAACGACTACGAGATCGGCCAGCGTCACGGGCTGCCGCTCGTGAACGTGCTCGACCCGAGCGCGCGGATGAACGATCAGGTGCCGGAGCGCTACCGGGGCCTCGACCGCTTCGAGGCGCGCGAGCGGGTGCTCGCGGACCTCGAGGCAGCCGGCCTCCTCGACGGCGTCGACGACCACGTGCTGATGGTGCCGCGCGCGGAACGGAGCAACGCCGTCGTCGAGCCGTACCTGACCGATCAGTGGTACGTGCGGATGCAGCCGCTCGCCGAGCCCGCGATCGCCGCGGTCGAGGACGGCCGGATCCGCTTCGTTCCCGAGAACTGGGCGAAGGTCTACTTCGACTGGATGCGCAACATTCAGGACTGGTGCATCTCGCGCCAGCTCTGGTGGGGGCACCGCGTCCCGGCATGGTACGGCCCGGAGGACGAGATCTACGTCGCGCCGAGCGAGGCCGAGGCGCGCGCGAAGTACGGCCTCGGGCCGGACGTGCCGCTCCGCCAGGACGACGACGTGTTCGACACGTGGTTCTCGTCCGCGCTCTGGCCGTTCTCGACGCTGGGCTGG
>CAYWGQ010000306.1:0-2167 GCA_964457725.1 uncultured Gammaproteobacteria bacterium
GAAGACGTAGGCGAGCACGCCGATCATGAGCAGGACGTAGTAACGATCGAGCACCGCAGCTTCGCTCCGTTACCGCACGTGCAGCCGCTCCGGGGATTTCCTACGCCGCAGCCGCGCGTCCATCTTCCGCCCTGGCGGCCCGCCTGACGTGGCGCAGCACCACGAACGCAAGCGCCATGAGCGTGCCGAGGAGAGCGCCGCCGAGGAGGCGCAGCCCGAGGTTCGGGCTGACCGCCTCGTCCTCGTTGGGCGGCACCGCGGGGTCTAGCACTCGGTAAGCGTAATCTTCCCGCACGCGTGCTATCGCCTCGGACTTCAACTCGCTCTCGAGCGCCGAGTAAAGCGCTTGACGCACCGGGACGGACTCTGCCCTCGCGATCTGATTCTCGAGGTACTTGACCATCTTCGCGGCATCGTCAACGGCACGCTCGCGTAGCGTTCGGTTGATGGACGAGGCGAGGTTGTTCGTCCACTCCGCGGCCACCTCCGGATCGTGCCAGCGGACGGTCAGCCTGATGATTCCGGACCGGCGATCTTCCTCGATGCGCATAATCTGCCGCCGAAACGCATCGATTGCGCCACTATCGGAGATGGACGTGTTCCGCAGCCGAGAGACGAGGCCGCGCATCTCGGTCTTGATCGTGTCGAGCAAGTCGTGGTGCGACAGAAAGTCGCTCGCAAAGGACCTCGAGCGCAGCACCTCCAGGAACTCCGTCCGGCGGTCTGCTTCCGGCATGCTTATTCCGGCCAGGGCAGCGAGGCCGCCCAGCTGTCCGAGGCCTTGCAGGGCGCTCGACCCAGCGGTATTCCCCGCGGGAGCCATGATGAGGCTCGCTTCGTACATCGGCCGCGCGAGCGCCGCGGAGACATATCCCAGCACCGCGCCTCCGAAGAACCCGACCACGAGCAACGCGAAGTGTGGGCGCAGCAAACGCCACAGGTCGACGATCGTGAGCTCCCCGCGAACCTCCGGCTGACTTCGTATCGTCCCTTGCATGCCTGACATATCCGTCTCGGGGCCCCGAGCTACGGCCTCAATATACATGAAGCCCGCTGCTCATCGCCGGATCGGGCCGATTCCCGTTCCGAGCCGCAGCGAAGTTTACTTTCGACGGTCGCAGCCGTCTCGGTTTGCTGCCGACCGACTACGACGTTCTCGGCACCTCATTTGGGTCGTTCCGCCTCGACGTAGACGCTCTCGTCGACGCGCTCGCTCAGATCCAGCGGCTCGGGGTGGACTATTCGCGTCGTGCCGGGCGGCGTGACCTCGGGTCCGACGAATCCTGCGCGCTCGAGCAGTCGGCACAAGGAGGTGCCGTCGTACATCCACAAGTGGTGACGCACACCGGCCAGGAGCAGCCGCAAGCGCGCGGCGGCCGACTTCGGCCGAGGCACGGAGAGCAGCGTCCGCTCGATGAACCGGTCAGCGTCGCCCGTCGCCTCGTATTCCTGCACGAGCTTCGTCAGGTCCGGCACCGCGATCCTGATCACACCGCCCGGGGCGAGGACCCGATGCGCCTCGTGCAGGAAGCGCTCGGCTTCCAGCCGATCGAGATGCTCCAGCATGTGGGAGCTGTAGAGGGCATCGCAGGAGGCGTCCGGGAGCGGAATCCTCTCGGTGGCATCCGCGAACTCGATGCCGTGGTCGCGGGCGAAGCATGCGAACCGGTACCGTTCCGGATCGAGAAGCCGTAGCGCTCGCAGGGCCGACAGCCCCGGGAGCCGAGCGAGGCGCACGGTCGGGGAGTTGTCGAAATTGCGCCAGCCTTCGGTCGGCGTTAGACCGCACCCGACGTTCACGCGCATGTTCATCCCCCTGGACAGCTTGAGACCGCCGGGGCCTACACCCGCGACATGCTACGTGCGGTTGCGCGCTCCCTCAATACGACGGCGGGCGACCCTTCCGCGCCGCCCGCTCATCCGCGCGCGATCGAAGAAGAACGGCTCGGCGAGCCGAGGACCGTCAGCTCGCTCAGCACGGCATCGAACTGCGGCAGGGTACGCAAGTCGCAATATGCTTCCTCGAATGCCTGCCGGGCGCGGCGGCGAAGCTCGGCGTTCGTCTCGGTCGAAGCGAGCGATTCGCGAATGTAGCGGGCCAGCTTCTCGGCCTCTCCGTGCCTTATGCTGAGGCCGCAGTGGAAGCGTCGTATCGCGACATCCACGT
>CAYWGQ010000307.1:0-2147 GCA_964457725.1 uncultured Gammaproteobacteria bacterium
CTCCGGCAACATCATCGATCTCTGCCCGGTCGGCGCGCTGAACAACAAGCCCTACCGGTTCAGCGCGCGGCCGTGGGAGATGGTCGCGAAGCCGCTCGTGAGCCCGCACGACTGCGCCGGCTCGAACCTGTACGCGCACGTGCTGCGCGGCGAGGTGCGCCGCGTCGTGCCGCGCGACAACGAGGCGATCAACGAGACGTGGCTCGCCGACCGCGACCGCTTCAGCTGCCATGCGCTCGGCAGCCCCGACCGCTTGACGCAGCCGATGCTGAAGGTCGACCAGGAGTGGCGCGAGGTTTCCTGGCAGGAAGCGCTCGACGCCGCGAAGGCCGCGCTCGAGCAGTCGACCGGCGCCGAAGGCGACGCGCTCGGTGTGCTCGTTTCGCCGAGCGCGACGCTCGAGGAGATGTATCTGCTCGGCCGGATCGCTCGGCACCTCGGCAGCCACAACGTGGACCACCGGTTGCGGCGCCGCGATTTCGTCGACCAGGCCGCGGATCCGATCTGGCCCTGGCTCGGCTGCGACATCGCCGACCTCGAGGCCGAGCAGGGGATCCTCGTCGTCGGCTCGAACATCCGCATGGAGGTGCCGATCCTCGCGCACCGGCTGCGGAAGGCCGCGCGGAAGGGCGCTGCCGTCGGCTTCGTGAATCCGCTCCGTTACCGCTATCACTTCCCGGTCGCGGCGTACGTCGAGGCGGATCTCGGCGCGTTCGCCCGCTCGCTCGCGGGCGTCGCGGTCGCCGCGGCCGAGGCCGCGGGCAAGCCGCTCCCGGAGCACGTTGCCGCCGCCTGCGGCGGCGTCGTTCCGAGCGACGCCGAGCGCGCGGCCGCGAACGTGCTCGTCGGGCGCGAGCGTGCGCTCGTCCTGCTCGGTCACCTCGCCGGACGGCACCCGGCGTTCGGGGAGATCCGCGCGATCGCGGCGGCGCTCGCGGCCGTGACCGGCGCGAAGCTCGGCTACCTGTCGGAGGGCGCGAACGCGGCCGGCGCCGCGCTCGCGGGGGTTCTGCCGCACCGCGGCGTCGGCGGCCGTGCGCTCGCGGCCGAGGGGCTGCACGCGCACGCGATGATGGCGGCGCCGCGGCGCACGTACGTGCTCTTCGGCGTCGAGCCCGACGAGGATCTCGTCGACGGCGCGCTGGCCGAGCAGGCGCTGAAATCCGCCGACCGCGTGATCGCGTTCGCCTCCTTCGCGAGCGAGAGCCTGCTCGACTGCGCCGACATCCTGCTGCCCGTCGCGGCGTTCGCCGAGACGGACGGCACGTACGTGAACGCGGAGGGCCGCTGGCAGAGCTTCGGCCAGGCCGCGGACGCTCCGGGCGAGACGCGTGCCGGCTGGCGTGTGCTGCGAGTGCTCGGCAACGCGCTCGCGCTGCCGGATTGCGACTACCGCAGCGCCGCGGACGTCCGTGACGCGCTGCTCGGCGAGCTCGGCGGCACGCCGCCGGCCGGCGACAACGGCTACCGTGGACGTCTGGAGGTGACGCTCGACCCGGTGTCCGCCGATCTCGATGCGCTCGACGTGCCGATCTACTCGATCGACCCGCTCGTGCGGCGCTCGGAGCCCCTGCAGCACACCGTGCTCGCGGAGGGCGAGGAAGAGGACGTCTCGAAGGTGCGCACGGCGTGATCGGCGACTGGCTGCAAGCGTTCGAACCGTACTGGCTCCTGCTGCCGGAGGAGGTGCGTTTCGTCAGCATCACGGTCCTGAAGATCGTGGTGGTGCTCGTGCCGCTGATCCTCGGCGTCGCGTACTTCACGTACTGGGAGCGGAAGATCCTCGGCTGGATCCAGCACCGGATCGGCCCGAACCGGGTCGGCTGGAAGGGCCTGCTGCAACCGTTCGCCGACGTCCTGAAGCTCTTGCTGAAGGAGGTCATCGTCCCGAGCAGCGCGAACCGGTTCCTGTTCCTCGTGGCGCCGATTCTCGCGCTCGTGCCGGCGTTCCTCGTCTGGGCGGCCGTGCCGCTGTCCGACACGTTCGTGATCGCCGACATCGACGCGGGGCTGCTGTACATCCTGGCGCTCACGTCGGCCGGCATTTACGGCGTGATCCTCGCGGGCTGGGCGGCGAACTCGAAGTACGCATTCCTCGGCGCGATGCGCTCGGCCGCGCAGATGGTCGCCTACGAGATCGCGATGGG
>CAYWGQ010000308.1:0-2006 GCA_964457725.1 uncultured Gammaproteobacteria bacterium
GATCGACCAGACGCGCGGCTGGTTCTACACGCTGCACGCGATCGCGACGATGGTGATGGACGCTGCGGCATACAAGAACGTGATCTGCCTCGCGCACATCGTCGACCAGGACGGGAAGAAGATGTCGAAGTCGCTCGGCAACATCCTCGACCCGTACGACGTGTTCGACAAGGTCGGTGCCGATCCGCTGCGCTGGCACTTTACCGCGCGGGTCGCTCCGGACGTCACGAAGCGGGTTTCCGTCGACATCATCGCCGACGTCGCGTCGAGCTTCATCAACACGCTCTGGAACACGTACGCGTTCCTCGTGATGTACGCGCGCCTCGACGGCGTGGACCCGCGGCAGGGCCCGCCGCCGGAGCGCCGGCCGGAGATCGATCGCTGGATCCTCGCGCTGCTCGAGCGCACGATCGAGCAGACGACGGACGCGCTCGACGCGTACGACGCGCTCGCGGCCGGCAGCGCGCTCGAGCGGTTCGTCGATCAGCTGTCGAACTGGTACGTCCGGCGGAACCGCAGGCGTTTCTGGAAGGCGGCGAGCGGCGAGGACAAGCAGGCCGCGTACGCGACGCTCTACGAGTGTCTCGCGACGCTGACGCGGCTGCTCGCGCCTTTCGTGCCGTTCATCAGCGAGACGATCTATCAGAACCTCGTCCGCGGCATCGATCCGGCGGCGCCGTTGAGCGTCCACATGACGGACTGGCCGGCACGCGATCCGGCGCGGCTCGACGAGCGGCTGCTCGCCGAGACCGAGGTCGTGCAGCGGGTCGTCGGCCTCGGCCGGGCCGCGCGCAACGCCTCGAAGCTCAAGGTGCGTCAGCCGTTGAAGCGGCTGCTCGTCCGCGTGCCGGACGAGGCCGCCGCCGAGGCGGTGCGCCGGCACGAGGAGCAGATTCTCGAGGAGCTGAACGTGAAGGCAGTCGAGCTCCTGCCGCCGGACGCGACGCTCGTGAGCTACCGCATCAAGCCGAACCTGCCGGTCGTCGGCAAGCGCTACGGGAAGCTGATCCCGGCGCTCAGGAAGCTGCTCGCCGAGGTGGACGGCGTCGCCGTCGCGGCCGCGGTTGCACGCGGCGAGACGCAGCGGTTCACGGTCGAGGGCACCGACGTCGAGCTTCGGCCCGAGGATCTGCTCGTCGAGACCTCCTCGGCGGAAGGCTACGCGTGCGCGGAGGAGGGCGGTTATCTCGCGGGGCTCGATACGACGCTCGACGATGCGCTGCGGCGCGAGGGCCTCGCGCGCGAGCTCGTCCGTGCGGTGCAGGACGCGCGCAAGCAGGCGGGCCTCGAGGTCGCCGACCGGATCGTGCTGATGGTCGACGGCGATGAGGCGGTCGCCGAAGCGCTCGCCGAGCACCGCGAGTACCTGATGGCGGAGACGCTCGCGAGCCGCTGGGCGGAGCCCGAGTCGCCGTTCGTCGTGCGCGAGGACGACGAGCCGCGGTTCGAGATTCGGCTCGAGAAGGAGCGGGGGTGACCGGCGAGCGCCGCTGGTTTGCGCTCGGCGCCGGGGCCGCGAACTGGCTCTGGCTGTCGGTTGCGGTGGTCGCGCTCGATCAATGGACGAAGTGGCTCGTGACGCAGCACTTCGAGGAGTTCGAGAAGCTCACGTTGTTGCCGGTGCTCGATCTGATGCGGCTGCACAACGAAGGCGCGGCGTTCAGCATGCTCAGCGACGCGTCCGGGTGGCAGCGGTGGCTGTTCACGGCGATCGGCATCGCCGTCAGCATCGGCATCCTGGTGTGGATCCGGAGGCTGCCGGCGCGCGGGCAGAGCCTGCTCGCGGCCGGCCTCGCGCTCGTGCTCGGCGGCGCGCTCGGCAACGTGATCGACCGCGTGCTCTGGGGGCACGTGATCGACTTCATTCGGGTGCACTGGGGGGAGGCGGCGTTCCCCGCGTTCAACGTCGCCGATTCGGCGATCACCGTCGGCGCGGCGTTCCTGATCCTCGACAACGTCCTCGAGATCATCCGCGAGCGAAGGGCCGCGCCGCCGCCCTGAGCGGC
>CAYWGQ010000309.1:0-1972 GCA_964457725.1 uncultured Gammaproteobacteria bacterium
GCGACCATCGCCATCGGGTGGGCGTTGTGATGGAAGCCGTTGAAGAACCGCAGCAGCGATTCGTTGATCATCGTGTGCGTGCGGATCGAGGTCTCGAACTCGTCGAGCTGATCCTTCGTCGGCAGCTCCCCGTGCAGCAGCAGGTACGCCACCTCGATGAAGCTCGACTCCTCGGCGAGCTGCTCGATCGGGTAGCCGCGGTAGAGCAGCACGCCCTTCTCGCCGTCGATGTACGTGATCGCGCTCTGGCAGCTCGCAGTGGCGGCGTAGCCGGGATCGTAGGTGAAGATGCCGTGCTCGCCGTACAGGTGCGTGACGTTCAGCACTTTCGGCCCTAACGTCGGCTCGAGCACGGGCAGCTCGATTTTCGTTCCGGAGTCCGGATCCGTCAGGGTGTAGTGCTTGCTACCGCTCATCCATTGCACCTGGCAAAAAAACAGCTCTAGTCCCGATCCGGCCAGCCCCGGCCGAGGACGGCGGACGGTGTCGCGGGTGTAGTGGGCGCGCTCGGCGCTCGGCAACGTACCTACGCACATCCCCCGCGTGCGTCCGGCACACGGGGCAAGGCGCAGCGCGACGCATTATAGCAATGCGCGCCTTCTCTCCAACGCGAGCGAGCGCTGCCTTGGACGGGCAAGCGGCCGGCACGGCCGTGCCCGGCTTTACTTCGCGGAGGCGGCGCCGCCGTAGCGGCGGCGGAACTTGTCGACGCGGCCGCCGCTGTCGACGATCTTCTGCTTGCCGGTGTAGAACGGGTGGCAAGCGGAGCACACCTCGACGTGCAGATCCTGCCCCAGCGTCGAACGGGTGGTGAATTCGTTGCCGCAGCTACACGTGATCTTTACTTCGGTGTAGGCGGGATGAATGTCGGGTTTCATCGTCTTCGGGTCTCCGGAGGGCGCGTGAGGATACTGCCGGCGGCAGCCCAGTTCAAGCGCCACCATTATCCACAAAAACTGTGCATAACTTTGTGGAAATCGCTTGCGGGAACGGCGCTCCGGCCGGCGCTCGCGCGGTTTCGCGTCGTTTGATCAAAAAACGATCAAGTCGTTCAGTGCGAGCACTTTCAAGATCTTATGGGTCCTCCTGACGGGCTGGCCGGAAGAAGCTCGCGCAAGCCATTCGTCTGCCGGCCCTACTCGCGGGCGTGTGCATAACATCGGCGTCCCCCGTCACCGGCCCCGGCGGGCCGCTGTCAGGGCGGCGCGCAGGCGGCGGGCCGCCCGCCCCCGATGGCTCAGCCGATTCTTCGTGGCGGGCGCGAGCTCCGCGGCCGTGACGCCGAGGCGGGGGACGAGGAAGACCGGGTCGTAGCCGAACCCCCCGCTGCCGCGCGGCGAATCGACGATCCGCCCGCGCCAGACGCCGCTCGCGACGATCGGCGCCGGATCGTCGGCCGCCGCGAGCGCGACGAGCACGCAGTGGAACGCGGCGCCGCGATCCGCCTGCGGTCGCGCTGCGAGGGCCGCGAGGAGCTTCTCGACGTTGCGCCGGTCGTCGGCATCGGGACCGGCGAACCGCGCGGAATGCACCCCCGGCGCGCCGCCGAGCCCGTCCACGGCGAGGCCGGAGTCGTCCGCGAGCGCGGGCAGCCCCGTCTGCCGGGCGGCGTGACGGGCCTTCGCGATCGCGTTCTCGACGAAGGTGGGCGCGGTCTCCTCGGCCGCGCCGACGCCGAGCGCGTCCTGCGGCACGAGCTCGATGCCGCAGCCCGCGACGAGCGCCTGAAGCTCTGCGAGCTTGTGCCGGTTGCCGCTCGCGAGCACCCAGCGCTCGACGACGCTCACGGCAGCACTTCGGCCTGCGCCTCGAGCAGCCGCTCGATCCCGCTCGCGGCGAGCTCGAGCAGCCGGTCGAGCTCGGCACGATGGAACGCGTGGCCCTCGGCCGTGCCCTGGATCTCGACGAAGCCGCCGACCTCGTTCATCACGACGTTCATGTCGGTCTCGGCCTCGACGTCCTCGGCGTAGTC
>CAYWGQ010000310.1:0-1904 GCA_964457725.1 uncultured Gammaproteobacteria bacterium
AGCCGGCTCGTCGCGAAGATCGATTCCGCGGCGGTGCAGGACGGCTTCGCCCTGTATCTCCACGCGTTCGTCGTCACGGCGTCCGGCGAGTGGTGTGTCGTGCAGCAAGGATTGAACGACGCGCGCGGCGAAGCGCGCCGCTATCACTGGCTCTCCGCGAACCTCGAAAGCTTCCTCGATTCTCCGCACGCCGCGATCGAGGGACGCGCGGGACAAAGCGCGATCATCAATCTGGCCGACGCGCGCGCCGCTCGTAACCGCCGCGCCGGGCTCGAGCTCGTGCGCGAGGGACCGGATCGGACGATCCGCGTGCTGCGGCGGCTCGGCGAGCGGACGAACACCGCCCGGAGCCTGTTCCCGGAGCTCGATCCGGCGCCCGACGTGCAGTCCTCGCCGCTGCCGCACCTGCAGATGCCGGCGCGTCACGACGTGCGCGCGTCCGACGTCGTGCTGAAGCGCCTGCACGGCGCGCTCGCGGCCGCGGCCGACCGCGGACCCGAGGACTTCACGGACGTGCTGCTGACACCGGGCGTCGGCGCGCGCACGGTCGAGGCACTGGCGCTGGTCGCCGAGGTGCTGCACGGCACGCCGTGCCGGTTCTCCGATCCGGCGCGATTCTCGCTCGCGCACGGCGGCAAGGACGGGCATCCGTTCCCTGTGCCGCTGCACGTCTACGACGAGACGATTCGCGTTCTCAAAAGCGCCGTCGAGCACGCGAAGCTCGGCAACGGCGACAAGCTAGCCGCGATCCGACGGTTGGACGCCGAGGCGCGGAACCTCGAGCGGACCGCGCGCGGGCCGACGTTCCAGGGGTTTGTCGCCGGCGAGCGAGCGCGATCGGGCGAGTACGGCGGGCGCACGGTTCGGCCCGAGAAGCCGGCGCGGCCGCACTAACGCGACCGGCGTCCGCGCCGTTCGCTGCTTCCGAAACGAAAAGCCCTCCGCGGAGGGCTCCGGTGCGGCCGACGACGCAACCGGAGCTTCCGCGGAGGGGTGCGAGATGAAGAACCGACGATCAGGCGGTCGTCGCGACCGCGGCCGAGGCGGCGCCGGCCGCCCGCGCCGCTGCCGGCGGCACGCTGCCGCCGCTCTCGCGGCCGGTGACGAACTCGGGATACGCCTCGAGGCCGCACTCGGCGACGTCGACGCCGGAGTACTCGTCCTCTTCCGAAACGCGCAGGCCCATGATCATCTTGATCGCGAACCACGCGACGAAGCTCGCGACGAACACCCAACCGAAGATCGCCGCCGCACCGATGAGCTGCACGCCGATGGACGCATCGGAATTCGTCAGCGGGACCGCGATCAGGCCCCAGATGCCGACCACGCCGTGGACCGAGATCGCGCCGACCGGGTCGTCGATCTTGAACACGCGGTCGAGGGTGACGATCGACGCTACGACGAGCAAGCCGCCGATGGCGCCGATGAGCGTCGCGATCACGGGCTCCGGCGTCAGCGGCTCTGCGGTGATCGCGACGAGGCCCGCGAGCGCGCCGTTCAGCGCCATCGTCAGATCCGCCTTACCGAACCACGCCCGCGCCATCAGCAGGGCCGCGACCAAGCCGCCGGCGGCCGCCATGTTCGTGTTCACGAACACGAGCGCGACCGCGTTCGCCTCCTCGACGTTCGAAACTTTGAGCTCGGAGCCGCCATTGAAGCCGAACCAGCCGAGCCACAGGATCAGCGTGCCGAGCGCCGAGAGCGGCAGGTTCGCGCCCGGGATCGCCCGCACGGAGCCGTCGGGACCGTACTTGCCCTTGCGGGGACCGAGGAGCATCACGCCGACCAGCGCAGCGACGGCGCCGCACATGTGCACGACGCCCGAGCCCGCGAAGTCCGAGAAGCCGAGCTCGTCGAGCCAGCCGCCGCCCCACTTCCAGTAGCCCTGCATCGGGTAGATGAAG
>CAYWGQ010000311.1:0-1878 GCA_964457725.1 uncultured Gammaproteobacteria bacterium
GTCGACGACTCGATCGTCCGCGGGACGACCTCGCAGCAGATCATCGACATGGCGCGCGAGGCCGGCGCGAAGAAGGTGTACTTCGCGTCGGCGGCCCCGCCGGTCCGCTATCCGAACGTCTACGGCATCGACATGCCCGCCGCGAGCGAGCTGGTCGCGGCCGGGCGCACGGTCGAGCAGGTGCGGCGCATGATCGGCGCCGACTGGCTGATCTACCAGGACCTCGAGGACCTCGTGCAGGCGGTGCAGCACGAGAACGCCGACATCGACGGGTTCGACACGTCGTGCTTCTCCGGGGTATACCTGACCGGGGACGTGAGCCGCGCGTATCTCGACGAGCTCGAGGCGATTCGGTCCGACTCCGCGAAGGCGGAACGCGACGCGCGCGTGCGTCGCGAGGAGCTCGACGAGGACACGATCCAGATCGCCGGCGGCTTCTAAACAACGGCGCGATGCCGATCGCGCCGGCGCTCGGGTCACCCGCAGGGGCGATGCACGTCGAGGCCTTCAGCCCCGGCCTACGAAGAGCGTTGCGGCCGTCGCGGCTGGACAGCCGCTCCTACCGAAGAGCAGAGTCGGGGCGCGGGGATGACGGTCAGGTTGCTGCTGATCGATGACGATCAGGAGTTCCGGCGTGGGCTGCGAGCGGAGCTTGCCGCCGAGTGGCCGGATGCGATCGTCGCCGAGCGGCGCGGCGCGGAGGCGACCGACGACGTCGCGCGATTCGACGTCGTCCTGCTCGGGCACCCGCTCGACGGCGAGCGCGGCTTCGAGCGTCTGCAGGCGCTTCGCGAGCGGTACGGTTGCCCGCCGATCATTCTGTTCGCACGGCAAAGCGACGAGTTCTTCGCCGTCGATGCCTTGAAGGCCGGTGCCGCGAACTTCTTCCCGAAGGCGCGAGTCTCTCCCGCGCGCCTGACGGCTGCGATCCGCGCGGAGCTCGCGGCCGGGGAGACGTCTCGTCCCGGGCAGCGTTTCGCGCTCGCGACTCGGCATCGCCTGATCGCGAAGCTCTACACCGGCGATCTTTCGTCCGTCTATCTCGCCGAGCCGGTCGACGGCGGCGAGCGGGTTGCCTACAAGGTCGTGCGCCACGTGCCGGACGCGGGCGGCGGGAACCTGTTCGACCGCTTCCTTCAGGAGTACGAGGCGCTCGCCCGCATCCGGCACCCGAACGTCGTCCGAATCCATGCGCTCGGCGTGGCCGACGATCACGCGTACATCGCGATGGAGTACCTCGACGCGGGCAGTCTCGCGCAGCGGCTCGCCGTGCCGCTCGAGGCGCACGTCGCGCTCGGCTACGTGCGGCAGATCGCCGCGGCGCTCGAGGCGATCCACGGCGAGGGCGTGCTGCACCGGGATCTGAAGCCCGCGAACGTGATGTTCCGCGCGGACGGCACGCTCGCGCTGATCGACTTCGGGCTCGCGAAGGAGCTGCGCGTGCACGCGGCGATCACCGGCGCCGGGCAGATCTTCGGCACGCCTTCCTACATGAGCCCCGAGCAGGGGCACGCCGCGGCGACCGACGCGCGCTCGGACATCTACAGCCTCGGCTGCATGCTCTACGAGATGCTGACCGGCGCACGGCCGTTCGTCGCGAGCTCGCCGATGGTCGTGATCTATCAGCATGCGAACGCGCCGCGGCCGCGGCTGCCGGCGCAGCACGCCGGGCTGCAGCCGTTGCTCGACAGGATGCTCGCGGTCGATCCGGCGCGCCGCTACCAGTCCGCGCGGCAGCTGCTCGCGGACCTCTGAGCGCCGACGGCTTCGGCGAAGAGTCGCGGCTGGACAGCCGCTCCTACCCCGGCTTCTTTCGGCGGATGGTCGCGGCTGGACAGCCGCTCCTACCCCGGCTTCTTTCGGCGGATGGTCGCGGCT
>CAYWGQ010000312.1:0-1874 GCA_964457725.1 uncultured Gammaproteobacteria bacterium
GCGGCAACGGTGCGAACGGCTTCGTCGTTCGCAACTCGAAGAGCCGCAACTCCGAGACGACGACGAAGGCCAACGTCACGAGCGTGATCGGCGAGGCGCAAACAGGGGCGCTGAGGCACAGCTTCGCGGCGGGCATCGAGGTCAGCAGCGAGGAGATGTACAACCGCAACTACAGCGTCGAGAGCCTGTTCAACTCGAACGTGAACGCGGATTTCGCCGACTCCTGCAGCGCGCCGGGCGCCGTGGGGCCCGCATCGAACTACAACTGCACGACGCTTGCCGACCCGGATCCGCACGATCCCTGGACGGGCACGATCGCACCCTCGGACAATGCGACCTTCGCGGAAGCGGACACGACGTCGATCTTCGCGTTCGACACGCTCGAGCTCGGCCCGCGCTGGCAGCTCAACCTCGGGCTGCGCTACGACGACTATTCGATCCGTCAGCTCTCGGGTCCCGTCGACTCAACCGCGGTCGTCGCGAACGACGCGGACTTCTGGAACCATCAGATCGGCATCGTCTACAAGCCGGCGGCCAACGGCAGCGTCTATCTTTCGTCCGGGACGTCGTCGAGCCCGTCCGGCAACACGCTCGGCGACGGCACCGAGAACCTTGCCGAAGGCAACGCGGATCTCGATCCCGAGCGCACGAGGACGCTGGAGCTCGGCACCAAATGGGAGCTGCTCGACCGGCGGATGCTGCTGACGGCCGCGGTCTTTCGCACGGAGAAGGACAACGCCCGCGTCGCGATCGAGCCGGGGCGCGGCGCGCCGCAGCAGAACCTCGGCAAGCAGGTCGTCGACGGCCTGGAGGTCGGCATCGCGGGCAACATCGGCGAGCGGCTTCGGCTCGTCGCGAGCTACACGCTGCTCGACGCCGAGATCGTCGACGACGGGCCGATCGAGGACAACGATGGCAACCGGTTCCCGAACACGCCCGAGCACAGCGCAAGCGTCTGGGCGACCTACGCCGTGAGCCCGCGGCTGACGGTCGGCGCGGGCGCGAGCTACGTGGATCTGCGCTACGGCAACGCGAGCAACACCGTGTGGATACCGTCGTACACGACCTACGACGCGATGGCGTCGGTCGCGCTCAACGAACGCATGCAGCTGCAGCTCAACCTGCAGAACGTCACGGACGAGGTGTACTTCGTGCGGCCGTACTCGAACCACTACGCGGCGCTCGGACCCGCGCGCGCCGCCGTGATGACGCTCAACGTCGACTTCTGACCGGTGCCGCCGCGCTTCCGGCAGAGCACGGACAACCCGCGATCGCCGGCCTCGTCTCGCTGCCCGGGCGCGTGATGGTCTGGACGGGGCTCGCGCTCGCGTGCCGGGGCTGATCGTCAAGCCGCTCGAGCGGCGGCGCGCACCTGATGCGTACGCGCCGCGCGGCCGCGGGGCGAGGGCCCTACTCGAAGCTGAACAGGTCCTCGTCCGGATCGGGCCTGCTCATGCCCTGCTCGAAGTACCGTTCCCAGATCGTGGCCCACGGGCGGCCGTACATGTCGGGCACCTCGTACTCGATGACCGCGCCGGGGGTGAGCGGGGAGTTGATCCCGTCGATCGAGAAGATCGTCTGCACGCACTCGATAAACGTGTACGGCGTCTGGTCTGGATCCGTGAAGTTATTGATTTTGTGCAGGTTGCGCACGATGCGCACCGGCTCGACCAGCGCCTCGTCGTCGTACAGGATGGTCTCGTGGTTCAGGCCGACGAAGGTGCCGTCCTCTTCGCGGATCGGCGTATAGATCTCGATCGACTGCAGGCGGCCCGAGTGCTCGAACATCGAGTGGGACTTCCACGCCTGGATGTTGCTGGTCCACGTGATCAGCACGTCGCCGTCCCAGAAGCCGATGGTCTCGCCGTACCACC
>CAYWGQ010000313.1:0-1837 GCA_964457725.1 uncultured Gammaproteobacteria bacterium
CGCGCGCGGCCGCGAACGACTGGGGCGTGCAGATCACGTCCGAGTCGCGCGCGCAGTACCGGCCGACCGGCGGCCTCACGCCGCTTCTCTACGCGGCGCGCTCCGGTTGCGCCGATTGCGTTCGCGCGATCGTCGCCGCGGGCGAGGACGTCGACCGGCCGACCCCGGACGGCGTGACCGCGCTGATGCTCGCGATCGACAACTACGAGTTCGATACCGCGATGACGCTGCTCGACCTCGGCGCGAATCCGCACTACGCGGACTGGTGGGGCCGGACGGCGCTCTATCTCGCCGTGGACATGAACACGTACGTGCCGCGCACGCCCGCGCACCCGCGCTCGGAAGCTGCGACCGGCATGGATCTCGTCCGGCGGCTCCTCGCCGCCGGCGTCGAGGTCGATCCGCAGCTGAACATGCACCGGCCCGGCCGCGGCGGCAACAGCGCACGGTTCACGGACTACATGCTGACGACCGGCGCGACGCCGCTCTTGCGCGCCGCGATCACCCACGATCACGAGGCGATGCGCGCGCTGCTCGACGCGGGCGCGAAGGTGGATCTGCCGAACGTGATGGGGGTGACGCCGCTGATGGCGGCCGCAGGCGTCGGCGTGCGCAACATCAACTTCGGCGCGAACCGCTCGCCGGACTTCGAGAACGATCCGCTGATCGAGGACAAGGTCATCGCGTCGCTCGAGATCCTGCTCGCCGCGGGCGCCGACGTGAACGCGCGCGTCGCGGACACGCAGAGCCGCACGGCGCGCATCGCGCGGCCGACGGCGATCACCGACCGCGACGGTCAGACGGCGCTCTACTCCGCGGCCGGCCGCGGCTGGGCGCGCGTGACCCGCTACCTCGTCGAGCGCGGCGCGGAGGTCGACGTCGTCGACGCGCGCGGCCGCTCGCCGCTCGACGAGGCGCTCGGGCTGGTCGGCGGACAGCCGATCCCGGGATCCGACGAGGTCGCCGAGATCCTGCGCGGCGCGAGCCGCGCCGCCGCCGCACGCTGACGCTGACTGGAACGCGAGTTGCATCTGTCGATAATCGCGACGTGGCGAACGGCAAAGGCACGCAAGCCGGCATCCGGATGGATCGGTCGATACAGAGGCGCGGCGGCGACACCCGGCCGCCGAGGGCGGGCGGCGACGGCCGGCCGTGGGAGACCAAGCCGAAGACGAGCCAGCCGCCGAACGTTCCGCCGATCGCGACGTGGGGGTGGCTGCTGCTGCTCCTGTTCGCGAACTTCCTGCTCTTTCGGACGTTCTTCGACGATACCGAGCCCGCGCTGACGATCCCGTACACGGTGTTCAAGGAGCAGGTCGCGGCCGGCAACGTCGAGACCGTCTACAACCAGGGGCAGACGATCGAGGGCCGGTTCGTCGAGCCGATCACGTATCCGCCGGCGCCGCCAGGCGGGGAGGGGGCCGCTGCCGCGGGCGGCCGGACGCCGCAGACCGGCTCCACCTTCGAGACCGTGCTGCCGGCGTTCGTCGATCCCGGGCTCGAGGCGCTCCTGATCGACAACGGCGTCGAGATCACGGCCGAGCCGATCGACACCGGCGGCTCGCCGTGGAGCCTGCTGCTGTTCGGCTTCGGCCCCGCGCTGCTGATCATCGCGCTGTACGTCTGGCTGTTCCGCCGCGCCGCGAAGCAGGGCGGCTTCGGCGGTCTGATGGGGATCGGCAAGAGCCGCGCGAAGCGGTACGACGCCGAGCGCGACGAGCGCGTCACGTTCGACGACGTCGCCGGCATCGACGAGGTCGAGAACGGGCTCGTGGAGATCGTCGACTTCCTGCGCAACCCCGAGAAGTACACGCGCCTCGGCGGCACCGCGCCGAAG
>CAYWGQ010000314.1:0-1825 GCA_964457725.1 uncultured Gammaproteobacteria bacterium
ATCCCGCCCATCACGCCGGTGCCGACCGCTACGCGGCTCGCCGCGCCCGCGCCGCCCGACAGCACGAGCGGCACCATCGCGAGAACGAACGTGAGCGACGTCATCAGGATCGGCCGCAGCCGCCGCTTGACGGCCGCGAGCGTCGCGTCGAGCGGCGAGCGGCCGGCCGCTTCCTCCTCGAGCGCGAACTGCACGATCAGGATCGCGTTGCGCGCGGCGAGCCCGATGATCGTGACGAGGCCGACGTTGAAGTAGACGTCCGCCGGCAGACCGCGCAGCAGCGAGAACGCGGCCGCGCCGAGCAGCCCGAGCGGCACGGTCAAGAGCACCGCGATCGGCGTCGCCCAGCTCTCGTAGAGCGCGGCGAGGAGCAGGTAGACGACGACCAGCGAGAGCGCGAGCAGCGTGCCGACCTGGCCCGCGGCCTGCCGCTCCTCGAACGAGATGCCGGTCCACTCGAACCCGAAGCCTTCCGGCAGCATCGCCGCGAGCCGCTCCATCTCGGCCATCGCCTGGCCGGTCGAGCGGCCGGGCGCGGGCGAGCCCGAGATCGTCATCGACGGGTAGCCGTTGTAGCGCTGCAGCTCGGCGGGGCCCGCCGTCCACTCGACGGCCGAGAATGCGCCGAACGGCACCATCTCGCCCGCGTCGTTCCGTACCCGGAGCGCGAGCACGTCCTCCGGCGTCATCCGGAACGGTGCGGCCGCCTGCAGCAGCACCTGCAGGATCTCGCCGTCGTGGATGAAGTCGTTCGCGTACGCGCTGCCGATCGCGATCGACAGCGTCGCGTTCACGTCGCCGATCGCGAGCCCGAGCGCCCGCGCCTTGATGCGATCGATCCGGACGCGAAGCTGCGGCGCGTCGGCTTGGCCTTCCGGGCGAACCTGGGCGAGCACGGGGCTCTGCGCGGCGAGGCCGAGCAGCCGGTTGCGCGCGTCGACCAGCGCCGCATGGCCGTGGCCCGCGCGGTCTTGCAGGATGAAGGAGAAGCCACTCGCGATGCCGAGCTCCGGAATCGGCGGCGGATTCAGCGCGAACGCGAGCGCCTGCTCTATGCCCGCGAACGCGGCGCTCGCGCGCGCGACGAGCGCCGTCGCGCTCCGCGCGTCGCCGGGCCGCTCGTCCCACGGCACGAGCGACACGAACGCCATCGCGTTCGCCTGTCCCTGGCCGAAGAAGCTGAAGCCGCGGACGAGGCTCGCGCGCTCGACCTCCGGCTGCGCCTCGTAGAACGCGACCACCTCCTCGATCGCACGCTCGGTGCGAGCGGCGGTCGCGCCGGGCGGCGCCTGGATAACCGTCAGGACGACGCCCTGGTCCTCCTCCGGGACGAAGCTTCCGGGCAACCGCGAGTACGCGAACCCCGCGAGCGCGGCCAGGACCACGAACACGGCGAGGAACGGCAGCGGGCGGGCGAGGATGAACGCGACGGCCCGGCCGTAGCCGTCCGTCGCCTGCACGAAGCGGCGATTGAAGCCGCGAAAGAACGCGCGCGCGGGCGCGAGCACGCGGGGGCCGCTCGTGCCTTCGGCGATTCCGCCGGGCGTGAGCACGGTCGCGCAGAGCGCCGGCGCGAGCGTGAGCGCAAGCAGCGCCGAGAACGCGATCGAGGTCGCGAGCGTCAACGAGAACTGCCGGTAGATGCCGCCGGTCGAGCCGGGGAAGAACGCCATCGGCACGAACACGGCCACCAGGACGAGCGTGATGCCGATGATCGCCGCGGTGATCTGCCGCATCGCCTCGACGGTCGCCTCGTAGCGCGACAGGCCTTCCTCGCTCATCACGCGCTCGACGTTCTCGACGACGACGATCGCGTCGTCGACGA
>CAYWGQ010000315.1:0-1666 GCA_964457725.1 uncultured Gammaproteobacteria bacterium
TGATCCTGTACCTGAAGCCGGACGCGGCGCTCGAGCAGGAGCTCGTGCAGCGCGCGATCGAGAACCCGAAGCCGCTCTACTACCAGGAGCCGTTCCTCGACACCCATCTCGCGAAGTACCTTGCCGAGCACGGGCTCGAGCGGCCCGAGGACATCGTTCCCGACGACTTCGTGCGGTGGATCTTCCCGGCGCTCGTCGAGCACCGGCGGCCGCTGTACGAGGCGCTCGCGAAGCGTCACGGCTACACGGTCGACGCCCGCGCGGCCGAGCAGATCCGCACGGAGAGCGACTTCCTCGAGCTGGTCGCGAGCGTGCTCGACTGAGGCGCCTGCCGGCGGCGCGACCGCCGACCGCCGTCGGCGAGCCGTGCGGTGCTCAGCCGCTGCGGCCGAGCGCGATCCACCACGCGAGCGCGAGCATCGCCGCGGCACCGTAGGCGAACGCGCGCTGCGCCTGCCGCCCGCGCGGCACGACGGGCGACGCGCACAACGCACCCGCGCCGAGCCCGGCGAGGAACCCGGTCAGATGCGCGACGATGTCGGTGTTTTCCCCGCCGGTGCCCGTGTACGCGAGCAGCGCGATGCCGGCGACGATCGGCCCGACGCGTGCCCGCCACGTATGCCGGATCAAACCTCGCCGCCACGTGTAGGCCGACAGGATGCCGACGGCGGCGAATACGGCCGTCGACGCCCCGATCGAGCGGTGGGTCGCCGGCTGAACGAGCGCGTTCAGGCCGTTGCCGAGCGCGCCGGCGGCGAGGATCGCGGCCCAGCCGAGCCCGTTGCCGAGATGGCGGCCGACGAAGTAGCCGAAGAAGCCGCCGAACGCGAGGTTCGAGCCCAGGTGGCTCACGTCGAGGTGCACCGTCAGCGCGGTAACCGTACGCCACCACTCACCGGCCGACACCGCCCCCGCGTCGAGGCGGCCGGCCGCCAACCAGTCGAAGCCCAGGAAATCGCGGCGCAGGAACCCGAACACGGCGAGCAGCACCGCGACGTACGCACCGACGCCGGGCCAGCCCGTGTCGATCGCCTCGACCGGCGGCCGCGGGGCGCCGGCGCGCGTGTTCTCCGCCCGATACGCCGCGAGCTCCGCGGCGGCGGCCTGCGCGGTCTCGACCGGCACCCAGATCTCCCAGGCGCCGCCGGCACGCTCGCGGCGGTGCTCGAGGTTGCGGGCCAGCAGCACGAGCGCGAGCTCCGCGGTCGCGCGCTCGTCGCCCCGTGCGACCACGATCCAAGCCTCGGTTTCCTGCGCCACTTTGCTAGCATTCCGCTGTCGTCGCGGTCGCTCACCGTAACAGAGTCGCTGGGAGGAAGGCATGAGCGGATCCGAGCTTCGCTGTTGGCGCTGCGGCGCGAGTCTCGCCGCGTTGACGCCGCCGCTCGGCCGCCGCGACGAGTGCCCCGAATGCCGCGCGGAGCTCCACGTCTGCCGGATGTGCGTGAATTTCGACCGGCGCCGCCCGAAGGCCTGCCGCGAGGACGACGCGGAAGAGGTGCGCAACAAGGAGAGCGCGAACTTCTGCGACTACTTCAAGCCGAGCCCGACCGCGTTCGACCCCGCCGAGCGCGCCGCCGCCGCCGCGGCCAAGTCCGCCCTCGACGCCCTCTTCAAGTAGGAGCGGCTGTCCAGCCGCGACTGCCGCGCCGCAAACGCCGGCACG
>CAYWGQ010000316.1:0-1589 GCA_964457725.1 uncultured Gammaproteobacteria bacterium
CGCCCGGAGCTCGGCGAGTACGTCGAGCTCTGGCCCGCGCAGCAGCGCAAGGGGCAGCGCTGGTACGCGGGCACCGCGGACGCGGTGTACCAGAACATCGAGATGATCATGGAGCGCGCGCCCGAGTACGTGCTCGTGCTCGCGGGCGACCACGTCTACAAGATGGATTATCGGCCGATGATCGAGGCGCACGCGGCGAGCGGCGCTGAGGCGACCGTCGGCTGCATCGAGGTGCCGATCGCCGAGGCCGGCGAGTTCGGAGTAATGGGTGTGGATAGCCATGGCTGGGTCGAGGAGTTTCAGGAGAAGCCCGCAAGTCCCAAGGGTCTGCCGGATCGGCCGGACGTCGCCCTGGGCTCCATGGGTATCTACGTGTTCAACCGTGACTTTCTCTTCGGCGCGCTGACGCGGGATGCATGCGACGCCTCCTCGAGTCACGATTTCGGGAAGAACATCCTGCCGCCGATGGTGCGCGACGGCGCCGTCTTCGCCTACGCGTTCCGCGACGGCGACGGCAACCCGGCGTACTGGCGCGACGTCGGCACGCTCGAGAGCTACTGGCAGGCACACATGGATCTGCTCGAGGACGAGCCGGCGCTCGACCTGGCAGACGCCGAATGGCCGCTATGGACGCATCAGCCCGCGCGCTCGCCGGCGCGCTTCGTCGGCGGCGGCGGCGGCGCGACGAGCTCGATCGTCGCGCCCGCGTGCGTCGTCGCCGGGCGAGTGCACCGCTCGGTGCTGTTCGCGGGCTGCACGGTCGACAAAGGCGCGTCGCTCGACGGCTGCCTGGTCCTCCCGCACGCGCGCGTCGGCCGCGGTTGCCGCCTGCGCAACGTGATCGTCGACGGCGGCTGCGCGGTGCCGGACGGTTACGTCTGCGACGCGGAAGATTTTCTCGAGCCGCGGCACGACCGGTCGGGGCCGGTCGTCCTGCTGACGGCCGAGGCGCTCAGGGACGGCGAAGGTGCAGCGCGGGGAGCCGGCGTCAAGGCCGCTGCGTGAGGAATGGTCTCGCCGCAGTCCCCGGGCGAGGGTCGAACGATGGCGAAATGGACTGGACGGCTTATCGGACGTCGACGTTCGACGAGTTGATTCAGCCCGACGGGCAGCCGCGCGTCGCTGCGCGCCGGCTGATCGAGTACCTCGCCGGATTGTCGGAGCGAGAGCTCGCGGAGCGGAAGCTCGCGGCCGACGTCGTCGCCCGCGTCACCGGCATCACGTTCACCGTCTACTCCGACGGCCGGAACGTCGATCGCACGCTGCCGTTCGACCTGATCCCGCGCGTGATCCCGCACCAGGAATGGCGGCGCACGGAGGCCGGTCTCGCGCAGCGCATTCGCGCGCTGAATCGCTTCATCGCGGACGTCTACGGCGAGCAGCGCATCGTGAAGGACCGCGTGTTTCCGAAGATGCTGCTCGAGGACTCGACCAACTTCCGGCCGCAGTGCGTCGGCGTGAAGCCGCCGCTCGGCATCTGGGCGCACGTCTGCGGCTCGGATCTCGTGCGCGACCGCGACGGCACGCTCTACGTGCTCGAGGACAACCTGCGCATTCCGAGCGGCGTCTCGTACATGCTCGAGAATCGG
>CAYWGQ010000317.1:0-1582 GCA_964457725.1 uncultured Gammaproteobacteria bacterium
CGGCCTGCACCTCGGCGCGGCCGACGACCGGGCCGTAGCTCGGCACGAAGCGCGTCTCCGCGTCGCTCCGCGCGAGCAGCAGCGCGAGGGAATCGACGCGGCCGCCGAGCCAGCCGCCGCCGAACCAGTCGAGCACCGGGTCGCGCACCGGGGAGACGACGTCGCCGACCGCGATCACGTTCGCGTGCGGGAACGCGACGAAGATGTCGCCGTCCGTGTGCGCTTCGAGCAGATAGCCGCATTCGATCCGCCGGCCGCCGACGGTCGTCTCGTGCGTCGTGTGGAAGCTCTCCGTCGGCACCGCGGCGGCGGGCAACGGCTGCTCGTAGCGGTCCTGCTCGGGGCGGTAATAGCCGGTCCGAAGGCGTATCCGGGTCTTCTCGTGCGCGACGATCCGCGCGCCGGCGCGGCCGAGCGCCTCGTTGCCGCCGACCTGCTCGAGATGCCAGTGTGTGTTGAGCAGCGCTTCGACCGGGCCGCCGGGCAGCGCGTCGACCGCCGCGAGCAGATCGTCGGCGCGGTCCGCCGCGCCGCTGTCGATCAGCGCCTTGCCGGCCGCGGTCGCGAGCACGAGCACGTTGCCGCCCGCGCCGGTCAGGAGCGTCAGGTCGGGCGCGATCGGCATCGCGGCGATGCCTTCGGCCGCGAAGCCGACGGTCGCGAGGCGCGGCAACGCGAGACCCGCGGCGCCGCAGGCCGCCGCCCGCAGCAACGCTCTGCGGCTCGTCGGGCGGGGCGCTGCGGCTGCCACGTCGGCCTCAGACGCCCGCGATCTCGCCGGTGCTGTCGGCGAGGCTCTTCATCTCGAGACCGGCCTTGTTCACGACGGTGAGATGCAGGTTCGTCAGCGTCGTGTACTCGGGCAGCTCGATGTGCTGCCCGCCGCGGACCGCACCGCACGCGTGGCCGACCAGGATGATCGGCAGCGGGTAGTTGTTGTGCCGATCGCTGTTGCTCATGTTCGAGCCGTACATCAGCAGCGAATGATCGAGCAGCGAGCCGTCGCCGTCCGGCGTGCTCGCGAGCTTCGCGACGAACTCGGCGAACCGCTCGACGTGATAGCGCTGGATCCTGACGAGCTTCTCGATGCGCTCGCGGTTGTTCGCGTGGTGCGACACCGGATGGAACGCGTCCGGCACGCCGATGTGGTTGTACGTCCGGTTCGTCCCTTCGGCGACCATGATGTAGGAGGCGACGCGCGTGACGTCCGCCCGGTACGCGAGCGCGATCAGGTCGAACATCAGCTTCACCTGCTCGTCGAAGTCGCCGAGCTCGCCGATCGGCGTATCGGGCAGCTCGATCCCGGACAGGTCGCGCTCCGACGCCTTCGCGACGCGCCGCTCCGTCTCGCGCACCGACTCGAGGTAGTCGTCGAGGACGATCCGGTCGCGCGGACCGAGCGTGCGCTTCAACTCGTGCGTCCGCTCGTTGATCAGATCGAGCACGCTCGCGCGGCGCCGCGCGATCGCCTCGCGCTCCTCCGGCGTGTCGCCCGCGCCGAAGAGCTGCACGAACACCTTGCGCGGATTGAACTCCATCGGCAGCGGCGTCGTCGCGTTGCGGAACGACAGCGTCGAGCTGT
>CAYWGQ010000318.1:0-1578 GCA_964457725.1 uncultured Gammaproteobacteria bacterium
AGAGCCTGGCTCAGCAGATCGAGCGCGTCCCGATAGCCTTCCGTCGTGCCGCCGAAGCCGATCCGGAAGTGCGCGGGTGCACCGAAGCAGTCCCCCGGCACGACGAGCACGCCGCGCGCCGCGGCCGCCTCGCAGAACGGCCGCGCGTCGTCGACGCCGCGGAGCCGCGGAAACGCGGTCATCGACCCTTGCGGCGGCAGCCACTCGATCTCGTCGTCGTGCGCGGCGCACCACCGCGCGAGCACGGCGAGGTTCGCGCCGCTGACCTCGCGCGTCCGTTGCCAGACCGCGTCACGATGATTGACCGCGGCTTCGGCGAGAAGCTCGCTCAGCATCGAGCTCGAAACCGTGAAATGCCCGCGCAGGTTCGCGAGCGCGTCGCGCCGCTCCGAGTCCCGCTCGAGCAGCCAGCCGACGCGAAGCCCCGGCATGCTGAACGCCTTCGAGAAGTCGCCGATCACGCTCGCGCGCGAGTACTCGCCGGCCGAGCGGTGCGTCTCGCCGTGGTAGATCGGGTGATAGACCTCGTCGACGACGAGCGGGATACCTCGCTCGGCCGCGAGCTCGTCGAGCGCCCGGATCGCCTCCTCGCCGAGAACCGCACCGCTCGGGTTGTGCGGCGTGTTCACCATGATCAGCTTCGTGCGCGCATCGACGAGCCGCTCGATCTCGTCGACGTGCGTCGCGAAGCCGTCCTCGCAGCGCAGCTCGTAGCGGCGCGTCTCGAGACCGAGCGATTCCGGCAGATTGGCGATCGGCGGGAACACGGGCGTCGGGATCACGACGTTCGCGCCCGGCTCCGCGGCGAGGTAAAAGAGCGCGAGCAGCGCCTCCGCGGCGCCGGTGAACGTAAGGATCTCGTCCGGGTCGGCGCCGTACATCGACGCGATCGCCGCACGCAGCGCGTCGCGGCCGCGGCCCGGGCAATACCCTAGCACCGCGTCGTCGAACGCTTCGCGCTCCGCCTCGGTCATCAGCGACCGAAGCTCCGGCAGCGTCCACCGCGCGCCCGTGCTCGCTGCGAGGTTGTAACGGACCGAATCGCGATGCCGTTCGGACCACTGCTCCAGGAGGAACGGGGCGAGTCTCATGGCAGGTAGCGCTCGAAGTCGAACTCGAGATCCTCCTGCGTGACGACCGGCGGTGTATACGGGCGCGTGAACCGCGCGTGGCACGTCTCGCAGGTCGCACGCAGGCTCGCGGCGGCAGCGCGGAGGCGCTCGGCATCCTCGGCCGCGATGACCGCGGCCGCGGCGCTCTCGCCGGCATCGATCAGCGACAGGAAGGCATCGAAGTCTTCCCAGATGTCGGGCAGCGCGATCGTCGGCGACTCGAGCACGGTCGGGTCGAACAGATTCGTCGTCGGCGGAAACAGGTGGGCGAACGCGAGCAGCATCGCCTCGATCGACGTCGCACGCGCCTTCAGCTCCGGCAGATCGCCGGGGCCGCCGAGGATGAACTCGTCGAGCGGCGCCATCTGCCGCTCGATGTCGAGCATCAGCAGACGCCGCGCCTCGATGAGCTCCTCCGGCTCCGTCGCGCCGGTCCAGCCTGGCCCGAGCGTATCGAGCACCGGGG
>CAYWGQ010000319.1:0-1575 GCA_964457725.1 uncultured Gammaproteobacteria bacterium
CGATGCTCGAGACGAAGCAGGCGCACCCGGCCGCCGGCGCGAGCTGCGCGTGGGTGCCGTCGCCGACGGCCGCGACGCTGCACGCGATGCACTATCACGAGGTCGACGTCGCCGCCCGGCAGGCGGAGCTGAAGAGCCGGCCGCGGGCGAGCCTCGAGAAGATCCTGACGCCGCCGCTCTTGGGCGAGCGCAAGCTCGACGCGAACGCGATCGGCCGCGAGCTCGACAACAACGCCCAGGGCATCCTCGGCTACGTCGTCCGTTGGGTGGAGCAGGGGGTCGGCTGCTCGAAGGTCCCCGACATCAACAACGTCGGCTTGATGGAGGACCGCGCGACGCTCCGAATCTCCTCCCAGCACATCGCGAACTGGCTCGAGCACGGGCTCGTCGCGCGCGACCAGGTGATCGATGCGTTGAAGCGCATGGCGGAGGTCGTCGACCGGCAGAACGCGGGCGATCCGAGCTACCGGAACATGGCGCCCGACTTCGACGCGAGCGTCGCGTTCCAGGCGGCACTCGATCTCGTGTTCAACGGCCGCGAGGAGCCGAACGGCTACACGGAGCACACGCTCGCGCGGCGGCGCCGGGAGTTCAAGGCGCGAGCGAAGTAGCGGGCGCTAGCCGCCGTCAGACGCCGGCGCTCACGACCGCGCCGGCGTCGCCGCGCCCGCCCGCCTCGAGCCGGCGGCGGAACTTCAGATGCCGCCGCCGCGAGAGCTCGATCAACGGCCGCCAGACGAGCGCGGTCAGCCGCAAGCGGATCAAGAGCGACCAGAGCGCGTTCGAGCGCTTGTACAGGTACGACATCGCGAGATACGGCAGCACCGCGCGCCAGTCGCGCGGCCGGCGGCGCCAGATCGACGCGTGCGAGAACAGCCTGCGATAGCACCAGGCGTAGCCGTCGAGCAGCTGCTCGGCCGTCATCCGCGCAGGCTCGAAGACCACGTGCGCGGTGTCGTAGAGCCGCCAGTCGCGGTGCACAATCCGGCCCTGTCGCTCGAGCTCGCGATAGAGCGGCGTCTCGGGGTACGGCGTGAGGATGTGAAACGTGGCGCACTCGAGGCGATTCGCCTCGATCCACTCGACCGTCCGTTCGAAGACGTCCGGGCCGTCGTGATCGAAGCCGAGCACGAAGCTGCCGTTCACCTGGATGCCGTGCTCGTGCAGGATCGCCACCCGGCGCGCGTAATCCTCCGGTGCCGGCGTGCGCTTGCGGGCGTCGTCCAGATTGCCCGCGTTCAACGACTCGAAGCCGATGAATACGCCGGTGCAGCCCGCGAGCGCCATCTCGCGGACGAGCGACGGGTCGTCCGTGACGTCGATCGTGACCGCGGCGCTCCAGATGATCTCGAGCGGCCGCAGCGCCCGGCAGAGCTCGCGCAGGTAGTCCGGCCGGGAGCCCAAGTTGTTGTCGACGAACACCGCGTAAGGCTGCCCGTCCCGGCGAATCTCCTCGACGATCTGCTCGACGTCGCGGAGCCGATACGGCATGTGCAGGCCTTTCGTGGACAGGTAACAGAAGCCGCAGCGATTGTGGCATCCCCGGGTCGCGATCACGCTCGACGTCGTCAGGAA
>CAYWGQ010000320.1:0-1529 GCA_964457725.1 uncultured Gammaproteobacteria bacterium
CTGTACAACGAGCTGCTCGGCCGCGCCGTGCGGGAGCTGCGCGAAGGCCGCGAGCTCGACGTGCAGGATCCGTTCACGCACGGGCCGGAGATCGAGCTCGGTCTGCCGGCGCTGATTCCGGAGGAGTACATGCCGGACGTGCACATGCGGCTCGTGCATTACAAGCGGATCGCGAGCGCGCGGTCGGACGCCGAGCTCGACGAGCTCCAGGTCGAGCTGATCGACCGCTTCGGCCTGCTGCCGCCCGCGTTGAAGACGCTGTTCGCGGTGACCCGGCTGAAGCTCGCCGCTCGCGAGGTCGGCGTCGAGAAGATCAGCGCCGGCGCCGAAGGCGGCACGCTGCGCTTCGGCCGTCGCGCGACCGTCGATCCGCACCGCCTGATCTCGCTCGTCGAGAAGGAGCCGCACCGGTTCAAGCTCGACGGGCCGTTCAAGCTCAAGTACTTCTGGCGGGCCGCGAGCGAGCAGGATCGCATCGGGATCGTCGAGAAGGTGCTCGAGCGGCTCGGCGCGGCGCGGCCGGCGTCCGCGGCGGCCTGAGAGGCCGGTAACCTTCCCGGCGGGCGGCGTTCGCTATACTCGCGCCATGATCTCGCGCCCACGTCACGCCTTCGTCGCGCTGCTCGCGGCCGCCGCCGCGCTGCCGCTCGCGAGCGCGCAGTCTCCGGCCGAGGGCCCGCCGCGCTATCACGTGGAGGTCCTCGTCTTCGCTCACAACGATTTCAACGCGGGCGAGGAGCTCTTCAGGGTCGAGCGCGCCGTCGAGCCCCGGAACGAGCTGCCGCCGGCATTGCGGCCGGTGCGGCCGGCCGAGGAGCTGCTGACCGAGTCGCTCGAGGCGGAAATCGGCGAGCCGCCGCTCGAGCCGGGGACCGTCCCGCCGCCGGGACCGGGCGTCGAGCCGACCGTGCAGCCGCAGGGCGGCGCGGCCACACCGGACGATCCTTCCGGCGCGACGGCCGCGCCCGTGGACGAGCTCCAAAGCATCATCGACTACCGGACCGGGCGGCGCTCGCTGCGGTTCCGGCCGCTCGCACCCGCGGAGCTGACGCTGACCGCGCAGCGCCGCGCGCTCGAGCGGCTGTCCGCGTACCGGCCGCTGCTCCACACCGGCTGGGTGCAGGAGGTGCTCGACGAGCGGGCCGCGCAGCCGTTCGACCTCGCGCTCGTCGGCTCGCTCGCGCCGAGCGGCACGGTGCGGGTGCATCTGAGCCGCTTCCTGCACGTCACGCTCGACCTCGATTACCGGCCGCTTGACGCGGTGCCGCCGGCGGGCGCGGGCGGCTTCGGGCTCGGCGAGGTCGCGGTCGCGCCGGTCTACGAGCTGAAGACGCAGCGGCGGATCCGCAGCAACGAGGTCAACTACTTCGACCACCCGGCCTTCGGCGTGCTGATCGTCGTCCGCCCCGCGCCGGCACCGACCACTCCCTCCCCGTCCCCGCGCCCCGCCGCTTGACCGGTAGGAGCGGCTGTCGAGCCGCGACCCTCGTCGTCGGGACTTGCGCCGGTCTACCAGGGCGACGAGGGTC
>CAYWGQ010000321.1:0-1524 GCA_964457725.1 uncultured Gammaproteobacteria bacterium
GATAGACGTCGGTCAGCACCTGGTCGTTCGTGTACGCGTGCACGGTCGTCATCAGCCCGTGCTCGATGCCGCAGGCCTCGTGCAGCACCTTCGCGAGCGGCGCGAGACAGTTCGTCGTGCACGACGCGTTCGAGATGACCGTGTGCTCCGGCTGCAGCGTCTCGTGGTTCACGCCGTAGACGATCGTCGCGTCCACGTCCTTGCCCGCGGGCGCCGAGATCACGACCTTCCGGGCGCCGGCGGTCAAGTGCGCGGACGCCTTCTCCTTGCTCGTGAAGAGCCCGGTGCACTCGAGCACGACGTCGACGCCGAGATCCTTCCACGGCAGCTTCGTCGGATCGCGCTCCGCGCAGACGCGGATGCGATCGCCGTCGATCACGAGCGCGTCGCCTTCGACCTCGACCGGGAACGGGAACGGCCCGTGCGCGGTGTCGTAGCGCGTCAGATGCGCGTTCGTCTTCGCGTCGCCGAGGTCGTTCACCGCGACGATCTGCAGATCCCCGCGTCGCTTGCCCTCGTAGAGCGCACGCAGCACCATCCGACCGATTCGGCCGTAGCCATTGATTGCGATTTTGACCGGCATCGTCGCCTCCGTTGGAAGAGCGCACCGCGCGCGACGCGCGGCGCTTCGTCAAACGACCCGTCGCGCCGCCGCGACGACGGCGTCGACCGTGAACCCGAAAGCCTCGAACAAGTCCTTCGCGGGCGCGGACGCGCCGAACCGATCGATGCCGATCACCTCGCCGCGACCGCGCACGTAGCGCCACCAGCCGAGCGTCGCGCCCGCCTCGATCGCGACGACCGGCACGCCGGGCGGCAGCACGCGCTCGCGGTACTCGGCCGGCTGCGCGTCGAAGCGGTCCGTCGACGGCATCGACACGACCCGCGCCGCGATACCGTCGGCGCGGAGCGCGTCGCCCGCCGCGACCGCGAGGCCGACCTCGGAGCCCGTCGCGAGCAGCACGACCGCGGGCTCGCCGTCCGCCTCGGCGAGCACGTAGCCGCCGCGGGCGACCGCCGCGAGCTGCTCGGCGCTCCGCGCGACCGGCTGCGTGTTCTGGCGCGTCAGCACGAGGCATGTCGGACCGTCCGTCCGCTCGACGGCGGCGCGCCACGCGACCGCGGTCTCCGCCGCGTCGCACGGCCGCCAGACACTCATGTTAGGGATTGCGCGCAGGCTCGTCAGGTGCTCGATCGGCTGATGCGTCGGGCCGTCCTCGCCGAGGCCGATCGAGTCGTGGGTCAGCACGAAGATGCTGCGGATGCACATCAGCGCGGCCATCCGCAGAGCGTTCCGCGCGTAGTCCGAGAACACGAGGAACGTGCCGCCGTACGGGATGAACCCGCCGTGCAGCGCGAGCCCGTTCAGGATCGCGGCCATGCCGAACTCGCGCACGCCGAAGTACACGTAGTTGCCGGCCGCGCCGTCGCCGCTGATCGTCTAGGAGCGCTTCAGGCGCGGGTTGTTCGAAGCGGGCAGTGCAGCGGAGGCGACGAGCAGGGCGGGGTGCGCCGCGCCGAGCG